>JAFMBH010000219.1 GCA_017858735.1 Bacteroidota bacterium
TAAGGGCCTTATAAGGCCCTTTAAGGGCCTTATAAGGCCCTTAAAGGGCCTTAAAGGCCCTTAAAGACCCTTTAAGGCATTCGAAGTCCTGAGCTACCCATGGCATCTGGGGCAGTACTGGTCTATGGTCCAGCCAGAAGCTGGGCATTGACCAGAACCCGACACACAGATGTCATGGGCAGTAGTGCAAGCAGGCCTGGAGTAAGGCTTGCCAGGAGGCCTGCGAAAGGGCCGGGCGGGACCAGGACCTAACAAGGGACCAGGGCCAGTGGGAACCTCAACAGCAGCAGGCCTCCAAGTAGGCCTGTGGTCCTGTGGCGTATTTACAGAGCTGCTATGGGAGTCACTGTGTCACTGTATATATTGCCAGGGTCCCCAACAACGGTGACTCCCATAGGGTCCTGGCTGGACAAACTCCCTTAAAGGGCCTTATAAGGCCTTCATTCCGTAGAATCACTCTGCGATCTGCGATGGTTGAAGGATCATCTTGGTCTGACATGGAGACTGCTGAAAAACACTTGCTATTCTAGGGTCCCCCTTGCTCCCTTGCTATTCTAGGGTCCCAGGGGCCAAGGGGAAGGCCAAGGGCTAGGGGGAGCCACCCTTGCTATTCTAGGGTCCCCCTTGCTATTCTAGGGTCCCAGGGGCCAAGGGGAAGGCCAAGGGCTAGGGGGAGCCCCCCTTGCTATTCTAGGGTCCCCCTTGCTATTCTAGGGTCCCAGGGTCCCAGGGGCCAAGGGGAAGGCCAAGGGCTAGGGAAAGCCCACCTTGCTATTCTAGGGTCCCTGGGCACATCCATACATCCACATCCATCCATCCATCCACATCCATACATCCATACATCCATCCATGCATCCACATCCATCCATCCACATCCATACACATCCATGCATCCACATCCATCCACATCCATACATCCACATCCATACATCCATCCATGCATTCATCCATCCATGCATTCATCCATGCATTCATCCATGCATCCATCCATACATTCATCCATGCATCCATATCAAACAACGAAAAACTATCATTGGGGAATTGGGACCCCTGTAACAAATATCGATAAAATTCAGAACAATGATAAATGCAAAAACATCACGCCATAGCCATCACAGATTCAAACATCATGAGCCATTTCAATGTTGCGCGCATTTTAAGAAAATTCCTATCATGGACGTATCTGCGATCCGAAGAAAACTTCGCGACGATCAGACCAGAGAAGATTGCAAGTTGCTTGGCTGCATTCGGTTGCCCGGTGACGACCTGAGAACATGAAAATCGCAAGTTTTATTCAAATCGTGTTCATCCCTATAAGGCCTTAAGGGGCCTATAAGGCCTTCAAGGTCCTATAAGTAAGGCCTCATGGGGCCTATAAGGCCTTATAGGTCCTGTGAGGCCTTATAGTCCCTATAAGGCCTTTTAGGGCCTATAAGGCCTCATAGGCCCTATAAGGCCCATCCATCATGCATGCATGCACTCCACATCCATCCATCCACATCCATACATGCATTCATTCATTCATTCATTCATTCATTCATTCATTCATTCATTCGTAGGCGTATGCTGCGGTCGTTGCAGCTTGGCGCAATTCTCCAACATCCACTTGTGTCCACTCCTCCGCTCAGCCACACATATCCATGCCGGGCTCAACTGTCCATTAAACAACCGTGGATCCCCTGTTTGCGCCCTGCCATGCCGTGTGGTCTATGCAACACCTGGATCGACGGGGAGTGGATTGACTGGAGAGAATGCTATGCCCAGCCTACGGAAGACAATCGTATTTTAGTTCACACCTCAAGCTTGCCTGGCTTTGACACTCCTTGCGTGGTCCACCTCGTCTCCGTGACTAGTTATCCTTCGTGGCATTCGTGGTACTTTTTCTGCCGAGCTTGTAGGATGAATCCAAGGATCCGAGCAGGGTTTCTGAGGCAAACGGGGAATCCGGCTGGGTTCATGGAAGCATCTGAAATACGGCTTCGCAGGGTGATGGTTCCCCCAGACTGTCCAGCCCAATATTGGCCTGTGTTCATCCGCATTGAACGTTACACACTCTAGTTTTCAGATTCAGATTCCTCTTCCCCCCCTTCCGATGGGGAATTCGGATGAGTCCTCGGATGTCTTCTATACGGCCCTTAAGGGCTCTATAAGGCCCTTAAGGGCCTTATAAGGCCCGCCCTTAAGGACCCTATAAGACCCTTAAGGGTCTTATAAGGCCCTATTAAAGGCTCTTTACAGATAACTAATAGTCGCCGTTTTTTCAAGTTTGAGCGCACAGGGTCAAGCATTGGCTGACCAAAACGGTCAACAAATTAAGCATGCAGAGCAAGAGAGCAAGGGGATGATATGATAGCAAAGTGTCCTTTGATTCTTTTTTATTCAATATTCTCCTAGTATTTTGCGCTTACCCGCATGGCGACAGATGCATCAGATGCATCTGTATTCTTTACAGAAGGTGCTGCAGCCTTAGCCGCGTGGGCCAAGGGCCAGCAGGAGCGGATGGAAAACCTGGAAGAGGCCCATGTAGTTCTGCAGTTGCGTGTTTCTGAGTTGGAGAGGGCAATGCAAGAGCAGATCAAAGCCAATGCTGAGCTGCAGCGGCAAAACAAGCACTTGCAAGATCGACTGGAGCAGGCAGGCCAGTGCCTAAGAGGACTTGTGGTGCCTGGAAGAGGACTTGCAGGTCGTAGGGAATCCAACGAATTCCAGAAGGAATTCCTAGCATTCCCTAGGAACTGCAAGTCCTCTTAGGCACTGCAAGTCCCCTTAGGCACTGGCCTGGACAAGGTCGAGAACAGTTGCAAAGATATTAGTAAACGACTGCCAGAGGTTGAGAAGCTTAAAAATGAGAAGGGCAAGAGGCTCAAGGTCTTGGAGGATATCATTCTGCCCCCAAGAGTCAGAGGCACAGCAGGCGGACACTGAATTTCCAGATGGATTCGTCGCCTTTGTCCCCACATCCACTTCATGCTGTATCCAATGCACCCACATCCACTTGTGTCCACTGCTCCGCTCAGCCACACATATCCATGCCCAGAGCTTTTGAATCTCGCAGATAAAACAACTTGGCCATTACATGTACATATGACAGTTTCTTCTTTGTTGCTGTTCTCTAACTGGGTCCCCAGGGAGTGTAAGGCCCTTAGAGTCCCATTAATGGAATATAAGGGAATATAGGGAGGTATTTGAATGGTCTCTCACACGCTATTTGGCGATTATTTTAGCTAATTTCCAAAGTGTTTGGCCTCATTTATCAAGGAGAGTTTGATGGGGACCCATTGCAACATTACTATCTGCTGCTGCAACTACAACTACTGTAACTATTGCAACTGTGGCTGACTGACTGACTGACCGACTGACTGTCTATCTGACTGTCTG
>JAFMBH010000189.1 GCA_017858735.1 Bacteroidota bacterium
GTAAGCGGATGATTTGGTAAAAACAACCATTTTGCCAACCCCAATCTATTTTTAGGTAAATGATTTGGAAAGGCTAAAACAGATTCTGGCGTACCTGGAAAAACCTCTTTTCCCTTATTTTCATAATGTCCACGATGCAATAAATACGTTTTTTTCGGTATTTTCGATTCCTGCATTACCATCAATTCTTCAACTTGCTCTAAAGAATCAGCTAAAGATTTTCTAAACAAGGATAATGAATCGGCAAGGATTCTTAATTTTTTATCTACTGCATTTTCATAATACCCCTCTAAGACATCCTTTTCAAATCTGCCCAATGAGGTAATATTTTTTGTAGTAATGTCTTTCCATTTACTTTTTCCGGCCAGAACCGCTACCTCAAAAGGTATTAAGTTACGATGATAAACGGTAACATTGTCCACCAGACCTCCTTTAAATCCAAGTCCACGCCACCAGCCACCTATCTGAATACCAGGTTCAACTTCTCGCCTGAATAATATTTCCTTTGTCAGCTGATCCATGCTGGTAATCATTTGTAACTTCTGGCCATCTACAAATAAATCAAACCCGGCGGCGGTAGAAGAACCATCATAAACGAGCGCGATATGAATCCACTTTTCTTTTGGAATTTTTTCCTTCGATATTTTTGTAATGGCATTGGAAGGAGCTGCGTGAGCCATATTTATTTCAAATTTTCCATCTTTATAATAAAGGTGAAACCCTCTGAAATTATATAATCTTTCCCCTTCACTTTTATGAAAAATGACCCCTTCTTTGAATGTTGAAGGTAACCAGACATCCATACCAATGGTAAAAGGATCCGATTTTCTGAATACACCAATATTTCCCAAATCGAGATATTCATCGCCATCCAAATGAATAGCACGACCTATTTTACCCTGCGAGAAAGTAGGTTTTGCCCCATCCATGCCTGCTTCCCTCTTCATCACTCCCTTCTCCTTCCTGTTTATCTTATTTTGTAAATCAGCCTGATCAAAAGTGAAAATTGCCTTCAATCCATTTTGAGGAATTACCTGCTCTCCTAATTTTTTGTAGTCATTTGAGGACAACCAATCATTAAATGAAGTACCATTTGATTTTTTTAATATTTCAATATTTTTTTCCTCCTTATAAATCTTCTTCTTAATGAATTCGATCATTTTTTCCTGATCATCTGTTGGCAAAAGTAAGGTAGGAGTTGGGGTAGCACTATTCCAGGAAATCTGCCCGGCCTCTTTCACATTATTAAAGAAGGAAAAAAATTGATAATAATTTTCCTGGGAAATGGGATCATATTTATGGTCATGGCATCGGGCACAACCGGTGGAAAGACCCAAAAAAGCTTCGCCGAAAGTGTTCGTTCTATCGGCAACATATTCCATTTGAAACTCCTCCTCTATGATGCCACCTTCCATGTTTTGGGGATGATTTCTATTAAAAGCGGTGGCAATAATCATTTCCTTGCTTGGATTGGGAAATAAATCCCCAGCTAATTGCCACTGGGTGAATTGATTGAAGGGCATATTCCTGTTGAAAGCGGAAATAACCCAATCTCTGTAAGGAGACATTTCCCTCAGGCGATCGACGGTGTAGCCATGGGAATCGGCGAACCGGGCAATATCTAACCAATGAACCGCCATTTTTTCTCCATAATGTGGAGAAGCCAATAGTTTATCCACCTGTTTTTCGTAGGCGTTGGGAGATTTATCCTTAATAAAATCATCCAAATCATCTAAAGAAGGAGGTAAACCCGTTAAATCAAGAGACAATCTTCTTAATAACAACTCTTTAGAAGACTTTTCTGAAGGTTCTATCTTTTCCTCCGCTAATCGTTTATGTATAAATAAATCAATATCGTTTTCTACTTTATTTTTCCATTTTGACTTAGGCAGGTTAGGTAAAACAGGCGTAACCAGGGCCCAGTGGGGTTTATATTCCGCCCCATTTTCAATCCAACGAATTAAAATAGCTTTTTCTCTGTTCGTTAAAGTAAGATGGGAGGATGGCTCCGGCATCTGTATATCGGGGTCATTGGAAATAATTCTATGGAAAAATTCGCTTTTCCTAAGGTTTCCTGGCGTTATGGCTACTTTATCAGGCGATTCTGGTAATGACGCGTAAGCATTTTCAGCAATATCCAGGCGAAGGCCTGCTTTTTGCTTCATTTTATCGGGACCATGACAGGCGAAACACTTGTCGGATAAAATAGGCTTTACATGAAAATTATAATCGGGTTCAATATTTAAATTCTTTAACTCTAAAGCAATTTCATCAGGAATTTCCGGAGCGCAAGCAGAAATCCAAAGGGATAATAAGATAGACGCGAAGATATAACACCTATTTATGAGCATATATAGGATTGAAATTTTGAACAACCCCTTAAATATAAAATAAATGATTGAAATCCTTAGGTAATTAAAAATCTTTCTCCCCGTATTCTGTTTTTAAGATTTTATTTTTTCTACCGCCGTCGTTGAGTCTTAAGCCAACACTAAGCATAATAATCCGGTCATATTTAATGTAGTCCGTAGTACTATAAAAATTGGAAGCCTGGGTAACAATGGTTTGGATATTGGTATTAAACACGTTTTGAACTTGCAATCCCACATTCCCTTTATTTCCCTTCAGATTATATTTCAAGCCCATATTGGACAGAAAATAGTCTGAATCGGCACCCTGAGGCGTAACGGATCTACCTATATATGTGGCATCCCATTGAAAACGAAGATTTTTAGAAAGGTCCAGAGAGGTATTTCCATTCGCATTAAAGTTGAGACTTTGTTGGGTAGTTTCTATACCATTTGGATTCCCCCTGACATAAAACTGAAAAATATTTCCCGATGCATAAAGCTTCCACCAAGAGGTCAATTTAATATTCAGGGAAGTTTCCAGACCAGAACTTATGGCAGTTCCTGCATTGGTATAGGTTCTCCACAAGATTGTTCTTGAGTATATATCATTGACTCTAAAAACCTTATCTTTTGTATAATTAAAATAGGCAATAGCGGAAATTTCTACTTTTGACCAAGTCTTTGAAAAAGCTACCTCAAAAACCTCTGCTAATTCAGGTTTTAAATTTGGATCACCAAGTTCAATAGTCTCTGCATGCCTGTGATTTTTAAAGGGAGACATCGACTTTGTGGTTGGCCTGTCGATGCGCCTGTTGTAGGCTATCCTTAAAGACTGGGCATTTTCGAAGGATCTCAAAAATTGAATGGATGGAAAAAGGTTCAATTTCTCATAAACAAAAGGTTCTTTTCCCAGACGATGAGTTAACAATCTGTCCATATACTCGGCTCTAAGTCCAACATTATAGTTCCATTTTGATAAAGCGCCGTTCAAATTT
>JAFMBH010000018.1 GCA_017858735.1 Bacteroidota bacterium
ATACTACCCTACCGTGCAATTTAAAAAAGAAGACGCGAGTGTAAAAAATTTCAAAAAAGAAGCACCGGCCTACGAATGGATTCATTTAGCCACACATAGTGATCCAAATTTAAATTCTGAAGAAGGAGGAGCACTTATATTTTCAGAGAATATCCATAAGAATGAACCCTCCATAATTTATGCCAATGAGATAAATTCTCTTAAAATCAGTGCAAATTTAGTCGTTTTGTCTGCTTGTCAATCTTCCATTGGACATTATACACCTTCTCAAGGTATGAATGGTATAGCTCAGGCATTTTTAAATGCGGGAGCACAATCTGTGGTCACCAGTTTGTGGCAAGTAGATGATAGAAGTACTGCGGAGTTTATGGAAATCTTTTACTATTATTTATCCAAAGGATACACCAAAAATAAGGCACTTCAAAACACCAAAAAGAAAATGATGCATAAAATGCCTTATTATTGGGCGCCATTTATTTTAATGGGTGAATCCGGGAATATTTGATTTATCCTTCCATTTCCTCAATAGATTATCAACATCTATTTTTAATGAATTGAATCTATCATAAGCATCTTTTCCAGGAAGTTGATCAGCTGTATTCAACATTTCCCGTAAATATGAAATTTGATCTATTAACATTGGCTGACTGTAGGCAACAGATTTAGAGGTAATTAGTTCCTTTTCAAGTTCCATACAAAAAGAATAAGCCTTTGATGCTTTATCTACATTTTGTAACGATTCTTTTACCTGAGCTGCCAAATCTTTTGCTTGCCATTCCAAATCGCGAATTTGTAATAACAATTCAACCTGTTGTTTCAATACTTCAGGCGTTATTTGGTTCATTTGTAACCTTGGATCCATTAATAATTGAAAATATTGGGAATATTTATTCTGACCATAATTAAACTCGATAAGGTAATTTCCCGGAGCAGCTAAGACCCCATTTTTACCATTTGCGCTAAATCCTGTATATCTCATATCCCAGGAAAATCGATGAATGCCATTTTCTATTTTCAGATCAGTTTTAAAACCTTTTGTTCTAAATCCAGTGGCCATATCCACTTTACCTGATGATGGATCTTCCGTTGTTTTTTCATCAACACTGGAAAATGCCCGAACCAATCTACCTTTATCATCAGTTATTTTAAGTGTTAAAATAGTATCTTTTTGATTTGGAATATAGTACTCAAAAAACACAGCGGGTGAAGGGTATTTTGTCATATCAGTTGACGAACTTGCCTGATAGCGCATTCTATATTGAGGATTTGGCTTTAAAAAAGTAAAATCGGATTCATTTTCCGTTTTCTTCCATGTTCTGATGGTCTGAATATTATCCAAAACATAAAATCCTCTTCCCATCGTTGACAACACAAGGTCATTATTTTTAATTTTTAGATCGGAAACAGGCGTTATTGGAAGATTAAGCTGGAAGGGAGCCCAAGATTCCCCATCATTTAAGGAAAGAAATAGCCCATATTCAGTTCCAGCGTATAAGATACCAGGTACTTCCGGATCTTCCCTAACAACCCTAACCGGATAATCTGGAGGAATTCCATTGGCACCATTTGTCAACAATTTCCAGGATTTCCCGTAATCAGAAGATTTATAAATGTAGGGCTTCCAATCTCCAAGCTGGTATCTAAGCACGGAAAAATAGGCTTTACCTTTTTGATGAATAGAAGGCTCAATACAATCAATTCTTCCACCCAAAGGCAGGGAAGCCGGCGTAATATTTTTCCATATTTTTCCTTCATCCATGGTTAAAAACAGAGGACCATCATTAGAACCTGTATAAATCACCCCTTTTTCTAAAGGAGATACAGCAATATCATACAGGGTACTATAATACTCTTCACCAGTTACATCTCTCGTAATGGGACCGCCAGAAATAACCTGTGTTTCAGGAGTTCTTGCAGTAAGATCAGGAGAAATACGCGTCCAGGATTTTCCACCGTCCATGGTTTTATGTAAATATTGGGAACCATAATACACTGTATTAGGATCAAAAGGAGAAACCTCTATGGGAGTTACTCTTTGAAAGCGGTAAGTCAATTTATCGGGTTCATGGCCATAAATATTTGACGCTCCTATATAATACTGCATTTCCTGACCAGTTTTTTTATTAAAAACACCAAATCTGCCTTTACAATTCGCATAAACCAGGTCAGGATTTCCAGGCATAGGCACCACGGGACCAGTTTCACAACCCCCCACTTCGATCCAAAAATTATCTGTCCTGTTTAAAGCATTAAAAGGAGGCAATACAGGTAAGGCAATGGTAGTATTATCTTGTTGACCAGCATATAACCAATAGGGAAATTGATCATCTATATCTACCTGATAAAGTTCGGCCGTAGATTGATTCTCTTGAGTAGACCAGGTTTGACCTGCATTTCTCGTCACATTGGCTCCACCATCATTTGCCTGAATCCAAATATCAGGTTGTTTAGGATTAATCCAAATATCGTGATTATCACCATGGGGTGTATATAGCGTGCTCCAGGATTTGCCTAAGTCTTTAGAAGACCAAAGAGAAGTAGAATTAACAATCATCCAATCGGGATTAACCGGATGAACATCTATATTACAATAATAAAAAGGTCTATCTAACAGAGGAGCAAAAGAACTTATTTTTCTCCAGTTAAGACCATTATCTTCTGAGAGATAGACGCCTCCCTGGCCTTTATCTGCTTCAATCAGGGCATAAACTCTATCGGGAGAAGCTGGAGATGTAGCCAGATCAATTTTACCAATGAGTCCGTCAGGAAGGCCTGTTTTCATGTTTTCCCAGGTATTTCCACCGTCAAGGGATCTAAAAACACCACCCACATTTGCACCGGAAATAATAGTCCAGGGTTTCCTGTCAACACGCCATGAACCGGCATAAATAATATTTTGATTGGTTGGATGCAATTCAAGATCACTAAACCCAACAGAATCATTTAAATACAATATTTTCTTCCAATGTGCTCCCCCATCCTCTGTTTTAAAGATACCTCTATCCTCATTTGGTGCAAAAGCATTACCGATGGCAGCTACATAGACTATATCAGCATTAAAAGGATCTATTTCTACTGCCCCAATATGTGCTGTATTTTCAAGGCCTAAAAACGACCAGGTTACCCCTTGGTCAACAGATTTATACATTCCTTTACCAGCAATAACATTACTTCTTATACCATCGGAACCTGTTCCACAATAAATGATTTGAGCATTTGAAGGAGCCATTCTAATAGCACCAATAGAAGGACTTTTAAAATATTTATCGGAGACAGGCAACCAATTTTGTCCATAATCTGAAGATTTCCAAACACCTCCACCTGTGGAACCCAAAAAGAAAACACTGGGCACATCAGCATGACCGGTTACCGTTGTGACTCTTCCACCACGAGTTGGACCCAAAGACCTAAAAGAAAAGGATGGATTTAAAGGAATAGTATTTTGACTAACTAAAGTAAAGGAAGAGAGAAAAAGACTAAAAAGAATGTAAAACTGAGTTTTCATAAAAAAAGGTATATTTTAGCTAATGATAGCATAAAATACACCTTTTTTCAAGATTTTTTAAATTTAACGCTTTATTTTACGTACATAACCTCTTTTACCGCTTTAATAACCTTGGCAGCATTTGGCATGTAGGCATCAACCAAAGGAGCAGCGTAAGGCAAAGAAGTGTCGGCTGCATTAACCCGAATAACAGGCGCATCGAGATAATCAAAAGCATAACGTTGCATTTGATAAGTAACTTCAGAAGAAACGCCGGCAAAAGGCCAGGATTCGTCTATAACTACCATCCTATTTGTTTTTTTCAAGGACTTAACCAGGGTATGATAATCTAAAGGACGAATGGTTCTCAGGTCTATAACTTCAGCTGAAATACCCTCTTTTGCCAGTTCGTCAGCGGCTTCAAGAGCCACGAGCATCATTTTGTTGTAAGAAACTAATGTTACATCAGTTCCTTCCCGTCTAACGGCTGCCAATCCGATGGGTACGGTATATTCACCTTCCGGCACTAATCCTTTGAAACCATAAAGTAATTCTGATTCCATAAAACAAACGGGATCGTTATCTCTTATGGCAGATTTTAAGAGACCTTTAGCATCTGCAGGATCCACACAAGAAATCACTTTAAGACCAGGCACATTAGCCATCCAACTTTCAAAAGTTTGAGAATGTTGCTGAGCCAATTGACCTGCAGCACCCGACGGACCTCTAAAGACAATAGGACAACTAAACTGCCCAGCAGATTGAGAAAGTGTTTTGGCTGCATTATTGACTATTTGGTCGAACGCCAAAACGGCAAAATTCCAGGTCATAAACTCAATAATTGGCCTTAAGCCATTCATTGCAGCACCGACACCAATACCAGCAAAGCCCAGTTCTGCAATAGGTGTATCAATCACTCTTTTAGCACCAAATTCATCTAACAATCCTTTACTAACTTTATATGCTCCATCATATTCGGCTACTTCCTCTCCCATGAGAAAAACATTTTCATCCAGCCTCATTTCTTCTAAAATGGCTTCTCTTAAAGCATCACGTAGTGCAAGTTCTCTATTCATTTTCTGATTGATTTGAAAAACTATCTTTAACGATGGCAAAAATAACAAATTCTATTGAATGGATTATCGCTATAAAATATTAATTTTGGGTTTCCGTTACTTAATAAAACAAACTAATCATTTTCCCTATGAAAAAGGACAAAAAAAGTATCAATATTCAATATCTTCTCTCTTTGTTTGTCATTATCTCTACCCTTTCCTGTAATCGCGGATACGGTTGTCCAACTAATTTCAAGCTTTCTACTTTGGTGAGTGATGTTATTTCCAGCCTCGCCATAATAATGAGCTAAAAAAATGGAATCAATATATTCCATTCCTGATTTAATAATGACCCAGGATGGTTCCTACACTCTTTATTCAAAAGAACATGGAGTTACCTATCATTCAAGATATGGTGCTATCCAGGAGTCTAATCATGTTTTTATAAATTCAGGGTTTTTACCTGTACTAAAAAAACAAGTTAAATTATCTATTCTGGAATTGGGTTTTGGTACCGGATTAAATGTTTTACTGACCTGGAAAAATAGCACTGACATTGAAAACACAAGAATTGATTATCATTCATTTGATGTTTTCCCCTTGCCAAATCGCATTCTAAATGACTGCGCATATAAAGAATGGTTACAAATACCAACAGAAATATCAGAAAATATTTTGATGTCAGATTGGAATAAAATTATAGCGGTGGATTCCAGTTTTAATTTAACAAAGTACCATAAGGATATTTTAAAAGAAAACCTGCCAAAAAATTATTTTGACATTATCTATTTTGATGCCTTTTCACCTGAATCACAACCTGAATTGTGGTCTATAAGCCTTTTTGAGAAAATTTATGAATCTATGACTGAGGAAGCAGTTTTAGTAACTTATTGTGCAAAAGGGGAGGTGAAAAGAATTTTAAAAAAAATTGGATTCTCTCTTGAATCACTTCCCGGTCCTCCAGGCAAAAGAGAAATGACCAGAGCAACAAAAAGATGACGACCAATCAATCTAAAATATTTTGCTTGCCTTCATCCCCATATAATTTTTTTGACATTTCGTTGAATGCTTTAGCGGCTTCTTCAGCAGTTTTAAACATGCCTAAATGTTTTGATTTCCCACCTATAGAAATAACTGAACGAAACTTATTGTGTTCCTTGTAAACACCAGTAAATCCAGAACTACTACTCGTTTTTCTGGTTCTACTTGCAACAGCTCTACTTCTGAAAATTAAATTATTTAATCTACAATCCAGTTTATTACCATTGACAAATCCAACTAAATTGTTTATTTTAGTCTTCTCGTTGAGTTTGAAGGTTTCCGCTAATATTTTGTGAAGATAAATGGTGGTAGTTTTGTAATTGGAGGGGGATAATTTAATTGTTTTTTGAAAAAAGATGCAACCGCTGGAGTGTACCCTGAGATTTTCTGCAAGGTCTAAGGAAAGCATATACTCATCTTCCATAATGTATTGATAACCCTGATCATCCAAAATAACGAAATCATCAGCGTTTTTAATCTTTACCTGGTGATAATTTATTCCCATAGTTATAAAATATCCTTCTTAAAAATAA
The DNA here is from genome assembly GCA_017858735.1 of Bacteroidota bacterium. GTDB lineage: Bacteria > Bacteroidota > Bacteroidia > Chitinophagales > Saprospiraceae > BJGN01. Next base: position 6,114 of record JAFMBH010000018.1, read on the forward strand.
GCACTCAAAGCAATTTAATTTTAATAACCCCTCTACTTTTCTGTTTTGATTTGGGGAAAATTAAAATATCTTCGAAATTAACTAAAAATAATTTTAACAGAACTATATATAAATCAATTTTTTAATGAAACAATATACTCACGCGCATTTTATTTTAAGGTGCATCGAAATAGCCAGAAATGGAGGTCAAAAAGTATCTCCAAATCCAATGGTTGGGTCTTTGTTAGTTGAAAACAATGAAATTATTGGTGAAGGATTTCATGCGGAGTATGGGAAAGCTCATGCGGAGGTTAATGCTTTTTCTTCTGTGAAAAAAGAAAATTTCCATAGAATTGACAATGCAATCTTATATGTTTCCTTAGAGCCTTGTAATATTTTTGGGAAAACACCACCCTGTACTTCTTTAGTATTAGATAAAAAAGTTAAAAAAGTAGTAATATCAACCCAGGATGTTTCTCCAGAGGTAAATGGTAACGGAGTTAAAATACTGCATAATGGGGGAATAGCAGTTATCGAAGGAGTATTAGAAGCATCAGGAAAGTCACTGGTTAAACAAAGAAGTATTTTTGTAACTAAAAAAAGACCTTATACCATTCTTAAATTAGCTATTTCTGAAGACGGGTTTTATGCATCAAATGAAAAAGTTAACACATGGTTAAGTTCACCTGTAACCTCCAGATTAACTCATAAATGGCGAGCTGAGGCTGATGCCATTTTAGTTGGTTATAACACCGCATTGATTGATAATCCTCTCTTAGATACCAGATATTTCCCAGGTAAAAATCCTCTCAAATATGTGATGGACAAACATAATTCCCTCCCTGATAATCTACATCTGTTTAATGAGCCTGATGTGACTAAAAGATTTACCCTAAAAAGTAAGCATATAAATGATGTTCAAATTGGCCTTGGTAAAAATCAGTCCCTCGATTTAAATGAAATTTCGTCCTATTTTTATAATCAAAATATAGGGAGTCTTCTCGTTGAAGGCGGCGGAAAACTTATCCAAAGTTATTTGGATTCCAATTTGTGGGATGAACTGCGGTTGATAAGAACTAAAAAGAGATTAAAGGAAGGCAAAGAAATTCTTTTTAAAAACTTATATAAATCTGTCTCTTATATTTTGGGAGATGACGTTATAGAAATTTATTTAAGAGAGGAAACTCGTTAAATAAATAATTGCGGCCGTTAAAAATAGGATAAGCAATAAAAAGATAATTACTCTTTTACTATAATTATTCGTTGGAACATGATTTCTTCTAAATTTAGCCATAATTATTTTTTAAAGTTACTCATTAAACACTTCTAAACACAAAAATATGCTTTCTGTAGGAATTAGCGGTGGAATAGGAAGTGGGAAATCGCTTGTTTGCACTATTTTCCAGGTTCTAGGAATTTCTGTATATAACTCTGACCTGGAGGCAAAAAAAATAATGGAAACAAATGAGCAGGTTAAAAAAGAAATAATTAAACTTCTGGGAGAAGAAAGTTACTTCAACAACCTAACTTTAAACAGAAAATTTATTGCTGAAAAGATTTTTAACCAAAAAGAATTATTGCATAGCTTAAATCAAATTGTTCATCCGGCAGTTAGAAATGACGCCAAAATCTGGAGCGAAAAAATACCACAGGCAGATGGTTATTATCTAAGGGAATCAGCTATATTATTTGATACAGGAATATATAAACAATTAAATTACAATATATTAGTTACTGCACCCAAGGAACTTCGCATAGAGCGAATAAAAAGTAGAGATGCTCTATCAGTAGAAGACATTACCCTTCGCATGAATAATCAGTGGGACGATGAACAAAAATTAGCCCTCGCAAATTTTGTCATTGTAAATGATGGAAAAAACTTGTTAATTCCACAAATTTTAAAAATTCATAAGACACTCAAGGATTACTCTTTAATGCCAACTGATAAGCTGCCAAACATAAATCTTTAGACAATTTACTATCAATCATAGGTTTTATATAATGCGGAGTTCCAAATTCAGGAACCCATTTTTTAATGTACTGAAATTGAGCATCAAATTTAAGCATTTGAGCTTCAGGACTAAAAATACGAAAATAAGGAGCTGCGTCAGTACCTGACCCTGCAGCCCATTGCCAGCCACCATTATTGCTTGCTAAATCAAAATCTAATAATTTTTCTGCAAAATATTTTTCACCCCATCTCCAATCGATAAGTAAATTTTTTGTAAGGAAACTTGCCGTTAACATTCTTACCCTATTATGCATAAAACCGGTGGCATTTAACTCTCTCATTCCGGCATCAACCAAGGGAAATCCTGTTTTACCAACAGTCCACCGATCAAAATCATCTATATTATTCCTCCATTTAATCAAATCATAATTACTTCTAAAAGCATTTTTCTCAACATGAGGAAAATTAAATAATATTTGAGCATAAAAATCTCTCCAAATCAGTTCATTCAGAAAGGTTTCATTCAGATTTATAATTTTTCGTGCTAATTCTCTAATGCCTATGGTGCCAAATCGAAGATGAATACCTAACCTACTGGTACCCACTTTAGCAGGAAAATCTCTATTTTCTGAATAATTTTCAACGATTTTTAGATTTAAATCTTTAGATGGAATGTCAATTTTTGAAGGTTGAAAATGCATAAAATCGAGGGTTGGAAAATCGGGTACAGCCGCATTTGCATATAAATTACCATGAAGTAAACCTTCAGAATCATAAGTAAACAAAGGACTATTTTCACCATCTAATAATCCTGATTTCAATTTTTCTTTCCAGGATTTACTATATGGAGTAAAGACAGTATAAGGAGTGCCTGCTGATTTTGATACAATTTCACGCTCTTCAAAAATAACATGATCTTTACTTAGGTGAAAAGATATATTTTTAGCCTCTAAAGATTCTTTAATAGACTGATCTCTTTGTAGGGCATAAAATTCATAATCCTTATTAGTAAATAAATATTTTACTGGTAATTCATTCGTTATTTTATCTATAATTTCAACAGGATTTCCATAAGCGACGTAAAAACTTCCTCCAAGTTTTTCTATTTTTTCTTTTAAAGATTTTACTTGATTATAGATAAAACTAACCCTGGCATCTGTTTTATCAGATAATTTATTGAGTATATTCGTATCAAAAATAAATATTGGCAATACGGGTAAACCTGCCTTTAGTGCAGCGAATAAGCCTCTATTATCATCTAATCTCAGGTCTCTTCTAAACCAAAAAAGTGAAATTTTAGACATTATTTTATATTATTTCAAAAATAACAAGCGAAATAATCAAATGTTTCATGTACTTTCATAAAGCATTTAAATCTCTAACACTTTGCGAATAATTACAAAACCTTTCAAAACACATATATTTTATTTTACTTTATTATTTTCATCCTGTCAATCGGAACAAATTCAATGGATTGAAGGACTTGAACATGATAAAAAAGGGAGTAATAAACCTGTTTATCCCACAGCGCTTGATAAACAATTAGCTTATATAAATAAATATCCAAAGGATACGCTTCGAAATATTACCATATTAAAAAAAACAATTAAAGATGCAGTAAATGCGGAGGACGATGAACTAGCTTATAAATTATTCCTATTAGGTCTTCAGAAATATCCAGATATTGTCAGGGACGATGATTTTTTTGACTTTATAAATTATTTCTATACAGGAATGTTTAAGGAGGAGAATACTGCCAAATGGATTACAGGAATAATTTTAGATCGTTGGAATGAAGATCAAAAAACCGCTTATTTTTCAACCATTTATCAAAACATTAAGGAAGAATTTCCAAAATTAAAGTCATATCAGCAAGGGGAGCAACTGGTAAACATGTCAAAAATTCATTCTCTTATATTACCAAATGGGGAGCAAAGTGCTTTATTCTTATGGAAATCTTATGAAATCATGCGTTGGATGGGTAGTGATCTGGAAGCACTTAACTTGTTAGATTTAATACTAATAAGACATGAAAACTGGAAAAACATAAAAATGGTAAAAAAAGAGAGGGATTTACTCCTTAAGAATAAGAACCGATTAAAATGGAATGGCAAGGAAAAAATAAATATAGCACCGTATAAAAAAGATCAAACACCGGTAAGTTGAAAAAACTTTTGAATAAAAGGATTTAGAGCAGTTCCTTTCACTTTTGCCTCTGCCTCAATACGGAACTCAGAATTTACTTTACTAACTTTCTTAGCAACATTAGCCAAACCTTTAAAAAGAATATTTTTTCTTGCAAAATCGTCTATAGGTGCAGTCACGTATTTAAAAGAAAAAGCGAAAGATAACTTAGTTTCAACATTTGCTTCAATAATGATAGACTTATCAATAACCAAATCTCCTAAAATATATTCATTAACCAACCTTTCCGGACCTCTACCTCTTCCGTAGCGTTCAACCATTTTTATATTAACATTTACAATTTCCTGTGTAGTTATAGAATTAAATACCAGAATACCTGAAAATAGTCCATCTACAGACCTGATATCATCAGGTAGTAAGATATCCATTTTTACACCTTCTATCCCAAACCAATTTTTAACTTTATTTAGCATGTTAAATTATGTATTTACTCAATAAAATATTTTTTTTAAGATTTGGTTATAAAAAGTAGCTTAAAATCATAAAAAATCCGACGAACAACTTAGATTACTCTTTTAAGCCAGAAACTCCCTAAGTTTTTAATCAAATGGTGTTGGGCATCGTACAAGTTATTTACTAAGGTATCAATAAACAAAGTTTCAAAATTAATTTCATTAGACTTTAACTTTTCAGACCAAATAGCGGTAGAAGCTGTTTGCCATTCATTATTCACAAGAGCAGATTGTAATAATCTATCGAATAAAGAAATTTTATATTTAATTTCTACATTTTTAATAAATGCGACCGATTTATCCATGGAACATCCGCTGATAGCATGAGAAGATTCATCCACAATCAGCATCAATAATCTTGAAAACAAAATAAAACCAGTTGCCTTTAGAACAACACCGTGACTATCCCAATGGGCACAAAATGAATCTATATCCATTTGAATAGCCCCATGTTCTGAATCATTTAAAGTTTTATCAGCAGTAAACAACCAAACTTTAGAAGAGGCATTGAAAGTCTCTAAATTAAGCTTATTTTCCAATAAATTATTCATAGAAATCCTTTAAAGCTGTTGAACAATTAATTCAGAAAGATCTAAAACCATGATATTTTTTTCCGTTGGATCTGAAGATAAACCATCTTGAAGCATGGTAATACAAAAGGGACAATTTGCTGCTACTATGTCTGCACCCGAACTAATAATTTCAGTTGCACGAGCCTGATTTATGCGACCGGAACCAGGTTCATCTTCTTTCCACATTTGCGCACCGCCGGCACCACAACAAAGACCATTGGATTTGCACCTTTTCAACTCGACCAAATCAGCATCTAATGCTTCCAAAATCTCTCTTGGTGCTTCATATATACCGTTTATTCTGCCCAGATAACAAGAATCATGGTAAGTAATTTTTTTTCCTATAAAAGAGCCACCACCTTGCAACTTTAATTTACCGTCGGCTATCAGACCATTAAGAAAAGAGGTATGATGAATAACTTCATAATTTCCACCTAACTCGGGATATTCATTTTTCAGCGTATTAAAGCAATGAGGACAAGCCGTTACAATTTTTTTTATCCCATAATGATTTAACGTCTGAATATTTTGAAGAGCGAGCATTTGAAATAAAAATTCATTCCCAGCCCTTCTGGCGGGATCCCCCGTACACCTTTCTTCTTCTCCCAAAATAGCAAAAGACACTTCAATTTTATTGAGAATTGTACAAAATGCCTTAGTTACGCGTTGAGCACGTGCATCAAAACTACCTGCACAGCCTACCCAAAATAAAATTTCAGGAGAGATACCTTGGTTGTACAGCGTTGAATAAACAGGAACTTGGATAGACATATAAAGAGCTTAAAGTTATTGGCTAATCATTCATATCAGCAGTCCAGGCGGACCTTTCCGCTGACATTGACCATGCTGCCTGATTATTTTCTAAACTATTAAAAAGAGGAACCCAGTCGCCGGGCCCGGAAGACAGTGTTAATATTTCATAACGTCTCATTTTTATAATTGGTTCAAGAGGATTTATTAAAACGGGACAAGCTTCAACACAAGCATTACAAGTAGTACAAGCGTGAATTTCTTCTGGTGATATTTGAGAAAACAAGGACATACCATCTGAGAAATTAGTTGGAGAAAGCGGCATATTCTTATCCTGGCAAAAAGCTACATCCCCACTATCCAGTTTTTTTCCAACCTCATCGGCTCTATCCCTGATATCCATCATTATTTTACGAGGAGATAATTTTTTACCCGTCATATTTGCAGGACAAACCTCTGTACATCTGCCACATTCTGTGCAGGTATAAGCATCTAAAATATTTTTCCAGGAAAGATTAAACACATCATTACTTCCGAAATCGGGTAATTGATCTGTGCCATTACTTGCTTCAGATATTCCCAGCAAAGACTTAACTTCATCCATGATGGCAGGCATATTTTCTATTTTACCTCTGGGTTTAGTATTTGCATAATAGGTATTTATAAAGGCAAAGATAATATGCAAGTGTTTTGAATAAGAAAGATAAACAATAAATCCAAAGACCACTATAATGTGACCCCACCACCCTACTCTTTCTAACAAATGCAGTGTATTGGTATCAAAATCCTGAAGTAGGGGAACCAGGAAACCACTTAAAATAAATTGATATGATTCTTGGTGTAAAGCAACGTCTGCGCTATTCATCATAAAAATGAAAGAGACCAAAACAATTTCAGCTAAAAGAATGATTAGCGCATCCAATGCAGGCCAACCATTTAATTCAACACTTTGAAAACGAGGAATTTTGAGCAAATTTCTCCTGGCTAAAAACACAAAAGTTCCAATGAGTGCCAATAAAGAAAGTACTTCAATAAAATTGATAATAAGTAAATAAAAAGACCCTAAAATGGGTAAAAACACCCTGTGAGAACCTGTTATTCCATCGATAAGAATTTCAATTAATTCAATTTGTGTAAAAATAAAAGCGATGTAAATAAATAGATGTAAGATGGCAGGCAACCATTTTGTAAACATTTTTTTTTGGCCGAAAGCAATAAAAATTACATTTTTCCATTTTTCCGAGGGAGTACTGTCAGGTGTCCAATCTACCCCAAGATTAATATTTCTTGAAATAAAAAGAAATCTTTTTGCAGCAAACCCAAAAGATAAAATGCAAAGAATAGAAAAAATTATTTGTTCAAGCATAATATATCCTTTTTTCTTTAAAGGTAATTGTTTTACATTAGACTTTTAATTTCAATATCAACTAAATTTCCTTCCCATGAAGATTTTAACTTCCAATCAGGTAGCCCGAAAAATCAAAAGATTAGCTATAGAAATATACAGCAATCATTTATATGACAAGGAGATATATTTTGTGGGTATCAATCAAAAAGGCGTAAAATTTGCAGAAGTTGTAGGAGCGGAACTATCTAAAACCTGTCCACTTGAAATAATATTTTATTCAGTAAAACTTAATCCTGCAAATCCACTAAAGGATCAAGTTGAAATATCCACTGATATTACTACCCTTTCTGGAAAAAAGATTATTCTTTTTGACGATGTAGCCAATACAGGAAGGACCCTTTTCTATGCATGTAAACCTTTTTTAGAAATACTACCAGAACGACTGGAAATAGCTGCGTTAGTAGATCGTAAACACAAACTTTTTCCTATTCATGTCGATTACGTGGGGCTTTCACTAGCCACCACGTTACATAACAATATAGAAGTAATCTTCAATGAAAATAAAACTGCCGAAGCTTATTTAAGTTAATTATTTCTTTTTCGGTTGCGTTTTAGCACTTTTCTGTTGATCTGCTATTTTTCTCTGCTCTTCCAGAACTTTTTGCAATCTGTCTTGAAAACCACCTGTCTTTTTAGGTTTTTTCTTGTGATCTTCCATTTGAGCTAATATTTTAGCTTCATCTATAAGGAAAGCCTTCGTAGCCATGGTTTGTCCTATGTTCAGAACATTACTAAACAGTAAATAAGCTGTTAACCCGGATGCATAGCTATTAAAGAATCCTAAAAACATAATTGGCATTACATACTGCATCCATTTCATTGCAGGATTAGCAGAAAAATCCATGTTTTTAGAATTATAAAAAGTAAAAGCTAAAGTTGAAATAGCCCAAAGAATAGTAAATAAACTTATGTGACTTCCAAATCCGAAGGGAATAGCGAAAGGCAACTGAATCCATTCATCATAAGAAGAAAGGTCATTTGCCCATAAAAAAGGAGCTTGTCTAAACTCGATGGCAGCAGGGAAAAAGCGATATAGGGCAAACCAAATAGGCATTTGTAAGAGCATAGGAAGACAACTTCCCAGTGGATTTACACCGAATTCTCTGTACAACTTCATTGATTCCATTTGAATAGTTGAAGCATCATCTTTATGCTTTTCCTTCAATTTATCAATCTGAGGTTTTAAAGCAGTCATTTTACTCTGAGAATAAATCATTCTATAGGTCAGATAAAATAAGGACAACTTCACTAAGAAGGTTAAAATAAGAATAACAATTCCTTTATTTACAAAGAATTGTGAAATCCAATTAAAAACTGGGCGGATTACCCAGCGATTAATGGTTCCGAAGAAAGAGGTACCAAAGGCAATAATATCTTCCAGATTATTACCCATTGCATAAAGTCTGTCAAATTCATTGGGTCCCAAATAAAAATCCATTTTAAATGAATTATTATCATTTTTAAAGGGAATATCAATTTCCGCATCCATTTTTTTCAACGCCTTATCAGTATCATCTAAAAATGTGGTAACCATTTTAGCCCCTTTAAAATTCTCAGACGCTAATAGACTAACATTAAAAAACTGTTGGGTGAAAGATATCCATTTGATTGGAGTATTTTCCTTGTCCTCAATATCAGAACTTGTACAAGAACAATGTTCAGGCTTATCGATACCTGGTTTATAATAAATGGCAGAATAATTTCTTTCATAACTCACCGCCTTTTCCAGTTTCCCCAGATAACTAATCCATCTAAGTTTAATAGAATTAAACCCTTTATCGAGGATATTATCTAAATTTTCTGTTTTGATAGCATAATTAAAGAGATAATTATCCGGATTTAAGGTATAAACCTGTTCAAAATACCCACCATTATTAGCCATAGCTTTAAATCGGATGGTATTACCCTCTAAAGCACCTTCAAAAATAAGATCTTTAGTGTAAATGAAACCACCAGGCACTGATTTTACAGGGAGAGCGTAATAAAATTTATCCCGTTCATCGGACATTAGAAGTAAAGATTCTTTAACATCCTTCCTTTCAGCATTTTGGACAATCTTATGATGATTTTTAATTAACACCTCTTTTATTGTACCGCCTTTAGTACTAAAAGTAACTTTTAACAAGTCATTTTCTAAAACAAAAACCGATGCTTTTCCTGCTGCTGCATTAGAAAAATCACCAAATTTGTTTTCTCTATCCACTAATAATTCAGAGCTATTTTTTTGAGATTCTGTTGTTTGAATAACTATTTTTTCTCTAATAGCTTCTTTTGTTTTTCTTGCCAGCATAATGGAATCTTCCATTTTCTGTTGCTTAATTAATTCTTCCTGTGAGGGAGACGTAACTACCTGCCAGAGAACAAATAAACCAAAGATTAAAAGGAGACCCAATTGTGTATTTCTATCCATTACAGCCAATAATTTGTTTAAGACTAAAATAAAGCCGCACAAATGTACAATAATGAGGTTAATTAGGAAATTCATTTGACATGTTTATTTAATAATCTATAAAGAAGTCAATAATTGATATGTCAAATTCAAATGTTATATTTGCCGTGTAGAAAAAACAAAAAGAATATGTTCCAAAGTTTAAGTGATAAGTTAGAAAGTGCTTTCAAATTATTGAAGGGTGAAAATCGGTTAACCGAAATCAATATTGCCCAGTCTATCAAGGAGATTCGACGGGCATTAGTTGCGGCAGACGTAAATTATAAAATTGCTAAAGAGTTTACAGATAAGGTAAAAGACAAGGCATTAGGTAGCGAAAATGTTCTTAAATCAGTAAGCCCAGGACAATTATTGGTAAAAATTGTGCAGGACGAGTTAACCTCGCTTATGGGAGGACAGACCGAGGGAATTAATCTAACGGGAAATCCAACCATTATCCTGATTGCCGGACTTCAGGGTTCAGGAAAGACTACATTTTCAGGAAAACTGGCTTATTTTCTAAAAAATAAAAAGAAAAAATCTCCCCTGCTTGTCGCCTGTGATGTTTACAGACCTGCGGCAGTGCAACAATTAACCGTTCTTGGACAACAAATTAATGTGCCAGTTTTCTCAGATGCAGACTCAAAAAATCCGGTAGATATTGCATTGAGAGCCATTGAATTTGCTAAAAAGGAAAAACTTGATACTGTAATTGTCGATACAGCAGGCCGATTAGCTATCGACGAGGAAATGATGAAGGAAATCGCCGCAATTAAAAAAGCCATTGGACCGCAGGAAACGCTTTTTGTCGTAGATTCAATGACCGGACAAGACGCTGTGAATACAGCTGAAGCCTTTAATCAAACCTTAAATTTTGATGGCGTTGTACTAACAAAACTTGACGGTGATACTAGAGGAGGTGCCGCTCTTTCCATTAAATATCAAGTGGGAAAGCCCATTAAATTTGCAAGTAATGGGGAAAAAATGGAAGCTCTGGATCAGTTTTACCCCGATAGAATGGCGCAGAGGATTCTGGGAATGGGCGATATCGTAAGTTTCGTTGAAAAAGCTCAGGAACAATTTGATGAAAAGGAAGCCAAAAGAATCGAAGCAAGAATTAGAAAAAATCAATTCGATTTTAATGACTTTATGGGCCAAATTCAACAGATTAAAAAAATGGGAGACCTGAAAAATGTGATGAACATGATTCCGGGAATGGGCAAAATGGCCAAGGATATTGATATAAATGATGGCGCTTTTAAAAAGGTTGAAGCAGTTATTCAATCTATGACACCCAAGGAAAGGATGAACCCGGATCTAATAAATACGAGCCGAAAAAATAGAATTGCCTTAGGTTGCGGTCAAAATATTGCAGATATTAATGCATTCATCAAACAATTTGACCAAATGAGAAAAATGATGCAGAAAATATCTAAAAATCCTTCCATGGGTATGCCTAATATGGGACCCGCCGGAAGAGCCAGACGCTAATAAAAAAGGAACCCCTCTTGTTTTTCCAAGAAAGGTTCCCTGATATACATCGCAAAATTAAACCATTACTTATCACAAAGATAGTAATACTATTATCAAGATGCAACGGTATTTCATTTTATTTTTAAAATATTTTCTAAAGCCCTCTTAGGTTGAATAAATTTGCCAGTTTGAAGGGTGTTTTGTGTATCCTCTCCTGTTTTTTCAAGGATTAAGTAAATATCCTTTGTAGATAAATCAGGATTAATACTCTTCATAATAGCGATTAAGGAAGCTACATAAGGTGTAGACATGGAGGTTCCACTCAAAAAACCATACTGATTATGTGGTAGTGTGGAAAGAATGTTCACACCGGGTGCTGACACCGCCATTTTAATATCTGACACTTTATTAGAAAAAGAAGCTTTTGAAAGATTTTCATCTACCGCTGAAACAGCTATTACCCCAGATACATTGGCGGGAGAAAACTCTTTGGCATTGCGATTACTGTTACCTGCCGCTACCACGACAATACAACCTTTTGACGCTGCGTAGGCAACTGCTTTTTTATAAATTCTATGATGGATAGGATTTCCAGGGCCACCCAAAGAGAGAGAAATAACCGTAGCCCCTTTATCTACCGCTTCAATAATACCATCTACTATGGTTTCTTTCGTTCCATACCCTGCCGCATTCAAGACTCTGATGCTCGACACATTAAACAAACCTTCTGACGAATTTAAGGAAGCTATTCCCAGATTATTGCCCGTAACAGCTGATGCAATACCTGCACAATGCGTACCATGACCTTTTGGATCCATGTCTGCCCCTGTAGAAATAGATGTAAAATGGCTTGATAAATCCTCATGATTTTTGTCAATTCCTGTATCTAAAATAACTAGTAAGCCCTTTTTTCTCCTGGACAGTTTCTCTTTAGAGAGAATATCGTTTAATCCAACAATATTTAACTTATTTAAAGCCCATTGATTACCTGATAATGGGTCTTTGGTTATTGGAGGCTTCAGGTTGGGGCCTTCGGGTAACTTATTGTAAGGTAGATGATAATCATAAATATTATTAGGTTCTATATGTATTACCCCCTTTATTTTATTCAAACGACTCAACAGACTTTTCCAATCATTGTAAGTATTGACATTTACATCCACCTTAAGATATTCATCTAAATCTGTACTATTATACCTTTCAGGATAGAATGCATTAGACACATTGACTACAGTTTTAATATTAGAAACCTTTAGGGGGTTAAAAGAATCCATATTTACCAACATTATAATTTCAGCTGAATTTTCTAACTGCAGGGATTGAAAGGTAAATTTTCCAGGTAAATAGTAATGTAAAGAAATGGTTCCTAAGGCCAGTAATAAAGCAGCAGGCAATATAAACCGTCCAAAACGAATAGCGATAAATAGAAAAGCAGCGCTTAAACTGATAGTTAAAAAGTCTCGGCTAATAAAAAAAAGTCGATCAGACATATTTATTGTGTCCATCGCTAAACCTGTAAAATATAGGACGACAGACAAAAGGAATATTGGCCAAAAAATAAAATAATTCCATTTTTCTTTCCCAAAAAACCTCCAAAACAAACAAATTTGAATAAACAACAAACCGAAATGATATAACATAAGGAGATATTTAGAAGAAAATACAATTAGAGGCGAAGAACATCAAAACATTAGTATTTAGCGGGTACACCTTTTGCTGGTAGTGATTTAAGAATAAAATCTCTAAAATCCTCATTCGATTTTTCTAAATCTTCCCTTCTTAAATACATCATGTGCCCACTTCTATAACCTTCAAAACGCATTCTGTTTTTGAATCTACCAGAAGGATCCATGTTCCACATAGAATATTTAGCGTCAAAATAGGTGCAGGCTCCATCATAGTATCCTGACTGAATCATTACGTTTAGGTAAGGATTCTGAGCCATTGCTTGACGTAAATTTTCTCCGGTTTTATCCCCTGATCTATCCCATGGATTTACTGGACCGAACATATTATACTTCAGATCAGTTTTAAAATTTAGGGTATTAATTATATAATGATTGATAGCCGGTGTAAATGAATGCAACCAGGAAGTCAGTTCTGAATTATAATCGGGTGAATCACCTGACAATTGTCTGTCAATGCCCAAATATCTGCTATCGAGGCGACCTACGGTATATCCACCTTGATTTCTCCTAAGATCTTTCCAGAAGAAAGAAGTAGATACATCCAGATTATTCTGTAGAACGCTTTCCAGAGAGAGACCTGAATATTCAGAGAATTTTTTTGCGACCTCCAACTTTTTATTTTCAGGTAAAAAACCGCCCATAGCCAATGCGGGAAGAAGTTCCTCTATAGTGTATTTTTCCACTTCAGGCAAGAAATCTGTTAAATCTTTTTGCTGGTATTCAGGTTTCAGCAATTTATGATACCAAGCAGTTGCGGCAAAATAAGGTAAACGATTAGCAGCATCTACCGGACCATCTCTTAAAATACCAAGATCTGTTGGAGAAACCAGGACTACACCATTTAAATACATCCATTGGTTATTTTGTAATTCGAGAGCTAAGCCAGAGACTCTCGTTGTACCATAACTTTCACCTATAATAAATTTAGGGGAAGGCCATCTGTTTTTTCTTGTAACAAAGGTATTTATCCACTCCGCTAAATACTTTATATCGGCATTTACGCCAAAAAAAACGGAAGGTTTCACCTCTTTATCCAAAATCCTGGAATAACCAGTATTTACCGGGTCAATAAATACAATATCTGCCACATCTAAAATGGAATAGGGATTATCCTGTACGCCATAAGGTTGAACAGGATAACCCTCAGTATCAATATTTAAAACTTTAGGGCCGGTATAAGCCACATGCATCCATACCGATGCAGAACCAGGCCCTCCATTAAAAGAAATTACTAAAGGTCTGGTTGTCTGATCTTTAATATCTGTTCTTTCATAATAAGTATAAAATAAAGAAGCGATAACTTTTCCCGAAGCATCCCAAACAGGTTGTGTACCTGTAGAAGCTTTATAGGGAACTGGTTTACCTTTTATAACCACTGAACTCATCGTTAAAACTTGGGTATCGGCGGGCAATGTTACCGTTTGACTGAATAAATTCATCACGGAAAACCAAAGAAAACAAAATATTACAAAACTTTTTTTCATAAAGAAAGGTATTTAATATGAATTAATTAATTGCTAAAGTAAGAAATTAAACGGTATCATTTTTCGTAACTTTAAGCCAAAAACAAATTAGATATGTCAGTTTTAGAAAAACAGAAATGTGTCATTATTGGTTCAGGACCTGCAGGATATACGGCAGCGATATATGCAGCAAGAGCGGGATTAAATCCAGTATTATTTACAGGCAAAGAACCAGGCGGCCAATTAATGATCACCACGGATGTTGATAACTTCCCAGGTTACCCAGCTGGAATTATGGGACCTGAAATGATGGAAGATCTTCGTAAGCAAGCGGAAAGGTTCGGAACAGAAATAAGATATGAATTAATCACAGGGGTAGATTTCACAGGACCTGTACATATACTTACTACGGAAAGCGGTAAAAATATAGAGGCTAATACCGTTATTATTTCCACCGGAGCGACAGCTAAATGGTTGGGATTAGATTCAGAGAAAAGATTAATGAATAAAGGGGTTTCTGCCTGTGCCGTATGTGATGGCTTTTTCTTTAGAGGTATGGATGTGGCCGTAGTCGGTGCGGGAGATACAGCAGCTGAAGAGGCATCTTATTTAGCTAAATTATGTCCAAAAGTGCATTTAATTGTTCGTAGAAATGAAATGAGGGCATCGAAAATAATGCAGGAAAGAGTTAAGAATACGCCAAATATCGTTATTCACTGGAATAGTGAAACGGTAGAAATTTTAGGTGAAAACGAAACAGAAGCGATTCGGATTAAAAATAATGTGAACGGCTCTGAAGAAGTTATCCCTGTAAAAGGATTTTTTGTAGCTATTGGTCATCAGCCAAATACATATATTTTTGACAAATGGTTACCAATGGATTCCTCAGGTTATCTTATTGCCCAACAAGGAAGTACAAAAACCGATGTTCCTGGAGTATTTGTATCTGGGGACGCCGCCGATAAAGTTTATCGTCAAGCGATAACCGCAGCTGGAACGGGTTGTATGGCAGCATTAGATGCGGAAAGATATTTAGTTGAACATGGTATATCATAATTCAACCAAATAAATAAACCGTTTTTTTAAAAGGTTACTATATTTGACCTGTCGTTCCCTTTCAATAGGGATAACCATTTTTTGTTTTCCAAATCAGTTTTTATGTCAACCAAAGCAAATACTAAATTTCGTCCCGGTGTTCTTTTCGGTGAGGAAGTTACAGAATTATTAAATTATGCAAATGAGAAGGATTTTGCCTTACCTGCCGTTAATGTAATCAATACAAGTACTATAAATGCAGTTTTAGAAACTGCGGCTGCGGTGAATTCTCCCGTAATTATTCAATTTTCTAATGGGGGTGCTGCATTTTATGCTGGAAAAGGATTAAGTAATGAAGGACAAAAAGCAGCGATTGCCGGTGGCATTTCCGGTGCTTATCATGTTCATGCCCTTGCTGAACACTACGGAGTTTCTGTTATTTTGCATACGGACCATTGCTCAAAAAGTTTATTACCCTGGGTTGACGGATTATTATTGGCAAGTGAAAAGCATTTTGCTTCAACGGGTAAACCTTTATTTAGTTCTCACATGCTTGATTTATCAGAAGAATCATTAGAAGAAAATATACATACTTGTGTTGAATACTTCAAACGAATGGCGCCAATGGGTATGACCCTTGAAATAGAATTGGGCGTTACCGGCGGAGAAGAAGATGGTGTTGATAATTCTGATGTTGATAATGCAAAATTATATACTCAACCTGAAGAAGTGTCGTACGCTTATGAAAATCTAAACGCTATAAGCAATCAATTTACTATTGCCGCTGCTTTTGGAAATGTTCACGGTGTTTATAAACCTGGAAATGTGCAGTTGGAACCAAAAATTTTATTGAATTCACAGCAATTTATTCAAGAAAAATTCAAAACTTCAGCAAATCCAGTAAATTTCGTTTTCCATGGTGGCTCAGGTTCAAGTAGGGAAGAAATCAGAGAGGCCATTACTTATGGAGCGGTAAAAATGAATATTGACACGGATATGCAGTGGGCATTCTGGGACGGTATTCGTCAGTTTGAAGCAAAAAACAGACCTTTTTTACAAGGCCAAATTGGCAATCCAGACGGTGCCGAAAAACCTAACAAGAAATTTTATGATCCACGTGTGTGGTTACGGGAAGGTGAAAAAACATTTGTAGCCAGATTAAAGTTAGCCTTTGAAGATTTAAATTGTCTTAACAGGAACCTTTAACCTACTACCACAGTGCCAGTCTCCTTTGCCAGACTGGCCTGTGCTTCTTTCAAACGCAAGTGAAGTTTTAAATGATTCATGTATAATGCTTCGTCATTTGAAACATCCAATGATTTAAGAACCAAAAAATTTTCCCTGATTAGCTTTCCTATTTTTCTGAATCTAAATCGTTTTAAAGAATCTGAAGCATCTTTAATAAAATTTTCTTCCGGAATTTTTTGTGTCAAAAATATATCCCATTTCTTCTCCCAGTTTTCACTCAATGAATAAGGTGAAATAGTGAATGAAACGGCTAAATTCTTCAATTCAGATGCTTCGTGATTTATAAAAAAAGTGGCATCCGGAAAAGCAGTACCATCCAAAGAATGTTGAAGAAACAACTCAACGACCCTTTTGTATAGAGGATGATCAAATCCATTGATTATATCCTGAATGTTTTGAATGATAAAATGGCCAACCATAACTTCCTTATTTTCATCAATATACTGATTACCCGCAAGGATGAGTATTCTGACTATATCTCTTTCCTGATGTTCATCCCCTAAGGATAAATTATCATAATCTGAATCTTTAAATTCAAGTATAGGCGTTGGATCATAGCTATCTCTCTCAGAAGAAGCTTTTTCAAGATCTTTCTTTAGGTGTCTGTTAATTTCAAAAAGAATAGCATTTTCATCAATCTGTAGAAGATCTTTACAGATTTTAACCAACGATTCCCTCTTTAATGGATTTCTGACTTTACTAATGGTTACCGCAATTTGGGAAAGTATAGAAGCTCTTCGTTGAGGATCATTTCCCGCTGACTTCAACAAGTGAGTCATTTCAAACTGCACCAAATTTTTAGCATTCTTATCTAAATATTCTTTAAACTGTTGAGTTCCTACTTTTTGAATAAATGAATCCGGGTCATCCCCTTCTGGCAGGGTTACTAACCGAACATTTAAATCTTCCTCCAGCGTTAAACCTAATCCCCTAATGGCAGCATTCACTCCCGCATTATCCCCATCAAATAAAATTAAAACATTTTCGGTAAGCCTTTTAATCAGACGTATCTGGTCTTTGGTTAAGGAGGTACCCGAGGAAGCGACTACATTACTAATACCAGCCTGATGTAAAGATAAAACATCAGTATAACCTTCAGTTAAAATACATTCATCTTCTTTTTGAATCATTTTCCTGGCAAAATTCATTCCAAACAAAGTTTTACTTTTTACATAAATCTCTGTTTCTGGCGAATTTATATACTTTGGTGCTTTGGTATCTTTAATTAAAATACGCCCTGCAAAGGCAATAACTTTACCAGACATATTGAATATGGGAAACATGACCCTTCCTCTAAAAAAATCATTTCCCTGACTATTGGTTAGACCTAATTTTTGCAAATATTCTAAAGAATAACCCATTTTAACAGCCTCTGTAGTTAGCGCATTACCTGATTCAGGCGCAAATCCAAGTTTAAATTCATTAATAATTTCCTCTCTAAATTCTCTATGTTTAAAATATGACAATCCAATATTTCTTCCTCTTTCTGATTCCCATAGCTGCTTTGCATAAAATTTAACAGCAAAATCATTGATTAGATACAACGATTCCAGGTGTTTTTGTTCATCCTTTTGAACTTCAGAGGTTACGGTTTCATCCAGTTCTATTTTATATTTTTGAGCTAGGTACCTGATCGCATCTGGAAAAGACAAGTTTTCAAGTTCCATGACAAAATGTAAACTATCTCCACCTTTACCGCAACCAAAACATTTGAAAATATTTTTAGAAGGAGAAACCGAAAAAGAGGGTGATTTTTCATTATGAAAAGGACACAATCCAATTAAATTTGAACCACGTCGTTGAAGAGTAACAAAATCTCTTACGACGTCATCAATCTGACATTTTTCAAGAACTTCCTGAATGCTAGCTGGGTGAATCATGCCTATTTATTTAAAAGTCTAAAACAAACATGGGGTTTACTTCTTTCAAAATCCTCTGGAATACTTTTATCTGTTAGCTCTTCTATAGACTCAAACCCCTCTATATCCTCGAAATTGAATTTAAATTTCTTATAATTATTAGAAAAATAAAGAATACCACCGGGTGATAAAATAGATCTAATCTGGTTAATTAACGCAACGTGGTCTCTTTGAACATCCCAGGTTAACAACATTTTTTTGCTATTACTAAAGGTAGGAGGATCTAAAATAATTAAATCATAAGAAGATGGAGAAACGGTTGGAATCCAATCTAAAATATCTTCTCTAATATAATCATATTTTTTAGACGATTTAAAACCATTAAGATGCATGTTTTTTTCTGCCCATTGGAGATAAGTATTTGACATATCGACGGTAGTAACTTTCACTGCGTCACCAGCTGCAGCATACACACTAAAAGAACCAGTGTAGGCAAATAAATTTAGTACCCTTTTGTTTAATGCATCTTTTTTAACCCACTGCCTTGTTATCCTCTGGTCTAGGAATAAACCTGTATCGAGATAATCAAAGGGATTAATCAAAAAAAGCAGACCAAATTCCTGGACAGTTAACAGAGCCCCGGAATAATCAAGTTTTTTGTATTGATTATTACCTTTTTGGGTTGATCTTAGTTTTATGGAAATATTTTCCAGATCGATAGTTAGCACCTCAGAAATAACATTTTTAATATCAAGGAGCCAATTTTTATTAGATTCCTTTCCATCTTCAATGACATCAATGGCCGCGATGACATGTTCTTCAAATTTATCTATAACGAAAGGATAATCGGGTAAGTCCTTATCATAAACTCTATAGCAAAAAATAGCTTTAGATTTTGCCCATTTTGATTTATGTTTAAATCGTTTTTTTAGTCTATTTTCAAAATCAATCAATGACATAAAATAATATTCTAGTTAGCAAACAAGGCAGAAATACCTGAAATTTTCTTTAAATCATTGTATTTGTAAAAGCCTTCACCTGATTTCACGCCTAATTTCCCTGCTTTCACCATATTTACCAATAAAACAGCAGGAGCATATTTAGAATTTCCAAATCCGTCTTTCAACACATTTAAAATAGATAAACAAACATCCAGACCAATATAATCAGCCAATTGCAATGGTCCCATTGGGTGAGCCATACCTAATTTAATGATTTGATCTATTTCATTTACGCCCGCCACTTTTTCCTGAAGAGACAGGATGGCCTCGTTAATCATAGGCATAAGAATTCTGTTAGAAATAAATCCAGGAAAATCAGAGACCACTAAAGGTGTTTTATTCAATAAGATTGAAATCTCCATCACTTTATCGGTTACCTCCTTTTCTGTTAATAATCCTGGAATAATCTCAACTAAAGGCATAACAGGTACAGGATTCATAAAATGCATACCAATAACTTTCCCAGGTTTACCGGTAAAAGAGGCTAAAGCAGTAATAGAAATTGACGAAGTATTGGAGGCTAAAATGCAATCATTAGGAGTTAACTTATCAAGCTGATTAAATAATTTTTCTTTCAATAAAATATTTTCAGAAATAGCTTCCACCACTAAAAGCGCATCATTTACACCCATCTCCAGATCTGAAGTAAAATGAATATTATTAATAATATCTGGTTTTTGAGCAGACGATAATTTATCCTTATCAATTAACCTATCGAGATTTTTATGAATATTAAGTTCCGCCTGTAACAGAGAAGAGGTTGAAATATCTATTAAATGAACTTTAAAACCGGCTGTGGCAAAAACCTGAGCGATACCATTTCCCATGGTACCACTTCCTATAACTGCTATATTATGCATATTAATTGATTTCAAGAATGTAAATTTACCCTAGAAAAATGAAAGGTGATTCTTTTTTTAAAATTAAATAAATGAAAAACATGCGGTTTAGAATAATTTGTCTTTGGATATTCTGTCATTTAACTATTACTATGAGTGCTCAAACAGATCCTTATGAAGGATTAATGGAAGCAATATGGTTAGACTCAATGACTATTACCGCAAAAAAAATGGGATTTGATGTTAACAATTTTATAGAAATGGTGAGAGAAGATACCAGTTTTTATCAAGCATTTAAAAATTTAAGAATTGTTTCCCATGATGCAAGTCATCATCAGGAATTTTTCAACGAAAAAGGAAAATCAATTGATTTCTATACCGCTAAAACTCAATTAATACCTTCAGGAAAATGTAAAGAAATTAAAATCATATCAAAAGAGAAGTCAACATCGTATAATAAAAAAAATGGGGAGCGAAGGTACTTGACAGCTAAATTATATGAAAGAGTCTTTTTACCCTCTGGAAAAATATGTTCAAATACGAATACATCAGCAACGAATAAAAAGAGCGAAGGAATTATAGACTATTACTATGGAGAATTGAAGAGATTTATTTTTCAACCGGGAGACAAAGCCAATATTCCATTAATAGGAAATAAGACAGCATTATTTAGTGAAAAAATGAGAAAATATTACCAATATGGGATAACATCCAAAAATTATTCTGATGGAACGCCATGCTACGTATTCACTATTAAAGTAAAAGATGAATATTCCGAAAGGAAAACGGGAAAAACGGTGGTGAAATTTATGGAAACTTATTTTTCCAGGAAGGATTTTCAAGTAATGGGAAGAGAGTACGAGGTAGAATATCCCGGACCATTCTTCTCATTTAATATTCGGGTTAATGTAGATTTAGACTATCTGGGAAACAAACAATATCTGCCACAAAAGGTAAGTTATTCGGGAAAATGGAACATTCCGGGAAGGAAGCAAGAAATAGGAAAATTCAAAATGGAGGTAACATCAACAAAAATCAATAAGTAACTAAATTTTCGAAAAAAAATAGCATACATAATTCCTATATGAAGGTAAAAAAAAAGTACCTACAGATAAACTGTAAGTACTTTTAGTGTCGGGGCACCAGGATTTGAACCTGGGACCCCCTGCTCCCAAAGCAGGTGCGCTACCGGGCTGCGCTACGCCCCGAAAAAACAGCGGTGGAGGAGGGATTCGAACCCTCGGTACCGTTGCCAGTACGTCAGTTTAGCAAACTGGTGGTTTAAACCGCTCACCCACTCTACCAACTCCACTAAGTCAAAACTAAATTTCTTTTTCTTAGCGATGCAAAAGTACAACAAGTTTCTATATTAGTCAAACTTTTTTGCCTTTAAAATCAAAATAAATTTAGGTTTCTCTTAGAGAATTTTTGATTTTTTTCTCCAATTCAAGCACAGTCTCTTTGAAAAAGGTATCTGTTTCCATTAAATCTTGAACCGTTTTAATAGAATAGATTACGGTACTATGATCTCTACCACCAAAACCCTCACCAATATTCTTCAACGATTTATCGGTCATTGTCTTGGCAAGATACATTGAGAGCTGTCTTGCAATAACGATAGAACGTTTTCTCGTTTTTCCAAAGAGCGTTTCCACTGGAATTTTAAGATGATCAGCGACTAATTTCTGAATATTTTCGACGGTAATTTCTTTATTTATTTCAGTAACGAAATTTTTAATCACCTCTCTGGCTAAATCTACATCTATTTCCCTTCTATTTAAAGAAGCCTGAGCCATCAATAAATTAAGTACACCCTCGAGTTCCCTTATATTATTTTTAATATTATAGCAGATAAACTCAATGACATTTTGGGGAATACCTACCCCTTCTTTTATCATTTTATGCTCAAGAATAGCCATTCTGGTTTCCAGATCAGGCGCTTGCAAATCAGCAGATAGACCCCATTTAAAGCGCGAAATTAATCTTTCCTCCATACCATCTAAATCTTTTGGAGGTCTATCAGATGTTAATACAATTTGTTTACCCCCTTGATGAAGCTGATTAAAAATATGGAAGAAAATTTCCTGCGTTTTATTTTTATTAGCCAAAAACTGAATATCATCCACAATCAATAAATCAATATGCTGATAAAAATTCACGAAATCATTTACTCCACCATTTCTAATAGACTGAATGAGTTGATTAGTAAAACTGTCAGAAGTAACATAAAGAACGACTTTAGCTGGAAATTTAAGTTGAACCTCATTTCCTATGGCATGAGCAAGATGGGTTTTACCTAAACCTACATCACCATAAAGGACTAAAGGATTAAATGAAGTTAGTCCTGGCTTTTTTGCGATAGCCAAGCCTGCGGAGCGAGCCAACCTATTACAGTCTCCCTCAATATAATTTCCAAAAGTAAAATTTGAGTTAAGTTTAGCATCTACGCTCCATTTTTTAATTCCTGGAATAACAAATGGATTTTTAATCTCATTGGAATTTGTAAAATCAGGCGTTTCTTTAGTGTCTGCAGAATTGTTCGGAGGAGATTGATTATTTGCCGAGCTATCATTAACTAAAATCTGGTATTCAAGTCTAACCTTTTCACCAACTTCCTGCCTTATGGTTGACTTTAACAAACCTATATAGTGTTCTTCCAGCCATTCATAGAAAAACTTATTAGGAACAAGCAAGGTAAACACCTTATCATCTAAACGAACGGGACGAATAGGTTCAAACCAAGTTTTGAAGCTTTGGTTATTCACATTCAAGCGAATATTCTTTAAACACTTTTCCCAAACCTCAGTATGATTTTTTTGCATTGCCCCAAAGTTCCAAAAAATTTAAAAAAGTCCAAAGGATAATAAAAAGAGGCTTTCATTATTACATGTCAATCTGAATTTTATTCCAATAGGGTTGTAAAAATGCTAAAAAAATTTGAATGCCTTACTATATTGGTAAAATTATTACCTATATTTTTAAAAGTATATCATTAAATATTGATTAACAATATGTTAAATAAATTTAAGCGAATAATTACTGAACATCAAATAGACCAGGATTAGTCACTTGAAAGGGAATTGAAAGGTGATTATATGCTCTTTGGGTAGCTTCTCTTCCACGTGGAGTGCGTTGAATGAAGCCCTCCATGATTAGGAAAGGCTCATGTACTTCTTCCAGCGTACCAGGTTCCTCCCCTACAGCTGTTGCCAGCGTAGTAAGACCAACGGGTCCACCTTTAAATTTATTAATAATGGTCGTCAATATTCTGTTATCCATTTCATCGAGACCACATTTATCAACTTTTAGGGCCTGGAGGCCATAATTTGCGATATCCAGATCAATGGTACCATTCCCTTTAACTGAGGCAAAATCTCTTATTCTTCTTAACAGAGCATTGGCAATTCTTGGCGTACCTCTGCTTCGCCTGGCAATTTCAGCAGCCCCATCAGCGGTCATGGGCAGTTCTAACAATTCAGCAGACCTGAATAAAATCTTTATTAACGTTTCCACGTCATAATAATCCAAATGAAAATTAATACCAAATCGTGCTCTCATTGGGGCGGTTAGTAATCCCATCCTGGTAGTAGCACCTACTAAAGTGAAAGGATTTAAAGAAAGCTGAATACTTCTTGCACTGGGACCGGAATCGATCATAATATCGATTCTGAAATCTTCCATTGCCGAGTACAAATATTCTTCAACCACCGTATTAAGTCTGTGAATTTCATCAATAAAAAGAACATCATTGGGTTCTAAGTTAGTGAGGATACCCGCCAGATCACCAGGTCTTTCCAAAACAGGTCCTGAGGTCATTTTAAGACCACATTTCAACTCATTTGAGATAATATGAGACAAAGTTGTTTTTCCTAAGCCGGGCGGACCATGTAACAACACGTGATCTAAAGCTTCGCCTCTTATTTTCGCAGCTTCGATGAAAACCATCAAATTATCAACGATATCCGGTTGACCGTTAAAATCATTTAAAGCTTTGGGCCTCAGTGCCTTTTCCAAGGTTTTATCCTCTTTAGACAAAGCAGATTGGTCTGGATTCAGCATAGGGTTATTCATAGATTATTTCTTTACTTAACGGTGCTAAATTACCTCATTTTTCCATAATTTGTATTACTTTTGCGGCAAACAAAACATAGTATTATGTCAGGATCCAAAATAAGTATGATTAACGGTAAATTGACCGTTCCGAACGACCCTATCATTCCTTTTATCGAAGGAGACGGCACGGGTGAAGATATTTGGGCATCTTCAGTACGCGTAATTGATGCAGCGGTTCAAAAAGCCTATAACGGCGAAAAAAAGATTCATTGGTTAGAAGTTTTAGCTGGTGAAAAAGCTTTTAATTTAACTGGAAATTGGTTGCCGGAAGAGACCATTACAGATATTGATAATTACATGGTGGCCATAAAAGGGCCATTGACTACGCCTGTTGGTGGAGGTATCCGTTCTTTAAATGTTGCGTTAAGACAACAATTAGACTTATATGCGTGTGTAAGACCTGTTCAATATTTCACTGGCGTTCCTTCCCCTGTAAAAGAGCCGCATTTAGTTGATATGGTTATTTTCAGAGAGAATACAGAAGACATTTACGCTGGTATCGAATATTTACATGGTACGCCGGAACTTGAAAAATTAAAAAAGTTCCTTATTGAAGAAATGGGCGTTAATAAAATCAGATTCCCGGATACCGTTTCTTTGGGTATCAAACCTGTCTCTGTTGAAGGAACGGAAAGATTAGTTCGCGCGGCGATTGAATTTGCTATTGACAATAAAAAACCAACCGTTACTTTAGTACACAAAGGTAACATCATGAAATTTACTGAAGGTAAATTCAAGGATTGGGGTTATGAATTAGCTGAAAGAGAATTTGGTGATAAAGTTTTCACCTGGGTTCAATATGATAAAATTTTGGCAAAGGAAGGCAAAGCTGCTGCAGACAAAGCACAAAGTGATGCAGAGGCGAAGGGATTAGTCATTGTAAAGGATGTTATTGCCGATGCATTTTTACAACAAATTTTACTTCGTCCTTCTGAGTACTCGGTAATAGCTACCTTAAATCTAAATGGAGATTATATTTCTGATGCTTTGGCTGCTGAAGTAGGTGGTATTGGTATTGCACCAGGTGCGAATATTAACTATATCAATGGAAAAGCTATTTTTGAAGCTACCCATGGAACGGCACCTAAGTATGCTGGCTTAGATAAAGTTAACCCAAGTTCAGTCATTCTTTCAGGGGAAATGATGTTGCGTTATATGGGCTGGAAAGAAGCTGCAGATTTAATTCTCTCTTCTATGGAAAAAACCATTGCAAAAAAGCAGGTTACTTATGACTTCCACCGTTTAATGGAAGGAGCAACGCTTTTAAAATGTTCAGAATTTGGAGATGCTCTTATTTCAAATATGTAAATAAAAACGGAAGCTGTCTGAAAAGGTAGCTGGATTGAAAAAAAGAATCCCCTATACAATGTTGTTGGGGATTTTTTTTTAATCCTCTGAAAAACACCCTTTATTGTAGCACGTAGCGTGTGGAATGACACGAAGGTGTTGTTGAACAAAGATGGTGTAATATGCTTCTATGTGATTAGGCAATTTCCAAGTAAACTGGTTTGAACCAGATAAAAGCGGGTAATTTTATATTAAAACCTGTCGGGGGGAAGACACGAGGCATCGCGTCTCTACGAGGTATAATGTAGCATAAATAAAAAAGGAGGCTGATAACAAAATCAGCCTCCTTTTTTATTTATGCAGAATAAGTTATTTAATAATAAAAGATTTAATGCCCATTCCCTCTTCACTGGTCGCCTGAATAAAATAATACCCTGGGGCTACTTTCGGCAAATTCACTTGAAATGGGTATTTTTCCTGGATAAAATCTACCGATTTCTGGAATAATATTCTACCATTTATATCTATCATTTTCAGTAAAACATTCCGTTGACTGTTGGCAAATTGCAAATTGATAAAATCGGTTGCAGGATTAGGAAATACGGTAAATTGTTCTGTTAGGGTGTTTAACTCCTCTACATTGGTAGTCACAAGATTACCCACATTAAGTCTGACTACGGGAACAATGCCAAATACATTTCCACCAAAACCGACGTACGAATAAGTTTCTTTAGTTAAGTCACCAGCGATGCCGATTAATGCACCAAACCG
Source organism: Bacteroidota bacterium (assembly GCA_017858735.1). Lineage (GTDB taxonomy): Bacteria > Bacteroidota > Bacteroidia > Chitinophagales > Saprospiraceae > BJGN01. The sequence goes on from JAFMBH010000018.1 coordinate 32,636, forward strand.
TGGTTTTTGTTTTATAATAGACGCAGTAATCATACCACCATAATCGATTTCATCGCTCACTGTCATTTCAAAATTAGTGGTACCGGAAGCATAATACTCGAGCATAACTAAATACTCAGTATTGTCTTCGAGTTTAATAGGTTCTAAACCATTGTCTTTATTTAACGGAATAACCAAAAGAGAGTCAGGTTCCTCTTTTCCTCCAATGATATAAAACAGTGTACCTAAGCTGGTTCTTTCGGTTGGCTCTGCATTACCATTGGCATTAGCATCTTTCCACTTATAGATATTTAATACGGCAGCCTGATCTTTAAGCTGAGAGGCATTTCCAATCATAAAAGATATACTTTTTATATACTTATTATTGCCTTTAGGCACATAATAATAATTGCCAAATGCCCAGGAACGCGGTTCTCCTGCTGTCCAACTGGCATCGGCAGGCCTGATTGTTCTGTTTGGACCTAAATCTTTTGAAAAGGTTGAATCTGTAATTGTGAATAGAAACTCCTGGGTATTATTTGAAGAATCTGCATCTACCTTATCAGAAAGTATTTCATAATAGCCGAGATAAACACCTTTTGCCGCAGGGGTGAAAGTTTGAGAAAATAATTTATTCTCAACCACCGCATTAGAAGGTAAAGTATCATAAACATTTCTCGTTTTAAATACCTCCTTAAAGCCATTATCGAGGATGATAACTTCTAAAGGCACTTTGAATTGGGTTGCAGCACCTTTATTTTCAACATCAGCGAGGAAATTTATAGGTTCAACGAAATCCAGCGGTGTAGCAGCATTTTGCGGAACAGCGAAGAAAGTATTAACCTGAAGATTAAAAGATTCTTGTTCAACAATTTTGACATCATCGATGCCCCAATAGTAATAATTTGCTTCATATCTGAATTTAATTATTAAACTTTTTGCGCCACCCGTTTTTGGCATTGGAACCCTTAATAAAGTTTTTTCGTTAGCGTTATTAGTGGTTATATCTGTATTAATAGCAACACTGTCCCAACTCACTCCCTTATTGGTTGACCAGGCCACAAAATAGTTGCTTCTAAATTGTCTTGTATATTGATGAAATTCAACGCTATAGGCAGGAGCTGTACTATTGGTTAAAATAATTTCGGGTGAAATTAATTCAGCAATTTGAGGAGCGGCGCAGGGACCCTGACCTGCATTCGTCCCACATCCTTCATTATTTGAATCACTATCATAAAAATCAGATTCAAATACCATGGCGCCATCAAAACTTGAAGGAGATGGAAAAAAAGTTACTCCACCGCAACTACCATTCATTGCACCATTAGGAGATAACCGCCAGCTAACATTTGATGCTGTATTACCAGTACATGAAACCGTTCTTACGGTCCAATTATTTAGTCCACATCTGAAATCACCTTCACCCGGTTTTGCCCCCCATACAACACCAGGAGCACTTTTTGTTGGAGAATCAAATCTTTGGATGGTTACATTCAAACCACCTGCCGCAATAAGCGCCCTCAATTTATTACCATCGGCCAAAGTCATATTCAAAACGGGAATTTTAACATCCTTACCCGATGCTGAAGAGGCCATTGGAAAAATATCACCTGCTGCATTATTAAAAATGATAACTGCGATAGCGCCTTTTAATTGAGCATTCAAAGCTTTATCAGAAAAAGGACAGGTACCACGGTCAATTACTGCAATTTTTCCAGTCAAATCATTATCTACCTGGCACCCAAGAGTGACTCCAGCAGGACCAGATACAAAAGCTAACTGCCCTTTAATTGGAGCTTCGGTTGAACAATAAGTTGCACCAAAATTAGCAACCCAGGATTTGTAACTTCCAGCCACTGGAGAAGGAGCATCAATAATCACAAAGTGAGAACCTTGTGCATTGATTTGACTATAAAGTAAAGACCCTAAAAATAAAATGGTCATTCTATTCAACATAAACATCTATTTTACATTTTTTAAAAAAAAATTAATTTAACCAAAGACATGACAAAATAATCAAAAAAGTTATTAAATACCCTTAGTTATGCGGAAAAAGAGGTACCACAACCGCATGTTTCCTTGGCATTTGGATTGTTGAAGCTAAATCCCCTGTTTTGAAGGCCATCTAACCAGTCAATTTCCATTCCTAATAAATAAATGGCATGAGCTTTTTGCATAAAAACAGTTAACCCTTCATGTTCATATATTTCGTCATTTTCTTTTGGCGTATCAAACCCAAGGATATAAGAAAAACCAGAACAACCACCACCTTTTACACCGATGCGCAAACCGTGATTATCAGAAATATTTTGATCTATTTTTATTTTACGCAATTGTTTGAGGGCACCTTCAGTAAGGTTAACAGGCAATGTTGAAATTTGAGTATCGTTCATCTTAACTTAATTTTATTACGAATATACAAATTCAAACATAAAATGCGGTCATACAGTTGACAAACCCTTAATTTTTATTAAATTTAATGAATTGATTAAAACAATAAAAATAGTTATGGCATCCAGACGTAATTTTTTAGTAAACTTAGGAGCGGTAGGCAGTTTGTCCTTTTTATCAAACCTATCAAAAGGAAACAACCATATTGATTCAATTTTATCGGCAAAAACTGAGAAAACAGACGATGAATTAATTACGGATGAATCATTTTGGTATCAAATAAAAATGGCCTTTTCGGTGTCCCCCACCTTAATAAATTTAAATAACGGTGGTGTATCACCACAACCAAAAGTGGTACAGGATGCCGTAGAAAGATATAATAAGTTGAGTAACGAAACGCCATCTTTTTATATGTGGAGGACTCTGGATGATGGGCGAGAACCACTTAGAAAGAAATTAGCGGAGCTAGCTGGTTGCTCTCCTGAGAACTTAGCTATCATGAGAAATTCTTCAGAAGCACTTGAAAATATAATCTTTGGTATTACACTTCAACGCGGCGATGAAGTTGTTCTTTCTAAGCAAGATTACCCAAATATGATCAATGCATGGAAGCAAAGAGAACACAGAGAAGGCATTGTTTTAAAGTGGATTTCTTTGGATCTTCCAACGACCGATGAGGATTATCTCTATCGAAGCTATACACAGGCATTCACAAATAAAACTAAGGTAGTCCATATCACCCATTTAATTAATTGGTGTGGACAAATTGTGCCAACACAAAAAATAGCTATTGAAGCTCGTTCAAAAGGAATTTTATCTGTTATCGATGGGGCTCATAGTTTCGCTCATATAGAATATAACATTCCAGATTTAGAGGGTGATTTTTATGGAACCAGTTTACATAAATGGTTATGCGCGCCTTTTGGGAGTGGTTTATTGTATGTTAAAAAAGATAAAATAAGTTCGTTATATCCTTTAATGGCCGCGGGAGATCCCGTATCGTCGGATATAAGAAAATTTGAAAACCTTGGCACAAGATCCTTTGCCATAGAACAAGCAATAGGTCAGGCCATTGATTTTCACTATATGATAGGAGGTAGTCTGAAGCAAAAGCGATTGGAATATTTAAAGCAATACTGGTGTAACAAACTTAAAAAATTAAATGGGGTAAGTATTCACACCCCATTAGATCCAAAGTTTTCTTGTGCTATTGCCAATTTTAAAATAGCTAATATGGAAACCCATGCTATTTCCTCTGAATTGTTATCAAAATACAAAGTACATACCGTTTCCATTGTTTGGGACAATATTGATAGCGTAAGAGTTACGCCCAATGTTTATACCACCACAAGGGATTTGGATGTATTTATTCAAGCGGTAGAAAAAATGGTTTCTAGCAAATCATAAATTATTAATCTTCATAGATTAAATATTTTTTCCTGGTTTGTTTATATGCGTTAAGGCCTGGTACCCAGGTATCTTTTATTTGCTGTTCTGTATAACCTGCCTGAATCATTTCTCTTAGTTTGGCATTGCCTGCGAGTTTATCAAAAAATAAACCAGCAAGAAAAAAAGATTCCTTCTCTGGATAATCTTTGTAAAACTGAATTAGATAACTAAGATTAATGGTTTTTTGTTTTTTGATAGCCTGTTCATCCAAGCTGGAGAGGTCAATACCCCGGCATAGTTTTCCAAGCTGAGGAGGATTCATAGCGCCTGGCTTTGACACCGGAGTGAAAGTAAAATCACCGGCATTCATATTCGGAGCGCCTAAAACTTGAAATTGCTTATTTGTACCTCTGCCAAGGCTGATAGGAGTACCCTCAAAAAAACAAATTGATGGATAGAGATAAATAGACCGCATATTGGGCAAATTGGGAGAAGGAGGAATAGGTAAATTATAAACCATTGAATGATTGTAGTTTAAACAAGAAATAACCTGAAGACTACATTTTCTATTTATACCCAGCCAATTTTCACCATTTATCATATTGGCATACTCCCCTATCGTCAAACCATGAACAATAGGAATTGGGTGCATTCCAACGAAGGATTGATAAGCCATATCAAGTATTGGACCATCTACAAAATGTCCATTTGGATTAGGCCTGTCAAAAACCATTAAGGGAATTTTGTTATCAGCACAGGATAACATAACATAATGAAGTGTTGAAATATAGGTATAAAATCTGGTTCCAACATCTTGAATATCAAAAATCAATAAGTCAATACCTTCCAAATCAGCCTTATCAGGTGCTTTTTTTGAGCCATAAATACTAATGATTGGCAAACCTGTTTTAAGATCTTTGCTATCTGAAATTTTTTCACCGGCGTCAGCACTTCCTCTAAAACCATGTTCCGGTGCAAATATTTTTTTTACATTTAAGCCAAGGTTAATGAGTGAATCTACCAAATGAATAGAACCAATCATACTTGTTTGATTAACAACCAAACCTATATTCTTCCCTTTTAAAAGAGGTAAGTAATCAGTTGTTCTCTCTGCACCGGTAAGTAAGTTATTTGTTTGACATAGTAAGATTGAACTAAAAATAAAAGTAAATAGAATACTTAAAGTAACAATATTAAGGTTATTTTTCATAATTAATTTAGCTTTTGGCAATTCATTGCTGTAATATAGCTCTTTTTCAACGAATTTTCAATCAACAAAAACGATAGAAATGCAATTTGCGGTCATAGATATTGAGACAACAGGCGGAAATGCAACAAATAACAAAATAATTGAAATAGCGGTGGTCGTTCACGATGGGAAAAAAGTAATTAAAACCTGGGAATCACTAATTAATCCTGAAACCTATATTCCTTATGGTATTACGGAATTAACAGGTATAACGCAATCGATGGTTGCCGATGCACCTAAATTTTATGAAATAGCTAAAGAATTAATTGAAGTAACCGAGAATACTATATTTGTGGCACACAATGTTCGCTTTGATTATTCATTTATCAAAAGTGCATTTAGTGATTTAGGTTATACCTTCACCCGTAAAAAATTATGTACTATTCAATTAAGTAGAAAGATTTTTCCTTGTCTTCCGAGTTTTGGATTATCCGCTATTTCTCAGCATTTAAATATCCATAATCCCGACAGGCATAGAGCCATGGGCGATGCAATGACTACGGCAAAATTAATGGAATTAATTTTTAAGGAGGTAAATGCCGTGGAAGTAATTGATGATTTGGTAAATATGGGAATCAAGGAGAGCAAACTTCCGAATAATTTGTCTCTTCAAGATATACAATCATTACCTGATACCTGCGGAATATATTATTTTAAAAACGAAATGGGAGACATAGTTTACATAGGAAAAAGTAAAAGTATTCAAAAAAGAGTAGCCTCACATTTCTCAGATTACACGGAAAAAGCTTCAAAATTACAACGATTAGTTTACGACATAGACTTTGAAGAAACCGGTTCTGAATTAGCCTCACTCATTTTAGAATCTTATCAAATAAAGAAAATAATGCCTGAGGTTAACAAGGCACAAAGATCGAAAACATATCAGTTCATAATTTATAGTTACCTTAATAATCAAGGATATTTATGTTTTGATATAAAGCAGAAAAAGGATTTCAAGAAGAATAAAAAAGTAGAGATTCTCTCTGAGTATAGTAAAATAAACATTGCAAAGAGCAGATTAAGCGCTTACAGGCAGGAATTTAACCTATGTGATCATTTGATGGAAGGAGATTCGTTATTTGGCATTCCTTGCTTTCACTATAAAATAAAACAATGCGCTGGTGCTTGTTGCTCAAAAGAAGAAGTAACTTCTTATAATGAGCGTGCAGAATTAGCAAAACTGAAATTGAAAAAGAGTTTAGATGGCAGTTTTTTAATAATAGATGAGGGAAGAACAAAAGGAGAAAAATGTATCATTGCTGTTCAAAACGGACAATTCTATGGCTATGATTATATTGAGGAAGAATTATTTCAAGATTCCCTTGGGCAATGGGAGGAGTTCATTAAGAAATACCCTGAAAATGGAGAAATAAATCAGATCATAAATAAATATATGACTAAAAACAAATTAACAACCATTACAATATAGGCATTAAGAAAAAGCTTACATCGATAAATAGGTTTTCATTTCATCCTGGATTTTTTTTGCTTCTTTCGCAGCGGCCTCCTCAAAATCATTTCCTTTAGAGGCATAAATGATGGATCTTCCTACATTTACTAAAAGACCTGCTTCTTTTGTCAACCCAAAAGCGGAAATCTCCTTTAAATCACCCCCCTGAGCCCCAACACCGGGAATGAGGATAAAATGATTAGGTATAATTTTACGAATCTCGGCTAGTTCATTTGGGTGAGTAGCGCCCACAACAAACATGGTATTTGCTTCATTTCCCCAATTTTTTGCTTCGCTAATGACTTTCTGGTATAATTTTTCACCAGATTCGAGCGTCAGAAATTGAAAATCTTTGCTCCCAGGATTTGAAGTAAGGCCGAGAATGACAACCCATTTATCGGGATATTCATAAAAAGGGATAATAGAATCGCTACCCATGTATGGAGCAACGGTTACTGCATCGGCTTTTAAATAATCAAATATTGCTGAGGCATATTTTCCCGACGTATTACCTATATCCCCTCTTTTTGCATCGGCGATAACAAAATGCGAAGAAGGAATATAAGCCAGCGTTTCTTCCAGTATTTTCCACCCGAAAGACCCCAGACTTTCATAAAAAGCCAAATTTGGTTTATAGGAAACACAAAAATCTTTAGTACAATCTATAATCCTTTTATTAAATTCCAGCAAATCTTTAGGCGATTTACCTAAAGATCCTGGTAAAAGATTAAGATCGGGATCCAAACCTATACAGAGATATGATTTTTTATAAAAAATATGTTTAATCAGCGCGGCACGATTCATACAACTTGAAACTAAATTTTAACACCATTAACAGCTTCGACTCCAATAATTTGGGGAATTTTGCCTTTAATGGCATCTTCTAAACCAGCCCTCATTGTAATAAAAGACATAGAACAACTTTCGCAGGCCCCCAACCATTTTATTTTGACAATAAAATCATCGGTAAGCTCGACGAATTCTACATCGCCCCCATCTACCCTTAGATGTGGCCTAACACTTTCCAACGCATTTTCAATAAGCGGATAAAGAAGTTCTTTTGACATGGATGACATTAGGCATTAGATATTTGAATGAATATTAATTTTGAGTAAAGTGGCCTTAGCAATTTCGTTAAAAGCAGGTTGAATTAGATCTGCCTGTTGATTAAGGTAAGCAGGCAAACCATTGTCCCCTCCTTCCCTGATACTTTGAATCAAAGGCACCTGACCTAAAACGTTCGTATTTCCATAAGAAGCCAGCTTTTGTCCTCCGCCCTGACCGAAGAGAAAATATTTCCTATCAGGATTTTCAGCGGGAGTGAACCAGGACATATTTTCTACTACGCCAATAATCGGAACATTTACGGAAGGTAATTGAAACATATTCAATGCTTTAATGGCATCAACGACGGCGACCTCCTGAGGAGTAGTTACTATAATAGCACCGGTTAGCTGGACCGTTTGAACCAAACTAAGCTGAACATCCCCCGTACCTGGAGGAAGATCAACGATTAGAAAATCTAATTCAGGCCATAAAGTATCCAGGAAAAATTGTTTAATAATCCCAGATAATCTTGGACCCCTCATAACTACAGCCTGTTCAGGTTCAATAATGAAACCCATAGAGATAAGAGGCATACCAAAGGCAAGCAGTGGTTTGATTTTAGGTTGACCATTTACCGTATCTACTTCTGGTCTTTTCCCTGACAGACCTAACATAGTAGGTATGGATGGACCATAAAGATCTGCGTCCAGAATGCCCGTTTTGAAACCAGCGGCTGTAAGAGCGAGCGCAAGATTAACTGAAATTGTAGATTTTCCAACCCCACCCTTTCCAGAACCTACGGCAATAATATGTTTAATTTGAGGTAACAAATTATTGTCCGGAGCCGGTATTGAAATTTTGTCATTTACCAGATGAACATGAACATTCAGCGTTGGATAAACGGTATTAATTTCCTGGACACATTTGAGATGTAATTCTGATTTTTCAGAACTATTCAAGCCAAAAACATGAAGATTAAAGAAAAGATTATTTTCTTCCAATCTAAGTTGATTGACTATATCAGAAGATACAATATCCTTTCCTGTTTTAGGATGAAGGACATTTTTTAGTATTTTAGTAATTTCCTGGATATCCATCATGGATTTTTAACTTTATCAAAGGTAGTAATTTATAAAACAACATGACATAAAAATCGGTTTTAAGACTTACCTTTGCGATGCTATGAGAATACATAAGGATATAAATAATTTACCCGTTTTCAAACAAGCGGTAATAACAATCGGATCATTTGACGGTGTCCATTTAGGGCATAAAAAATTGATAAATAAAGTTAATCGTCTTGCTAAAAGTACGGGTGGGGAAAGTGTATTAATAACTTTTAACCCACATCCAAGGCAAATTGTCTTCCCTGGAGATGATTTTCAGCTACTTTCCACGATAGAGGAAAAAATAATTTTACTTGAAAAATTAGAAGTAGATCATCTGGTTATTGTTCCTTTTACGGTAACCTTTGCGCAGCTCAGTGCAGATGAATACATAGAAATGTTTTTGGTTAAATTATTTAAACCAAGATATATTGTCATTGGGTATGACCATAGATTTGGATTAAGCAGGCAGGGCGACATTCATTTTTTAAAATGGCACGGCACTAAATTTGGCTACGAGGTTATCGACATCGAGAAACAAGAAATCGAAGAAATAGCTATTAGCTCAACTAAGATAAGAAGAGCTTTACTTCAGGGAGATATTAAACAGGCAAATTTACTTGCTCAAGATCACTATATATTATCTGGTGAAGTTGTTCACGGAGATAAAATGGGAAAGAAATTAGGATTCCCAACCGCTAATATTCAAATTTCTGACAAGCACAAATTAATTCCTTCTGACGGTATATATGCCGTTTGGGTTCATATTGATAAAGTTCAATATGAGGGTATGTTGTATATTGGTCATCGACCCAGCATTGATTCAAAGCGATCATTAAGGATTGAAGTCAATATATTTGATTTCGATAAAGATATTTATGGAAAAAAAATAAGTATTCTTTTAGTAGAATTCTTAAGGTCAGACCAACAACTTGATACTTTGGATAAACTATCCAAAATTATTTCTGAAGATAAAATTCATGCAAAAGCTGTTTTAGCACAGGCAAATAAAATAGAGCCAAAGAAAATTAATCCAGAAATAGCGATCGTTATTTTGAATTATAACGGAAAAGAGTGGCTAGCCAGATTCCTTCCAAATGTTATTAAATATAAATTAAACAATGCTAAAATTATCATTGCTGATAATTTTTCAACAGACGATTCTATTATTTATTTACATGAAAATTTTGGTAACGATATTGAAATTATAACCCTTCCAAAAAATACTGGTTATGCGGGAGGTTATAATGAGGCGTTAAAGATGATTCAGGCTGATTATTTCTTATTGCTTAATTCTGACGTATCTGTCACTGAAAATTGGATGGCTCCCCTACTGGAAATTATGGAAGCCGATTACAACGTTGCTATTTGCCAGCCTAAGATACTATCTTTTGATGAACCTACGAAGTTTGAATATGCAGGAGGTGCAGGAGGTTGGCTTGACATTCTTGGTTATCCTTTTTGTAAAGGAAGAGTATTAGGTCAGGTTGAAAATGACTTAGGGCAATATGATTATTCGTCGGAAATATTTTGGGCCAGTGGTGCTGCTTTTATGATTCGAGCTCCTTTGTTTAAAGCGATAGGTGGTTTTGATGCAAGCTATTTTGCGCACATGGAAGAAATTGATTTGTGTTGGAGAGTCAAAAGGGCTGGCTTCAAGGTCATGGTCGTTCCTGAAGCTATCATTTATCATGTTGGGGGTGGCACGTTAGACTACGACTCACCGAAAAAGGTTTATTTGAATTTTAGAAATTCACTATATACCTTAGTGAAAAATGAACCAATCACTCATTTGTTATGGAAAATTCCCGCCAGATTTATTTTGGACGGTTTTGCAGCCATTTTATATCTGGTCACTAAAGACAGGCATTTTGTAATGTCCATATTAAAAGCCCATCTTTCTTTTTATAAAAATTTCAGAAGGGTATTACAAAAACGAGCAGAAGGGAATTCTTTAGTAAGGGCACTGAGAACCAAAGAGAGAAATACTGTCGTTGGAAGATATTCAAAATTGATTGTTTTGGATTATTACTTATTTAATAAAAAAACCTTTAAGGAAATAATTCAAAATGAAAACGAACATTGATATTTTGTATAGCGACGAAGACATCGTGGTAATTAACAAACCCTCGGGTATGTTGAGTATTCCCGACAGGTTTGAAGCGTCCAAAGAAAATTTATCTGTTTTATTGAAAACTCATTTCAATGGTGATATTTTTGTAGTACACAGAATTGACAGAGAAACCAGTGGTATTTTATGTTTCGCACGAACAGCAGATGCTCACAAACACTTAAATAATCAGTTTTTACTTCACAAGGTGGATAAAACTTATTATGCGTTTATTGATGGTCATCTTGACGAAGAGGAAGGAACGATTGATGCAAGAATTGCACCTCATCCTTATCAAGAAGGTAAAATGATAGCGGGAAAAGTTGGAAAAGAGGCCTTAACTCATTATAGAGTATTGGAAAAATTTAGATTAGGTTCTTTTGTAGAAATTAAAATTGAGACGGGAAGAACGCATCAGATTAGAACCCACTTTAAATACATAAATCACCCATTATTGGTAGATTCAATTTATGGAAAAAGGGAGGCTGTCTTCGGAAAAGATATTAAAGGACATAAATACCATGCCATTATAAAAGCAGAAGAGGAAGATAGGCCTTTACTTCATCGATTGTCATTACATGCTGGTAAATTAGGGCTAATGCACCCTACAAAAGAGGTAAGAATGGAATGGGAAGCTCCCCTTCCAAAAGATATGAAAGCCACTTTAAACCAATTAAAAAAATGGAATAAGATATAATTTATTCCATTTTTTTAATTTGATATATATTTTAATGAATGATTGCTGAAGTGGCTCCACGAGGAATTCGAATTTCTTCAACAAGATCTTGAATGTGTTTTGGAGGTGGTGGCGTAAACTTGCTAACGATAATTGAAACTACAAAATTTAGAATCATTCCCAGCGTTCCAATCCCTTCCGGAGAAATGCCAAACCACCAATAATCCTTATTGTTAAGTTCAGGATTCATTAATTTAAAATAAATGAGGTAACCGAGGGTGAAAATAAGTCCTATAATCATACCAGCGATGGCACCTTCTTTATTCATTCTTTTGGAAAATATACCCATAATAATAACTGGAAAAAAAGAGGCGGCGGCCAGACCAAAGGCAAAAGCAACTACCTCTGCTACGAATCCGGGCGGATTTACCCCAAAATAGCCAGCAACAATCACCGCAAAAATAGCGGCCATTCTGGCATATAGAAGTTCACTTTTCTCAGAAATATTGGGAGCCAGTGCATTTTTCAATAAATCACGGCTAATAGCTGTAGAAATAACAAGTAATAAACCAGCGGCGGTAGAAAGCGCTGCAGCTAATCCACCGGCGGCTACCAAAGCAACTACCCAATTGGGTAAGCCGGCAATCTCAGGATTTGCAAGAACCATAATATCCTTATCTATGGTTAACTCATTTTTAACTTTATCTTTTTGGTATAGAATCATACCATCCTGATTTTTATCCTCAATGGTAATAAGCCCTGTCTTCTGCCAGTTTTGTACCCAGGTAGGAAGCGATTCAATTTTTTGACCATTTATATTGGTTATCATGTTATAGATACCAAACACCCCAACGGCAGGTGCTGTTGAATATAAAATAGCGATAAACAATAAAGCATAACCAGCTGATTTCCTGGCATCTTTAACTTTTGGTACAGTAAAAAATCTTACAATAACGTGAGGTAAACCCGCTGTACCAACCATTAATGCAGCCGTGATAAAAAACATATCTATTACTTCTTTACTTCCAGAAGTATAGGCTATAAATCCTAGTTCCGTAAGTAATCCATCTACTTTGTCTAACAGATATGTACCATCATTTAAGGTTCCACCAAATCCCAATTGAGGAATTGGATTACCCGTAAGTTGTAAACTTATAAATATAGCTGGAACCATGTAGGCAAAAATCAAAACACAATACTGGGCCACCTGGGTGTAAGTAATTCCTTTCATACCACCTAAAACGGCATAAAAAACGACAATAATCATACCGATGACCACCCCTGTATTGATATCTACCTCAAGAAAACGTGAAAATACAATCCCCACTCCCCTCATCTGACCAGCTACATAGGTAAAAGAAATAAAGATGGCTGCGACAACGGCTACTAATCTGGCCGTTTGAGAATAATATCTGTCTCCAACAAAATCAGGCACGGTATATTTTCCAAATTTCCTTAAATAAGGGGCTAGCAAAAGAGCTAACAGAACATAGCCACCAGTCCAACCCATTAAATAAACGCTGCCATCATAGCCCATAAAAGAAATGAGTCCAGCCATAGAAATGAAGGAAGCTGCTGACATCCAGTCTGCGGCCGTGGCAATGCCATTAGCCAGCGGAGAAACACCTCCTCCTGCAATATAAAACTCTTTTGTACTTGACGCTCTTGTTTTTATAGCGATACCGATGTAAAGAGTAAAAGTTAATCCTACTATAATATAAGTCCAGGTTAAAATATCCATTACAAAATTTTAAATTCGTGAAATAGGTTAAACGAAGAATCAAACTTATTCATCTACATCAAATTCCTTATCTAGTTTATTCATTCTCCAAACGTAGTAAAAAATAATAAGAAGGAAAACATAAATTGAACCTTGTTGAGCGAACCAAAACCCTATTTTAAATCCGCCCATTCTGAACTGATTTAATTCCTTGACAAAAACAATACCCAATAAAAAGGAGGAAATGAACCAAATAATCAACAGACCAGCTAAAATTTTAATGTTAGCGCGCCAATAAGCAGATCTACTATGATCTTCTTGTTTTAGGTTATTCATAAAAAATCATTTTATTTACCGTCTTTACGACCTTAAAGCTTCGACATCTGAGATAGATTTAGGTATTGGATTACCCAAAATTTCATGTCCATCCGGAATTACGAGCACATTATCTTCAATTCTTACACCAGTAAAATCCCGATAGGCTGGCAACTTATCAAATGCAATAAAATCTGAATGCAGTTTATCATTCCCCCATTTATCCATTAATTGGGGAATAAAATAGATCCCTGGCTCAACGGTAAGGACAAACCCCTCTTCCAATTTCTTTCCCAGTCTCAAAGATTTAAGCCCAAACTGAGTACTTCTTGAAACCGAGGCATCATAGCCTACAAAAGCCTCGCCTAAGTCTTCCATATCATGAACATCCAACCCAATCATGTGACCAAGGCCATGAGGAAAGAACAAAGCATGAGCACCGGCGGCTACTGCGTCTTGCGGATTTCCTTTCATGAGACCTAACTGCGTAAGACCTTCTGCAATGTTTAATGCCGCTTGCAGGTGAATATCTTTATAGCTCATCCCAGGCTTAATCTGGTTAATAGCTTTTATTTCCGTATCGAGGACGATTTCATAAATGTCCCTTTGCATGGAAGAGAAAGATTTTGAGACAGGAAATGTTCTGGTTATATCCCCTGCATAATGCCCCGCTGATTCAGAACCAAAGTCACCTAAAACTAATCCACCTTCCTTTAACCTACCACTATAACTATGATTATGAAGGGTTTGACCTTGTGTTGTTAAAATGACGGGATAAGAAATTCTTCCCCCATTACCGACTGAAACACCTTCAACTAAACCCGTTAATTCATATTCAAACATACCTGCTTTTGCGGAAATCATTGCTGCCACATGCATTTTACCTGAAATATTGACAGCGTCAATCATTTCCTGAATTTCATAAGCATCTTTCACCGACCTTTGGGCGACCACTTGTCTGATTAATTCTTCAGAAATAAGCTGTTGATATGATTTATTTGATTTTTTAATAAAATCATTAATAAAAAGCATGTTTTCAGCTCTGTATGGAGGTAGAATATGAACATTTCTGCCTTGATTCAAAGCGTCTGATAAATAGTCCTCTAAACCTGATGTTGGCTTCACGAGGGCAATACCAGACTTTTCTGCTAATGATTCCAGGGTTGGCAAAGCACCGAGCCAAACAATCTGATCGAGGGTAAAATTATCGCCAAATAAGATGGTTTCCCCTGTATTGGTATCAAAAACAACGGACAAATCGGGCCTATCAATCCCGATATAATATAGAAAATTACTATCCTGCCTGAAGTGGTAAGTATTATCAGGATAATTCATAGGACTTTCCCTATTTCCGGGAAAAAAGATGAGTCCATCTTTCACATTATTCAAAAGAATTTTTCTTCTTTGAACATACACAGCGGTTGGTATAATTACGGACATTACAAAATATATTTAACACAAATTAACTAAATTTTGGGTTTAAACATATATACCATTCCACATTCTGCGTAATTATATAAATTATCCTCATGACCTTTACTAAAAACGGTAAAAATCTGCCAGTTCTTTAGCTTATAGTTTATTTTTAACGAAGAAGCCACATTATCGTCACCGTCACCAATATAGCCCCAATAACCTCTGTATTGAGGAGAAAAAGACCAGTTTCCTGCATTATACCTGGCACCGAGGCCAAATAAAAAAGCATCATTTTGCAAATAATCATCTCTATTGGTTTGCCAGACGTAAAAACCGAGCATACCAAAAAGCCTCAGACGAGAAGAAATAGTCTTACCCGTTGTTATATCAAAAGAATAGCCTGGTGCATCAGTACCCCTTGCAGCATTTACATGGGTGGAAGTGGCAAAACGAAAAGAAACTCTAAAAGCAGCATCTAACCAATGGGTACTTTCTCTACTGAGCTGTAATACAGAATTAAAAATTATGTCAGCCATTGCATGCCTATCGTAATAAGCAGGAAAGTGAACTTTTCGTACTGTTTTCCACTCATGACTTGTTGTATAAACTTCCCTGGGAACCCATGAAATATCGAAGCTCATTTTATTATTTTCCGTTGGATAAGTCAGGAAAAAAGATTGAGCGTAAGTATAATCTCCTATCGACCGCAAAAAACGCGCAGAAGAACCAAGCGTTAACAGGCTGTCCGTCCTTCCTTCATTTAAGGTAGGAATAGGTAATGCATTGGGCCCTAAAAATTTGGGTGAATAGGTAATATAATTTCTCCAATGCGTTGTTCCATCCCAATTCACATTATTTGCCCACCATTGATAATCCTGGCTAAGGAGCGAAAAAGGAAATAAAAGCAAAACTAAAATAAAAGAGTTTAGCAAAGACTTAAACCTTCTTAAGAACATAAACCAAAGAACTAGCTTTTGAGGAATCCATCCAACTCATAACAGAAGAATACAGACCAGAAAATACACCGCCAATGAAACTTCCTTTGCCCTGATTTTTGTACTTTTCGCTTAATAGACTTACGTAAAAAGGATCCAGGGGCAAACTTTTCTTAGTGATAAGTTTGAAGCCAGAAGTCAGCAACCATTTTTCCATAAATTGAGGAGAAAAATGCCATAAGTGCCTTGGAACATCGTAAGCAGCCCAATAATCAGCATAAAATGCTGCATCGGTACTTTTAAAATTAGGAACAGCTATCATTAATAAGCCATCATCCAAAAGAGACAGGTTAATTTTTTCTAAAAAATCTTTAGGTTGATGAATATGCTCCAAGACATGCCAAAGAGTAATTACACCATATTTATCAGCCGTTGAATCAGATAAAAAATCGTCGGGAGTCATCACCTCCAAACCGAACTGAGTAATAGCGAAATTTCGAGCCCCTTCATCTACTTCTACCCCTTTAACCTGGAAACCATTTTGTTTTAAGGCATGCATAAAATGTCCAGTACCACAACCGATATCCAATAACTTTTTATGAGACGAAAAAGATTTAATCCAATTAATTTTTTGTTGGATCATAAAATCTCTTGCTGCATGATAGAGCGTATTGACAATTCCCTTTTTAGTATTTGAGTGAGAGATATAATCTTCACTTTGATAATATTTCCCAATGGACGAAGCGTCAGGAATAGGATTTGTAAATCTCAATCCACAATCTTCGCAATCGAAAAGACTAAACGTTTCTTTTGAAACAGAATGATCTTTAAGAAAAAAAGCAATTTTTGTTTTTTCACTTTTACAAAATGGGCAACACAAGGTTTGTTCGTTCGAAATGGACATTAAAAAATATATTTAATCAATTCTAATTTTTCTTAATTCAGAGATTACCAGAGGTCTAAGTTTTCTGGCAGCTTCCAAAAGCAGGATGGCATCGGTAGGAAAAACGGCCGGTCTATTGCCCAGTCTCTTTTTTGTATCCTCCGTTAGTGCCCTTTCATCACCTTTAAAAGAGGCTGCTCTATTTTCAAAAATAGCTACGGTATTAATATCTCTGCTTTCTCTAACCCCTTTTGTATGTAGGTCAACCACTTCAAGGCGACCGGATAAGCCAGCGGATTTAGATTGAAAAACTTCTAAAATCTGAGCTTCAATCACCTTATTTTTAGGTAATTTGATATCATTTCCAGCGGTATCCTTTTTAACATTTCCCTTTTCATCCAATACATATTGAAATCCATCGGGAATATCCTTTTTCTCACTAAATGATTTTTCACTCACTGCACCAGGGCTAACCTGAACATTAGAAAGGATTAAGGTAATACCCAGGTCATACTCTCTATTTCTCTCAGGATAGGCATCAAATTTCTGCCATTCCCTATCGAGGTCTCTGAAACCGAGTCTCAAAATTTCATCTTCCAAGCCTGCCGGAAAAACGGCTTGAGAATAATTTTGCACGTTAACCAATATTTTTGTGATACCTAACTCTCTGGCTTCCCTTTCAAGTTGGGGTACATCCATAAATCTTGAGGAATAATTTTTCAATCTAAGTAAGGCATCATAAGCCTTTCTGGCGGGGATTCTATCTTTTGTACTTCTGGCTTCCTGCAAAAAATCTTTAGCGGAAGAGTATAAAAAATTAATAGTTTGTTCCTTTGCTTCTTTTTCTAAATCATTGGTATTAACGAATAAGAAATTTGCTTTTTTACCATTTTCATCCGTTAGAGGTAACAAAGGTCTAATACTTTCCTGCCTATTTGAAATAGTAGCATAAACGGAAAGAATAGTTTCCCATGATTCAGGATTCCCCTCGTTTTTCAGTTTCTCTACAAAAGCCATATCCCTATCTGTTGCTTTTTTAAAAGCCGTTTCAAGTCCTTTTACATATTCTGCCTTATTAACTTTTGCACCAGATAATTTATTTGTACTAAAATAAATAGCTTTATCATATTGGCCTGAATCAACCAATTTTTCTATAGAGGTACAACTAAAAGATGTCACCAATAAAAAAAATACACAAAATGGTATGGTTATATTTTTCATAAATAATGGTTTGGTTCAAAATTACAATTATTTTTCATGATTCGCCCAGATGCCTGCCAAATGCACTATCATTTCCGATGATTTTTCCATATCCTGCACTGAAACCCATTCTTCAAGGGAATGAAAAGCATGTTCACCGGCAAATAAATTGGGACAAGGAAGACCCATGAACGACAATCT
>JAFMBH010000190.1 GCA_017858735.1 Bacteroidota bacterium
TGCTTATTAATCGTTTTTATAATCCCTGCCAGGGTACCTGCACAAGGACCAAAACCGATGGGCAACACCTCAATGCTTATCGAATCAATCGCACTGTAACAAGTTTTTGAACCCGGTATGAACGATTGAAATACATATTTTACTGATAATGCCGTGTCTTCCTCATGATATAATTGTTCTAAAACGGCTTCATTACCGAAAGCATTGACTGCATTTCCATTCAGTCCACCTTGGACCAAACCATACGTTGCCTTCCAGCTGAATTTCGCAGAAGGATTTTCTGGAGAAGCCAATATACTTAATACCAATGGTTTGTCGGCACAAACGTCCTTTGCATTGATGACAAGCTTTGGTGGTGCTGGCTGGATGTCCACCTTAATGAATTGGCTGGCACTTTGATTACACAAGGAACTGGAAGAAACTATCTTGATGGAATCGGTGAGGTTAGTTGCCGACGTATTATTCCAAACTGCTTCAATCATCCCATTTCCGTTTCCATTCTGGTAAGACCATGCGTAAGTAATGTCTTTAGAGGAAAAAGCGGGTACGAAAGAGAATTTTTCATTACTACAGAGAGAAACGGAACTTATGGGATTTAAAAGTTGAGGTTGACCCGATTGGACTACAACAGGTAAAATAACCTTACATTCACTATTCAAAGGTTTCAGTCCAACAGCATAAGTCCCTGCATTTACCTTTTCAGGGGTTGCGGTATTTTCATAAGAAACCGTATAAGAAGAACCAAATAAATTGGTTATTTTTGATTTCAAATCGACCGTCAAGGGTGGACAGGAGATAAAAGGAGCAACCGTTGGGACATCTAATTGATGGCTAACGGTAATCGCTTTGGAGGATTTACAACCTTTGTTATCCAAGCCCTCTACCCGATAGTTTCCCTGTACACCTTTGGTGAGATCCACTACAGGACCATCATTTAAGAAATAGGAGAAACTTACATTAGACACTGGAGATTTGATCAGGGTATTGAGATTGATATAGGCATCGCAAATCTTTGCGGAATCAACGAGTTCAAAAGAAGGACCTTTTGTCACTTTTACCATGAAAGATCCTACTGTTGCCTCACAACCCGGAGCGCCTACGGAATAACCGTAAGACAATTCAACCTCGGAATCGGCATTCACAATCGTTAATAATTCACTGATACTGCCTGTTCCGGTATTTCCGGAAAGACCCAGCGCGCTATTTACATTTCTAAACCATTTGAAAGTAGATTCCTTTAAGGAAGGCGTAAAATCAAATACACTGCCACTACAAACCGTCAGATCGGTGGGAAGCGTTATAGATTCCTTTTCATAGACTTTTACCGTTATCGGTTTTACAATGGCACAAGAAGTAGCTGTTGCCTGCCCTTTTACGTAATAGGTGCCTGCTCCAACTGTCTGCGGATTCACTGCGGGTGTCGTTGCCTCTGCATTCGTCCAGTAAGTTAAGGATAAACCGGGGGTGCTCCCTGTTATGTCCACATACTGGGCTAAATCAATCCTTTGATCAGGACAAATGGTTTGGGGTTCAATGACCTTTAATTTTAACTGCGATCGTATGGAAATGCTTGTTTTTGTGGAACAGCCTGATAATTCTCCCTTAATAAAATAAGTTCCCTGACTTACTTTCGTTGCATCGGCAACGGGAATAGACAGGTTCGCATCTTGAAAATATTGCAATTGAATACCTGCGGTAGATCCTGATGTAATCGAACTTTGCGTCAAATCGGTAAAGGCATCACATAAGGCGGGAATCTGGCTGATGTTTAAAACGGGTTCGGGTGAAACGGTTACCGACACCGTTTTAGTAATCACATTGTTACAACCCGTCAATTCTAAGGCATAATTAAGTATAATCGGCTGATTAGTTGTGTTCTCTGCAATATCCAGAATATCTCCGGTTCCAGAAATAAGACTATTCAATCTTTTCCATTTTACAGCATCCCCGCCAGAGGAGGAAACAGGCACATTGATAACAGCGCCTCCGCAAATGCTCGGTATGTTAGCAGGGGATATAATCTGAGGGGCAGGATTAATGGACACGGTAGAAATCACCGGATTACCTTTACAGGTTGGATTATTTAAAATAGCAGGTGTTAATTCATAAGACACCTGAATAGGACTGGATCCTGTATTAATCAATTTTTCACTTAAGGTACCCGCCGCTGTTCCACTTTCTGTTCCACCCGTCGCCCCATTGTATGTGGCTTTCCAACTTACCCCAATATTGGCTGAGGAAGAAAGGGCGAGGCTGAAGGATTCATCGCTACAAGCAGAAACATTAGTAGCTAAAATAACAGGCTTTTGGTCCACCTTAAATGGAAAGGACAAAGGAGAAATATTTTGACAACCCGATTGAAGAGAGGTGATATTGTTTAAAGTAATATTAGCGTCACTGGTAATGCTTTGCAAAGAAATAACACCTGATAGCGCTGTCACTGTGCTTTGATTTGGCGTTCCGTTCAGATTAAAGGAAAAACTCAACGCCTCGCTACTGCTATAATTTAGCTCTCCCACTTCGCCGGCACAAGGTATTTTTGTTTGGCTTAAAGTGATAGCAGGAATAGGAGACACAGGGATAGGGAGAGAAGAAACGGTATTATTTATGCAACCAGTAGTAACGGATTCAACGGAGGAAATAGAAATGGATGCGCCCACCTGGGCATTGGGTATCGGAACAGAGAGGGTGGAGGCCGTTATATTGACACGTTGCGTGGCACCACCTGGCAAACTATAATTGACAAACACATTTTCCGCTGAAGTCAACTGAATAGAGGTACTTTGGCCAGCACAAATAGCAACGGATGGAGAGGTAATGGTCACCTGCGGGGAAGCCTGGAGGGTAATTTGCTGGGGCATATCCACAAAACAGGACTTACCTGAATAACTGGCTCTCACTGTGTAGATACCGGCCTGAGAGGCATTTACCAGACTCAACGCATTTCCTGTACCCACAATACTGTCCCCAAAAGCATTCCCATTTATCCTTAACTGATAGCGGACGTTAGGTTCAGATCCACTTAAAGCCAGGGAAACCGCTCCACCTTCTGGAATACATAGATTATTTAGTTGTTGAAAGGCAAAAGTACTGGGAATGGGGCAAGCAGCCGAGAAGGATTGAATGACGCCCGCTTTTAATGAAAAATTTGAACCGTTAAATTGTTCATTAACAAATTCTCCACTTGAGAAAGTTAGCACATTATTTCCAGAGGAATAATGATTACCCGCTGTGTTCGTCGCTTGTTGCCCATTGACAAAAAGAAAGGAAAACATAAAAAGAATAGTAAACGTATGATTTAATTTCATAATAAAATTTTC
>JAFMBH010000191.1 GCA_017858735.1 Bacteroidota bacterium
TGGTAAAAATAATGAATATTATGAGATGAATAGTTCTGAATCAAGGCATTGGTTTCATCCGTACTTCCATCATCTATGATGATTAGCTCCCAATTTTTAAATTGCTGGTTTAATATACTTTTTATAGGGATGTCCAATTTATCTGCCCTATTATAGGTTGGAATGATAATGGAAAAAAAAGGTGTTTCAGGCATTTAAAGGTAAGATTTTTAATAATTTATTTAGATGTGATGTTACTGTTTTTAGGCCATACCTTTCATTTGATGTGTATTCAATTTCAATTTGCTTATCCGCCAGGAATGTAGGATTCTGGACCAATTTTTTTATCCATCGTACCAAATCTAAATCATTTTCATACACCATAACGCCAGGAATGGGTTCCTTAGAGTTAAAATAAAAGGAAGGCATTATCATTGGGGTTGGACTCAACGCTATATCAGAAAGATTACCTGTTATTTTAGTTTGTCCATAAAATTCAACAAATGCCCCAACATGAAATTTATGTTTCATTGGGCAAATAATACAATCCATTTGTTTTAAATGTGATATATAATCTTTTTGACTCAATCTTTTTTCTATAAAATGAAAGGTAAGATATTCATTTTCAAAAGATTTTATCTTTGACATGGTTTTTAATTCATTTCCACAGCCAACAAAATAAAAGTTTACTTTTCGATCAAGTTTTTCAGTTGAAAGCTTAAATAATACTTTTACAATGAGGGATACATCTTTGAAATAGGAGTTCAGGCGTCCAATCATGGAAAAATTAACATCAGGTGAAGTATTTTTTTTCTTTTCTGGAAAAGAACCCGCATAGACCTTAAGGGGTAAAATACTTGAATTATTAGGAGTTAATTCTGGAAAGTTGTCCAGTGCATATTTTAGTATTTCTGGTTCTGGAAAGGAATAGGCAGTGATTATATCCTTAAATTTTTTTAAATCTTTAAAATAATTTTGAATAAGACATTCTTTTATAAGGAACTTGGTTAGCTTGACTATATCTGTCCAACTTTCAGGGAATATCAGATGTTGAGTAGGTTTAAAAATTTTATTGATATTATGAATTCTTACTACTACAGGCTTTCCTTTCAAAGGTAAATAGGCATGTATGCTCTGAGAAATGGTGTTTATAAAAATAAGGTCTGATGCAAGGATTACGTCAAGGTTATTTTTTATGCATTGGGCATGTAGCATATCATTTGGGCATAATGTCCATATTAGTTCTTCTTTTATCGGAACCGCGTCCTTAATGATGTCATAAATGTCATGTCGGGTTATAAAATGGACAATTAAGTTGTTATTAGAATTACCCTTGTCAAATATTTGTGCTAAACCAAAAATACATTCCGGGTGAAAATCCAACTCAATGATACATATTGATTTCATAGTAGGTCGTCTAACAATTTTGATAGTTCACTCTGTTTATTATCCCAACTTAATTCATCCTTCAAATGAGATGGAATATGGGGCGGTTCGTAAGCGCCGTTCATCCATAGGGTATATAATTCCAGGAGTTCACGCTTTAATTTTTCCAAATCTTCGGTTTTTCCATACTGATAAACAGATCCAATTTGTAAGGTTGTCAATAAATGCGACAAATCGGTATTTTCGATTCCCTTGACTAAAGAAATGATATAATTTCCTGCGCCAATGTATTCATATAATTTAGCGGGTATAGTACCTCCCTGACTACCCTCTGACCAGGTTAACATGAGGTTGATATGGGATTTTTGCTGAATTTCTAAAGAATGATTTCTCTCGGAAATATTTTCAATGTAAAAAGCATTAAATAATAAAGGATAGGTATCACAGAATGACTTCCATTTGGCGATATCTTTTCCCATATAAATGATTTTCAGGTTACTGACCTCTATTTTTTTAGAAAGTACTAGATGGGTTAATGCCTCAAAAAGCAGGCTTGGATCTCTTAAATCATGATATAGTGACCCAGTATAAGAGATAGTAAATTTTTCAGAACTATGGGTTAAGTTTTCTCGGAAATCTACCCCATTTTCAAAGGTGATTGTTTCATTATTTAATGAATCAATGCTTTTTTTAACTCCGTGGGAAGTGGTTATATTAAGATTTGATTGTTTTAGCATTTTTTGCCACAAGTAATTTTGTAGATTAGGAATAATTGTATTTTTCCTGATAGGATCATAAGGGGCATCCTGAAAGCTATTAATCCATATAATGTGAGGATAATTTATTTTAATTAAAAATCCAATTAAAACATTGGCAGTAGGTCTAAAACTAGTAATAACGAATGTTTTTGCCCTTGTTTTTTTGATTATTTTTTTTGCTTTGCTATAACCGTCTATAAGGTATAATAATCCACCCTCCCCAACGAATAAATTGAATGGGAGAGACTCATTTGCTTTTATGAGCCATTGGATTAATTTATTTTGTTTAACAGATTCAGGATAGTGGGTATTTTTATTCTTTGTATAAAAACGCTGGATGATAGTCCTGTAATCAATGGTATTTATTAATTGTATTGATTTGAACGAACTCAAATCTACATCCTCTTTTGGTAGATTTTGTTGATTGGACGTCGTTAAAATGTATAAATCAGTAAAAATTTTATGGAATATTTGAGCTAAATGAAAATTGCGGATAACCCCAACGGACTTTATGGGTGGAAAGTAATAGGAGATAAAAATACAGATTGAACTTTTATTTTCAGATTCGGCCACCGTTTTTGTTATAAAAGTAAATAAATAAAATAACTTAAGTACGGGAGTAAATGATAAGACCTTTATAACGGGGTATTTCATTATTTCTAATTAGATTTTCCCCACTTTTTAATGTTACCCTTTCTATCGGTTTATAAATAAGATCTCATGATTAGCACCAAATTCATCATTATTTTAATCTATTTCAGCGATGCGTTTCTAACTGCATTCAACATACTTGTTGTAACTTTCGGTGACCTAAAGAATTTTATTTAAAACATTTTCGGGTAGTTCGAATTGATCATGACTTGCTGCTACTACATAAAATGCTATGAATCAAAGTTTTGGTGTTCAATGCAACCCCATCGACACTATAATGAGTAAACTGTTTTTGTTTTGTATTCTTTACCTGGGAGATTTTTACGCTTAAAAAGCCTCTAAAGATATTTAATTATTCATTTTCAGATAAACTTCATTTTTTCCATCCACCCGCATGCTCATGCTAACAGCCCCATAGAAATGTGGATGATAAACTTTCTTCTTTTCATCATTACCCAAATATTTTTATTTCACTT
>JAFMBH010000019.1 GCA_017858735.1 Bacteroidota bacterium
AAATGAAAATAAAGGACTTACGCTAATTCGTATAAAACAACGATAGCAATACTTGGTCTGCTCCTTTTAATTCTTTTTGAATTCGCCAGAGTGTATTTAATTATGCCAATGCCTGGCAGTCAAAATTTTGATTCCATTGAAATTGCCTAATTTTTAGGGTCTAATAAATGGATTATTCGGCTCCTTGTGATAGGTATAATTCGAAATTGAGATTATCTACCCAAAGATTATTATAGTTTACAAATTGAATTAATCTCTTTGTTTCTTCTTCTTTGTACTGCTGCTGGTTTTTAACCATTGAACTTGTTCCCTGGCTTTTTTTAGTCATACAAAGTTAATCAATTCTTTCAATTGTAATCGTGTAAAATATACTCCTTGAGGAAAACATAATAAATTGTATATCAGCGTATTAATTTTTAAAAAATATTCATAACTCATACATAGGGAGTTTAAGTTGACCTCGCACCATAAGCATGAAAGTCTATTGTTTCTACAATCCTCCCTTTCTTTTAAACCCTACTTTAGAAATTGCGTTATGTATTAAATAAACTTAAAAGGGTCATGAGTCAGCATTTTCACCGTTTAGAAGTCAAAGAGGTAAAAGAAGAAACCCCAGAGGCTTTCACTATAAAATTAATAGTTCCAGATGAATTAAAAGATTATTACGTTTATCAGGCGGGACAATATTTGACGCTAAAACTTAATATTAAAAGTAAGGAAGTCAGGCGCTCTTATTCTATGAGTTCCAGTCCTTTGGAAACTGATTTGTGTATTACGGTCAAAAGAGTTAAAAAAGGATTAGTTTCAAACTACCTTGCTGATAATCTTACAAAGGGTGATTTTTTGGAGGTATCTCAACCAGAAGGGGATTTTCATCCTGAATTAAATCCGGAACAAAGGAAAAATTATTTCCTGATTGGTGCTGGTAGCGGTATAACACCTCTTTTTTCCATCGCAAAAGTGGTGCTTGAGGAAGAACCTCAAAGTTCAGTTTACCTGCTTTATGGCAATAGAAACGAAGAATCCATTATTTTCAGGAATGAATTGGATCAAATGACAAAGCGGTACGCCGGGCAATTTTTCTGTACCCTAACCCTTTCTCAGCCTAAAAGAGAAAAATCAGGAGGTTTGGGAGGTTTGTTTTCAAAGGGTAAACTCACCTGGGATGGTGAAATAGGAAGAATTGATAAAAAAATGATCCAGCGTTTTAGATCGGAAAATGTGGCGTCTGGTGTGAAAAGTGAATTTTTTATTTGTGGACCCGAAGAATTAGCTGCTACTGCGGAAACTTCTCTGATTGAAGATGGAATAAATAAAGAAAATATAAATAAAGAGTTATTTTTATCGGGTGATGTATCAAGCACAAAGAGTAGTAAAAATGGAGTAAATGCCGTTA
Organism: Bacteroidota bacterium; assembly: GCA_017858735.1. Taxonomy (GTDB): domain Bacteria; phylum Bacteroidota; class Bacteroidia; order Chitinophagales; family Saprospiraceae; genus BJGN01. The sequence continues at coordinate 1,397 of JAFMBH010000019.1, forward strand.
TGAAAGTCGAACTGGGCGATGAAATTCTTACGCTGGAACTGCCCGCACAAAAAACAATTCTTCAGGTTCTTATCGCCGCCAAGAAAAATCCACCCTATTCATGCACCGCAGGGGCTTGTTCCAGCTGTATGGCCAAAGTGATTTCTGGTTCCGTTATTATGGATGTTTGCCACGCTTTAGATCCGGAGGAAATTGAACAGGGATATATTCTTACTTGTCAGTCGCGCGCTAATTCCGAAGAATTAGAGATTACTTATAAAGTTTAAAAGGAGTTATGAACAAAATAGGTTTTAGTATCCAGTTTTTTTTCTTATGCTGTACTATTAGCCTTTCTGCTCAATCTATTGTATCAAGAATTCGTGTTTTTCCAAATTTAAATTACGCTCATTCAGCGCCAGTCTTGTCACATGACGGGAATAAATTGTTTTTTAGCGTTGACAAACACCCTATTAATGTTGGGCTCAATAAAGGAAAGGATATTTGGGTGAGCGAAAGAACGGGTAATTCCGTGCAATGGTCAAAACCTTTTCCATTGTCAGGTGATGTTAACTCTCCTGAAGATGATTGCGCTGTAGCCCTGCTTAATCAGTCGGATATTCTTTTGGTACGCAGGGAATCCGATAGTTTACACTGGTCTTTCTTTGACTATAATGGTAGAATATGGGTGGCAAGTGATATTTTTCCCACACCTCCCTTTTATCCGGCGGCAAAGTGGATTACCTACAATAATTTTAAAACGGTATGTTTTTTTGGAATAGGGGATTCAATCAAGCAGCAAATTTTTGTTTCTTCCCTTGATTCAACCTTTAACTGGACAACCCCGAAGGAGTTAAAGGGTTTTGAAAAATTCAAACAGGTTAAAGACCTCACGATTTCTTTGGATAATAAAACGATTTTTTTTAGCGCAGAAGGTGATTCAAGCTATGGTGGTTTCGATATTTTTACTTCAAAAAGAACAACGGAGGCTTGGTTAAATTGGTCAGAACCAGAAAATATTGGTCTTCAGATTAATTCTTTATTAGACGAATATGAACCTACTTTATCAGCTGATAATAAAAAAATAATCTTCACTGTAAAAGACAGGGATGGAAATGAAGCGATTTATCAGGCAATATTACCCGATAATCTTCAAACAGAGCCTGTGTTTGAGATGAAAACAAAAGGTCAGATTTTTTCAAAAAATGAGTTTTTTGATGGTGAAATACAATTTTATGGTTTCAATCGTAACGAGAATTCACTCCATTTTATAAATAACGATCCTCTTTCATTTGGGTCATCAACCTTCCTTCCAAAATGGGACGATATCCTCTTAGTTTCCGTAAAACCTGAATACTTTATTCCATCCGTTCAATTACCGGTAAGGGAAGGCAGAAATATTTATACGGGAAAATTTCAACGAAATAGTTATCTGGAAGAGTTTGATATAGAATTTGTAAGACTGAAAAAGCAATTATCGGATCAAAATAATCTTATTTTGGACGTTCAAAGCGAGGTCGATAGGTTGCTCCAAAAGATTGAGTTAAGTAAGTCGGCTATTTGGGCAAATATCAAAGATTTGTCTGACATTGACGTTAAACCTTTTGAAAATGAATTAAAAATTCTATCGAATTCTTATTCACTTACCTTAAAATTAACGTCGGAAAAGAAACCCAACTTGAATGTTGCCTTTTCAGAGGGAATCAACCGTATTGAATTTTGGAAAAATGAGTATGCTGCTAAAAACGCAGTGGAAGAAGATGAGGACACCATACAGAATTTTCAATTATTCGTGAAGGATATCATTAATTATCAATGGTATGCCAATCAACTTGAATATGTTAGAGAGGTAGAAAGGGAGTATAAAAAAGAAGCGTTAGAAGGACTAAAAAAGTTATTGTCAATGGATGACTTAGCTCTTTCCCAAATTTTAATGGAGGAGTATCTTAATAAATTAGTTTCAACGAACCAACCATCTATATTTTATAATATTCCCAATGATGAGGTGGTTAAAAATCTAAGCTGGCCTGTTAAAAAGTCATTACAGCTTCCATTTTTCAATGAAGTTAGCTTAAGGTTAAAGCCATTGATTGAGCGGGAGGTAACGAATAGGCTAAAAATGCCTATGATTGATTTACTAAGTCAACAGTATTATTTGCAGTTTTTAAAGGAAAAGAAACAGTTGCTTTTAGTAAACAGAAGTGAGCTTTCACTTAGAATGGAGACATTAGAAATGAGAAATCGGGGCAGAAACAAAGAGTATGTCCTTAATGATACCCTGTTTTATCAGCCATTAAAGATAGCAAGAGACACGCTGTTGAATGTAGTTGCGTACCCTTTATATTATACTGAATTGATTCCCCTAAATGTACCTTTTTTTCCTACAGATAGTATTGAGCCAGATGCCCCTGGATTTTTTGAACTACACAGGATTCGGCAAATACTCTCTGAATATCCAGGTTTGGGCGTTGAATTAGCTGCTCAGGTCCAGGACAGAGGGGGAGTGTTTTTAAAGGAAGGTAGAGAAATTGGTGAAAAACGCCTGGGTTTCTTGAATACCTTTTTTGAAATGTCTGGAATAGGTGCAGATCGGCGAAATATTTATCTCTTGCAAAATCCAGAAAGGATGGCAAATAATAACTTACCTATTCAGGTATTGATTCGTTTTTTTTATCGAAGTTGACCTTTGTTTTTTATATTTTTGCATTTATTTATCTTATGTTAAATGTTTTAATATGTACCGTACGCATAATTGTGGGGAATTGAGAATTTCTGATGTTGGTAAACAAGTTAGACTTAGTGGCTGGGTTCAGGCAAATAGAGATTTTGGGGCAATGACGTTTATGGATATTAGAGATCGTTATGGGATTACTCAAATCGTCTTTTCTCTGGAAGAAGATAAACAGTTATGTGAATCTGCCAGGAAATTGGGTAGAGAATTCGTCATCATGATAGATGGTAAAGTTAGGGAACGGACCAATAAAAATCTGAATAGGGATACCGGAGAAATTGAAATTCAGGTGAATGGGTTACAAATCTTGAACGCCTCTAAGGTTCCTCCTTTTACCATTGAAGATGATACTGATGGTGGTGATGACATTAGAATGAAATATAGATATTTAGATTTAAGAAGAAATCCGGTTCAAAAAAATATTCTTTTTCGTTCAAAACTATCTTTGGAAACCAGGAAGTATTTATCAGATTTAGATTTTGCAGAAATTGAAACGCCTTTTCTTATAAAATCTACACCGGAAGGAGCAAGAGATTTTGTGGTTCCAAGTAGAATGAATGCCGGACAGTTTTATGCCTTACCTCAATCGCCACAAACCTTTAAACAGATTTTAATGGTGGCTGGTTATGATAGGTATTTTCAAATAGTGAAGTGCTTCAGAGATGAAGATTTAAGAGCTGACAGGCAGCCTGAATTTACACAGATTGACTGCGAAATGGCTTTTGTTACCCAGGAAGAGGTGCTAAATACTTTTGAGGGTTTGACAAGACATTTATTCAGACATACCCTTGGTTTAGCATTGGGTGACTTTCCTCGTATGAATTACGACGATGCCATGAAATTATATGGCTCTGATAAACCAGATCTAAGATTTGATATGGTTTTTGTTGAATTAAATGAGGTCGTCAAAAATAGAGGCTTTAGTATTTTTGATGAGGCCGAGCTGATTATCGGGATAAAAGTTCCTGGTAAAGCTGATATGACCAGAAAGCAAATTGACGAACTTACTGATTGGGTTAAAAGACCTCAAATTGGGGCGAAAGGATTAGTGTCGGTTCGTTATAATCAGGACGGAATTAAATCGTCGGTAGATAAATTTTACGACCAGGAAGCTTTAAAGCAATGGGTAGATTTATTTGGTGCCACGCAGGGAGATTTAATGCTTATCCTGTCGGGCGAAACAGATAAGGTTAGGAAGCAGTTGGGAGAGCTTCGTTTAGAAATGGGACGTCGTCTCGATTTAATGAAAAAGGGGGAGTTTAAACCTCTTTGGGTACTCGATTTTCCCTTATTAGAGTGGGATGACGATACTCAGCGTTTTTATGCCATGCACCATCCTTTCACCTCCCCAAAAAAGGAGCAGATTGAGGCTATGGCAAGTGATGACCGGGAGGTACTTAAAAATCTTCGTGCCGATGCTTACGATTTGGTAATTAATGGTGTGGAGATTGGCGGTGGATCCATTCGGATTCACGATAGAGCATTGCAAGCCAAGAATTTTAAATTACTCGGATTCACACCGGAGGAGGCTGAAAACCAATTTGGATTCTTATTGGGGGCTTTTGAATATGGTGCGCCACCACACGGAGGTATTGCCTTTGGATTCGACAGACTATGTGCCGTTTTAAATGGCCAGAATTCTATTAGAGATTTCATAGCCTTCCCAAAAAATAATCAGGGTAGAGATATGATGATAGACGCTCCATCGGAAATTGCTTCAGCACAATTAGATGAGTTAGCCTTGAAATTAAATGTAAAATAACACTTATGATACTTGTTATCTCAAAGGGGGGTAACAAGTATCTATATATTTTCAGGAATTAAAATAATATCTCTCTGGCGGCTTTCATTGGAACGCCAACGCACTTTTTTTCCATATAAGTGAGCATTTTCTCAATTAATTCTCTGGTAGGTTCGTCCAGCTCAGCAAGATCCTTTTTAAAAACTTCGGACAAGGCTTTTTCTTTTATAGCTTTTATTTCATCTGGAAGGGAACTAAAAGCTTTTTCAATTTTTCGTTGTTTAAAAAGTCTGCTGAATTTTTCGATATTGGAGTCAATAACTTTGGTTGCTTTAATAACTTCTGCCTCTCTGAAGGACATGTTTTCACTGGCAACCTGACGTAGCGTTTCTATTTCGACGTAATGAACTTGTTTTAGTTCTGCTACCTCCATCGTTACATTATTGGGAACGGCCAAATCTATAATAACTTTGGGGTTTTTCTCATTTTGTACCAACGAAGTAAACACGTGAAGATCAATGAGCGGTGTTGGGGAAGAGGTACAGGCAATTAAGGCATCAAAGCCCTGAGAAAAATCTTTTAATTCACTAAGAAGGGAAGCTTTTCCGTTGGGAAATAATTTGGCTATCGATTGTGCTTTTGGTAGTGATCTATTGAAAACATGCACATTGGTAAAGGCATTACTATGAAGTATCTTTGCGACAATGCTATTAGTTTGTCCGGCACCAACTAAAAGAATTCTGGCATCGGGTCGAAGAGCGTATCTGAGTAATTTTAAAACAGCTAAAGAAGCAACCGAAACGGGCTTTTCCCCAATTCGGGTAGTTGAAAATACCTCTTTAGAGGTTAGGACGGCCTGGTCCATCAAAAGGCGCATTGCATCTCCGCATAAACCCTGGGTTCTTGCAAATTCGTGGGCTTCCCTTAATTGTGAAAGAATCTGCCGCTCGCCAACTACTAAAGAGTCAACAGAAGAAGCGACGTTAAAAAGATGAGACACCGCGTCAGATCCCTGGAAAATTTTAACATTTTCCTTTAATAAGGAATAATCTGATGTAGTTAATTGAGGAAGGAAGTGACGGTAAAAAGGAATAACGTTATTTTCATTGGCATTAAACTCACCATATAACAAAAACATTACCCTATTACAGGTAGAAACATAAAATAACTCTTGAATATTAAAATTTTCTTTGGCACTGTGCAACAAATGTACTACGGTTTGCTCTAGTTCAGGCAATACAAATTTGGCTAAATCTCTGAGATTAGTCTGTTGATGAGAAAGCGTTATAATCTTATAATGTGAGAGCATAATACTTTAAAATTGTCGACAAAAGTAATCCATAGAAATGGTAGTACTGTCATACAATTGTAACAAGTAGTCAGACACTGTAATTTGGAATATTTCTAAATATTAAGGTTGAGTCTTCAAGCTGTCAACAAAATAGTCAATAGCCAGGGAGTAACCCATTAATCCAAGACCAATAATAACTCCTTTTGAAACGGGAGAAATGGCAGAATGATGTCTGAAAGGTTCTCTGGCGTGCACGTTTGAAATATGTACCTCAATGACAGGCGTTGTAATGGCTGAGATAGCGTCTCTAATGGCTATAGAAGTATGAGTGTAAGCACCTGCATTTAAAATAATTCCATGATAATCAAACCCTTTTTCATGTAATTTGTCAATGATTTCACCTTCGTGGTTGCTTTGGAAATAAGACAAGTTCAATGAGGGGTATTTTAATTTGAGAGAGGAAAAAAAATCTTCGAAAGATTGATTTCCATACAAGGAGGGTTCTCTTCTCCCGAGAAGATTCAAATTAGGGCCGTTTATAATAAGCAGATCCATAATATTGAGGTATTAATTTGCCAGATCAGAAAGAAATTTAATTCTAAAAATTCTAATTTCTTCCTCTGTGATATCCTCTTCTTGCAATGATTTAATAGCTGGTTGGAGTAAATCTGTTTCTGCCTCCATAAAATAGTCATAAATTTCATCTCTTGCACCTTCGTCAATAGCCTCTTCAATATAATAATCTATATTTAATTTGGTACCTGATTCCACAATAGCCTCCATTTCAGTAAGAAGCTCATCTAAAGAGAGTTGATTAGATTTTGCCAGGTCATCAAGCGGCATTTTTCTATCAATTCCCTGTATAATCTGCACTTTTACTTTGGATTTATTTGCTACCTGACGGATTAGAATATCGTCGGGTCTTTCCACCTCATTTTCTTCGACATATTGGCCAATGAGTTGAATGAACGGTTTTCCATAACGAATAGCTTTTCCCCTGCTGACGCCAGCGATCAGCGTCATATCATCTAAGGAAATGGGATATTGAGTAGCCATATCCTCTAAAGACGCCTCTTGAAAAATGACAAAAGGAGGCAAGGAAAGGCGCTTTGCCTCTTTCTTTCTAAGATCTTTAAGTAAACTGAACAGCACAGTATCAAGAGCTGCATGCTTGGAAGATTCCTCGATAAATTCTGCAGAGAGAGCTACAAAATCTTGATTAATAGGTATTTGTAAGGAAAAAGGTTCTTGAATAAACTGTTTTCCTTTATCAGTCATTTTGAGAAGACCATAACTTTCGATATCCTTATAAAGGAATTCGTTCAGGAGGGCATGTCTGAAAACAGAAAACCAAAAATTGGGCTCTTGCTTTTTTCCAGCGGCGTATCTTTCCAGTTTATTGAAATTAAAGTCTCTATTTTCTTTATTATCTACCCCGAGAATAAATTCTACGAGGATTTTTATGCCAAAATTCTGTTTCAGGTCTAAAACGGACAATAGAGCCGTTTTCATTTCCTCTTTTATCTCTTTTTTCTCTTTGGGAAATTTGCAATTATCGCACATATTAGTGCAATTGGCATCATCAAATTCTTCACCAAAATAATGGAGTAAGAATTTTCTGCGACAGGCAGCCGTCTCGGAATAGGCCATTATTTCCTGCATAAGTTGCATGCCCATTTCTCTTTCAGCGACGGGTTTGTCGCGTAAAAACTTTTCAAGCCGCAAAATATCTCTGTAGGAAAAGAAGGCTATACATTTTCCTTCCAATCCGTCCCGTCCACCACGACCTGTTTCCTGATAATAGTTTTCTATGCTTTTGGGAATATCATAATGGATAACTAATCGAACATCGGGTTTGTCAATACCCATACCAAAGGCGATGGTTGCGACAATAATGTCAATATCCTCCATCAGGAAATTGTCCTGGGTTTTACTTCTTACTTTAGGGTCGAGGCCAGCATGGTAAGGCGCTGCTTTAACATCATTGACCAGTAAGGTTTTTGCTATTTCCTCGGCAGCACGCCTACTTTGAACATAAACTATACCCGACTGATTTGGGTGCGCTTTAATAATCTGGACAATATGCTTTATCGTTTGTTCCGGTTGTAATTTAGGCCTTACCTCATAATAAAGATTCGTACGATTAAAAGAATCGATAAAAATATTTTCACCGCGCATGTCGAGATTTTTCACAATATCAGACTGCACTTTCGGCGTAGCTGTTGCTGTCAGGGCTACTAGGGGAACTTCCTTTCTTATAGCATCGAGCATAGCTTTTATTCTTCGGTATTCTGGTCTGAAATCATGGCCCCATTCCGATATACAGTGTGCCTCATCTACGGCTACGAAGGACACATTTACGGACTGAAAGAACTCTATATTTTCGTCTTTAGTCAAGGTTTCAGGCGCGATGAAAAGCATTTTGGTTTTACCGTCGGCAATGTCCTGCTTGACCTGTTTCATTTGAACTTTGCTCAGGGAAGAATTTAGAAAATGAGCAATTTCATCGGTCTGACTGTGCCCGCGAATAGAATCAACCTGATTTTTCATTAATGCAATGAGCGGAGAGATAATAATGGCCGTTCCCTCAAGCATTAAAGCGGGGAGTTGGTAACAGAGTGATTTTCCGCCACCTGTAGGAAGGATAACGAAAGTATCTCTTCCTGAGAGAACACTTTGGATAATTTCTTCCTGATTACCTTTAAAGCGATCGAAGCCAAAAAATTTTTGAAGGGAAAAATAAAGATCTTCTTTTGCAAAAACCATGTTTTCGATACTATTGAGAGGAGTCATTAAATATTTGTTGATGGTGACTTTTTCTAAAATTAAACATTTTTTAAATAAAAATCAGGTTAAATATTTATTATTTCAATTTTAATAGAATGAAAATTGATAATAAATGTTTAAAATGGGTATAATCAAAGATTTTTAACATCTTCAGCTATAGATTTTATCTCCTGTTCTTTATTTAAGGGATGAATCAGGAGAATATCTCCTTCGTCAATGATCATAAAATCCTTTAAATCCTTGACAACTAATTTTTTATTTTCGGGAATACGTATTAGACAGCCTGATGTATTGTAAAGCAAGCAGTTTTCATCTGCATTCACATTCCCCTGACTGTTTTTCGGAGATTCAGCATATAAAGATGCCCAGGTACCCAAATCTGACCAACCCCAATCACCAGGTAGTGTAAAAACATTATCTGCTTTCTCCATAATGGCGTAATCAACAGAAATTGAAGGCGTTTTTGGATATTCTTTTTTGATGAATGCCTCTTCGGCACTCGTATTATAAAGGTCTGCTCCGGCATGCAATATAGAATATATTTCCGGCGCATAATTTTTGAATGCCTTTAACAAAATGCTGGTTCGCCAAATGAATATACCTGCGTTCCACAGATAATCACCGCTTTCAACGTATTCTTTTGCTATATTTAAGGGTGGTTTTTCTGCAAATCTTAAGACTTTATAAACATTACCCTTTATAGGTGTTTGTATTTTTTGTATGTAACCGTAACCTGTATCTGGCCGGACAGGTTGAATGCCTAATGTCACCAGGGCGTCATTTGATGCACTAAAAGACAATGCTTCCTCTATGGTTTTGATAAAGGCCAATTCCTGCATAATAAGATGATCAGAAGGAGCAACAATCAAATTTGCCTGTTCATTCTGCGCATGTATTTTAAAAGCAGTATAAGCAACACAGGGTGCGGTATTATTCCTTCCTGGTTCTCCGATGATTTGATCTGGGTGAATTTGAGGCAATTGTTCCTGAACTAAGGGTACATATTGCTCGTTTGTTACAATATAGATTTGATTTTCGGGACAAATGTGTTTGAACCGGTCGAAAGTTAATTGAAGTAATGATTTACCACAATTCGTTATGTCAAGAAATTGTTTTGGACGATCTTCTCTGCTCGCAGGCCAAAATCTGCTGCCAATTCCTCCGGCTAGAATGGCTACAAAAGTATTTTTATTTAGTTCCATCTCTTAAATTTTTGCGAATATAAATAATTCTCTACATAAATTTTTAGGTGTATTAAGAGTAAGGCTCATTATTTAGGTCTAATATCTATATAAAACCATATTTTTTTGTATTTTGAGGGCTTTTGAATATAGATTTAAAATGATGCGAATCAAAATAATAGGATTTGCTGTTCTAATGGTCCTTAGTATGGCTTCCTTCACACCGGAAGCTGATCCGGTTCCTTATGATGAAGAGGGAATAATAGCTCGTTTAGCTACTATGAATAATGGGTCGATTAAGGCAAGATATGATGTGGCCGTTAAGAGTTATTTGAAGACATATACCGTTAGAGGAAGACGTGGTGCGGAAAGAATGCTGGGAAAACAGCTATTGTACTTTCCAATGTTCGAAGATTATCTTGAGGAAGCTGGCTTGCCAAAAGATTTAAAATATCTCGCCGTGGTAGAATCAGCCCTGGAGCCGCGGGCACTTTCGCATGCAGGTGCCGTAGGTCTTTGGCAATTCATGGCGCCAACAGGCAGATTTTATGGGTTACGTGTTGACAGTCAAGTAGATGAAAGGTGTGATCCCAGAGCTTCAACTAAAGCAGCCGTTAAATACTTGAAAGATTTATATGCCCAGTTTGGTTCCTGGGAATTGGCTATTGCTGCCTATAACAGTGGAAGTGGCAGAGTGATTAGAGCTGTAAAGAGAGGAAGAAGTACTGATTACTGGGAGATTAGAAATTATTTGCCCAAAGAAACGGCCAATTATGTTCCAGGGTATATTGCAGCTAACTACCTGTCTACCTTTGCCGAAGCGCATGGCCTTGACCCTGAGTTGCCTCCATTGGACTTACAGTTAACCCAGTCATTTAAAATTTATAGTGGGATAAGTTTCGAAACGATTGCAAAACTGACCGGACTCTCTCTGGAAACGATAGAATTACTCAATCCTTCCTTTAGGAAAAGTGTCATTCCCGCTTCTGAAAAGGGATTTGACCTCGTTCTTCCAAGAAGAGTAGGGGCTTTAGTAAATAAATGGTTGAATTCCCAATGGCCAGATGCAGATAAGTTTGCTTCTATCTCCTCCAATCCTATTCATATTGAGATTCCCAAGGAGGCTATGAACGCACCTTATAATAAAACGATTTATTATACTCACCATGGGGAAAGTTTGCAAGACTTATCTGAACTATTCAAATGCGGTATTGCCCAATTAAAGGCATGGAATAAAATAAAAAATACAACCCTTGATTATTGCCAACCCATAGTGGTTTATCATACGGATGATATGGTAATTCATCAGGATAGGGAAGGTGGACCCAATGTAAATGAACTATCAAACATAGATGTTCCTAACCAATTGGGAGAGTCAAATCTAACCTACAGGTTTTCGAGAGAGTCAGCGAATATCAGGAAAGGAGAATTCATCCTTTATAAAGTTCAGAAACCAGAAACTTTGTTTGAAATTGCCATGAAAATTGAAGGAGTAACTTTTTCAGATTTATTATTATGGAATGAGTTAGACAGAAACTTCATACTCCGTCCTGGGCGTACTATCAAAGTAAAGAAGCAAGTTCAGGATTAACCAAAATTAGACACTAAAGCTTAGCTTTATATAACCGTCTTAGATTTATAGAGGAGGTATAACTTCCTTTGGCATTAAAGAAAAAAAAATATACACAATATATGAAAGCACATATTGTGTATATTATTAGGTAAAAAAACAATAAACCGCAGCTATTTATTTTAATAACAATTTATTTCTGTTCTTCCAAACGTGTGCGTTCAGCTTCTTTGGTACCTTCTTTCAGTTCAGTTTCCAAAGTAGAACGAGCGGAATTAAATTCGCGGATACCTTTTCCAATGCCACGCATCAACTCAGGAATTTTCTTGCCACCGAAAAGCAGAAGTACGGCACCAAAAATGAGAACTACCTCCCAAGGACCTTGACCGAAAATAAAAAGATGAAGATTCATTATTTTAGTTTTAGAGATTCAAATATACGAATTAATATAATAAAGTGCAATTTAAAAGTAGGTTATTTTTGATGAAGTAATTGCCTGTAGTTATTTATTTGAGATGCTACTTTTTGACAAATATCCGTTGCATTAAGTTGGTCGGAAGAAAAACCTGGTAAAACAGTCCAGCTTAAATTTTGGCCTGATTTTAGGGGAAAAAGCCCTTTGGGGTTCATGGTTGCATTACCACTTATAGCTATGGGTACAATCCACGCGTTGGGTATTTTCTTGACCAGCGCCGCAACACCCCCCGTCATAAAAGGTAATAATTGTTCTGTTGTAGCTCTGGTTCCTTCTGGAAAAATAAGAGTAGATTGATTATTTTCAATCACCTGCGCCGCCATTCTCACAATTTCTTTTATGGCTTGTTTACCGTCTTTTCTGTCAATAAGTGCCGCGCCACTTTTTTGCAAATTGTAGGAAATACTGGGAATTCCTTTTCCTAAAGAGATTTTGGAAACAAAAACAGGTTTGTATTTTCTGAGAAACCAAATCAATGCTGGTATGTCATGCATACTTTGATGATTGGCAATAAAAATAATACGCCTGTCCAAAGGCGGTCTTTCAAGAAAGGTAAACGATATTTTAGAAAAAATATACAAAAGGGTGCCAACAAGGAAGAAGTTTAATATTTCAACAACCCTTCTTTGTGCTTTTTCTCCAATGGTCTGATAAGCAATCCATTGGATAGGGTGAAAAATAACCAGAAGAAGAAAAAAAGAACCCATACAAAGGGCACTTAGAATAAAATCGATAAATTTTCTCATTTTCATTACTAAATTTAAAGTATAAACGGTGCGAAATTATTAATTACTTATAAAAGTTGTACATTTGTACAAATCAAAATTCCAAAAACACCAATAACATATTTCATGCAACTATCTCCTAATCGCATCGAGGTGATGCAATTCCTGGCTAAGAACATGGATGATATCATTGATTCATACCTTACGCCTGTTGACAAAATTTGGCAACCTACGGATTTTTTGCCAGATTCCAGTAGTGAAAACTTTTTTGACGATGTAAAAAATTTAAGAGAAACAGCTAAAGAATTACCTTATGATTATCTGGTGGTTTTAATAGGTGATTGCATTACCGAAGAGGCTCTTCCAACCTACGAATCGTGGTTGATGAGTGTTGATGGTGTTAATCAGGAGAAAAATGAAGGATGGAGTCGCTGGATTAGGGCATGGACGGCCGAAGAAAACAGACATGGTGATTTGCTAAATAAATATTTGTATTTATCAGGACGGATCAATATGAGGGCCATGGAGGTTTCTACTCAATATTTGATTCACGATGGCTTTGATATTGGAACGGGTTCAGATCCGTATCGCAATTTTATCTATACCTCATTTCAAGAGCTGGCAACTAATGTTTCTCACAGAAGGACGGCTACGCTGGCAAAAGAATATGGAAATAAGTTACTCTCTAGAATGTGTGGTGTTATTGCAGCAGACGAATTAAGACACGCAAGGGCTTACAAATCATTTGTTGCCAGAATTTTAGAGGTGGATCCTTCTGAAATGATGGTGGCTCTGGAAGATATGATGAGGAAAAAAATTGTTATGCCCGCTCTCTTTTTAAGAGAAACAGGGATTAAAATGGGGGAAACTTTCAGTCATTTTTCAGATGCCGCACAAAGAATCGGTGTTTATACAACACAAGACTATATTGATATTATGGAAGGCTTACTAGAGGAATGGAAAATTGGAAATGTTTGCAATTTAAATGCTCAGGGAGAGAAGGCCAGAGATTATGTAATGGCTTTGCCCGCCAGATTACAGCGAATTGCAGAAAGAATAAAAGTACCTAATCTGCCCTACGAGTTTAGTTGGATTGGTGTTAAAGGATAAAATAAAAGCCCGGAAAAATTCCGGGCTTTTTTAATCAACTATGGTACAATTATAATAAAACACTTTTTATTTTAGTTACCTCTGCTCCAAGGCATTCCTGAAGGCCTCATATCATTGTTTTGCTGGTTGTTTGTAGCAGGTGCCATGGCACTTAAACGATAATTGAATCGTAGCATGAAGTATTGTTGTAACACAATCGTTTGTGCATCTTCAATGTACAGTTCAGTCACATTTCTTTGAATACTTACATTTTGTTTAAGCAAATCAAATACTACCAATGATAATTCTCCCTTGTTATCTTTTAGGAATTTCTTTCCTATACTTCCGTTCCACAACCAGTAGTTTTGATTGAAACCATCACCCAGGCCACTAAATGACTGATTTATTATAGAGCTTCTAAAGGTCCAGTCACCAGGTAAAATCAAGTTTATCCTGCCTTCAAATTGCTGATTCAGGAAAATACTATTTAAAGAACTATTCAAGGAACTAATGGCCTGATTCCAATTGGTTCTGGATGATAACGTAAAATCAATCTTTTCAGATATATTTGAGGTCACAGACAGTCCAAAGCCCAAAGTGGTTGTTTCAGATGTATTGATTTGTTTATTTACCATGCCAGGTTGTTCCTGATAGCTTGCATTCAAACTAAGATTGGCATTGGATTTAATCATTTTCAAAGGAAAGCCATAAGTTGTGAACGCTCTTAGGTTCCAATTGCCATTTAAATTTACCGGAACGACTAATTGTCCGCCCCGTGGAAACAAAACACCACCATTCAAATAGCTATCTTCTGTGGCAATAATGGTGCTATTCGTGATTTGATTGCGGTTGATGGTTCCGCTGATATAAGAATATAAAATAGTGGATTTGGCAGGATTTGTCGCAGAGTACCTAAGACTCATATTATATCCAAGACTTTGTAAAAGTTCTGGATTTCCCGTCCTTAATCTCAAAGGGGAGCTATTATCTACCACTTCTTGTAATTGACTTATTGAAGGGGCATTAGTATAGGCACGTCCAAAAAACCGAATACTTTTCTGCTTTGAAAAATTATATTTTAGATAGGCAAAAGGGAGCACATTGAAATAATTTCTTTCTATATTCGCTTGTAAGGGATAGGTCTGAGAGGCATCCTGGTTTACCCACTGCGCGTTGGTATTCAGGTTAAATTGCATTTTCTCATTACCACCGCGGATACCTAAACCGGCTCTTTGAGTTAGAAATTCACTGCCAAGAACGTTAGATAATGCGCCGTTGAGTTCAGAGTAGGTATTGGTCAATGGATCAAGGTTAAAATTCTTTTTATCAGAATCATCAATCTGCCTTGATACATTATAGGAGAATTGTAATCCTGATTTTTTACTGATAGGCTCATTAAAGTTAATATTGGCGCTAGCGGTAGAACCTTTAGCTAACAGTCTGTTTTCCTGATCTATAGTATCGGCCCGAAGTAAAGTGCCGAAACTATTATTTAGTGCGTATAAACTACTCTCCCCGTCCTGGTTTCTAATGGAATTATTCACTTCTGCAGAAAAAGTTCGTCCGGCTTTTTTAAACTTATGTCTCCATAGAACCTGATTGGAGAAATTTAAAGCTCCAAGTAGGGTAGAAAAATCTGTTTTACTATCGTTTAGTTTTAACAACTGAATATTATTTTCTGCTGAAATAAGTTGCATTCCATCAGCATCTTGCATAGACATACGTGGTTGAATAATCAATGAATTGTTTTTATTTATTTCATATTCTATGCGCATATTCATTCTATGATTTAAATTGCCAGAGGTAGCTTCATTGTGTTCTTCATAGAACTGAGAAAAATCACTGCGATTATTAATGAGTTCTCTGTTAAGATTTTGTTCAGAAACAATATTGCCTTGGTTAAAGAAATAGCTTCCTGAAATCTTCAATTTTTTACCCCAGGTATCGGAATAATTCATACCAAAAGCATTGGTTCTGGCAATTCCCTGTTTCTGATCTACGACGAAATCATTATTTCCGCCACCCCAGCCACCGCCGCCCCAACTACCGCCTCTTGAACTACGACCTCCACCTTGACTTACGCCAGAAAGATCTTCGCTTGAAAAATTCTGCTCGTTAATATTGTTAAATTGTCCAAGAATAGTAAATCTAACGTCATCTTTAAATCTATTAACGGCACCTCCGGCCTGGTATCTTTCATCGGTACCATACCCGCCGAATAAACGCCCGAAAGCACCATTTCTTTTATCCTGACGGGTAATAATATTTATCGATTTTGTGGTCTGACCACTATTAAAACCAGAGAACGCATCCTGATCACTTTGTCTGTCAAAGATTTGAATTTTATCGATCACTTCAGCGGGAAGATTTTTAAGCGCAGCAGCGGGGTCATTTCCAAAAAATGGTTTTCCATCTACTAAAATCTCTTTTACATCTTCGCCCTGCGCTTGAATTCTGCCATTTTCTATAACAATGCCAGGAACCTTCCTGGTTAAATCCTCCGCAGATGCGTCAGGATTTGTTTTAAACGAGCTGGCATTGAATTGGAGCGTGTCATCTTTACTTACAGCTTGAGCTGCCTGTCCAACTACTTGAACCTGACCAAGTTCGTAGGCAGATTCTACCAATTTAATATCACCCAGCTCAAGGCCTCGTCTTGTGATTTGAAGCTGCTTTTTATAATCAGTAAAGCCTAAATAACTTATTGTGAGTAGATATTCGCCCGGTTTGATATTATTAACCACGAATTTCCCTTTGTCATCGGTAAGATTGTCAAGTTCCGCTCCGCCCGCTACAGGAACTAGTATAACATGCGCTCCAGGAAGGGTTGAGCCGTCTCCGTTGGAGATTACTGTACCTGTAATGGTAGTATTTTGAGCCGTCATTGCGGTCAAAAGAAAAGAAAAGAAGAATAGAAAATTGTACTTAATCATTATAAATTTATTTATGCCACAAATAAAAGGTGTAAATCCAGGGTTAAAAAATATTTTCAACGAACACCCGTATTTTATCAATCAATACAAATTATCCTTTTTAATGTTTTACTGATAATAAATAGGCTTTTGTTGAATAAATAACGAAATAGCATAGACATGTAGTAATATTGCAGCATATAAAATTATAAAATATGCCTCGTTTCCAAATATTATTGTTTCAAGGGTTACTTTGGTTAGGAATACTTCTCACACAAACTTTTTTGATTGGGGGAGGTGAGAATATGCTGGAAACAATTCCAAAATCAGGTACTATAGTATTAGGGCAAATGGCCTTGGTATATTTTAATATCTTGTTTCTATTTCCAAAACTTTATCTTAAGAAAAAGCATTTTTTATACTTGTTTATTGGCTTATTGCTGGTTTTAGCCATCAGCTATGGCGTTCAGGAGCTGATGGAATATTTTTATCCGAGGGGTCGATATCGGGGCGTCAGAAAAATAAGTACCTTAACTAAATCGTGGTATTTCCTGGGTCGAAGTTTTCCCTTATTTATGGCTTTTCTTCTTAGTACTTTGTTACAGGTCACCCGTTTATTTGCCATAAAGGAAAAGGAATCCGTTCAGTTGCGGTCTGAAAAACTGGAAACTGAGCTTAAATTTTTACGCAGTCAGACAAATCCACATTTTTTATTCAATGCCTTGAATAATATTTATACCTTGACCCTAATAAAATCGGATAAAGCACCTGACTATCTACTTGTTCTCTCCGATATGTTACGATACATGTTATACGAATGCAATGCGCCTAAGGTGAGGCTGGAAAAAGAAATAGGGTATATCAGGCATTTCATAGCACTAAATTTATTAAAAGATAGTAGGGGATTAAATGTAAATTTTGATTGTGGTGAAATTCCTGATCACCTTGAAATTGCGCCTATGCTTCTCATTCCCTTAGTGGAAAATGCTTTCAAACATAGTAAATTTGAGGACAAAGCCAATGGATGGATTAACATAAATCTGCAGTTTTTAGGGGAATCCCTGCATTTGAATGTCCAAAATAGTCTGCCCGATTCACCTCATTCGACGGACCATACAGGTGGTATAGGCTTAGCTAATGTGAGGCGACAACTGGAATTAATCTATCCGGCACAGTTTCAACTAAACATAGCGGAACAAGACCATGTTTTTTCGGTAGATTTAAACATTGAAAAGTTATAACATGATGAATTTGCGTTGTCTTATTGTTGATGATGAGGAGTTAGGGCGAATGCTTATTGAAAACTATGTTCAACGATTAGGTTTTAACATAGTTGCCCAATGTAGAAACCCCCTCGAGGCTATGCAAATAATGCAAACGAAAGAAATAGATTTGATTTTTTTAGATATCCAAATGCCTGAAATGAGCGGTTTGCAGTTTATAAAATCATTAACCTATAAGCCCCTGATTATTTTAACTACTGCTTACCCTGAGCACGCTTTAGAAGGTTACGCCCTCGATGTGGTTGACTATTTACTAAAACCTATCCGCTTTGACCGGTTTACACTGGCGGTAAATAAAGCATTGGAACGTCACCGGTTTAAGACGGAAATGGTAAATGTTGAATATGAAGGCTCTGAAAAGGAAATTATATTAGTAAAATCAGAACATAGAATCCATAGGTTAAAGCTATCGGAAATTTTATATATACAAAGCCTGAGTGAATACGTTTCTTTCCATTTAAATGGCAGTCGTATTTTATCATTGGGGGCTTTAAAAACGCTTGAACTGGAATTGCCCTCCTCTCAATTTATTCGTGTTCATAAATCGTACATCGTCGCCATCAATAAAATTGATTTTTTAGATGGCAATACGATTCAGGTTGGGAAAGAGAAAATTCCAGTTGGGCCAAGTTATAAAGAACAATTACTGACGCATTTTCATAAGTGAATTCAGAAATCTCCAGAAACCACTTTAGGAATAAATTTTAAAAAATAATCCCAATCTAAAGCGTTCACTTCATGTTTTCCTTTTCTGATATAATAGTTTACATTTTTGCCAACGAGTACTTCTGTATCAGGCATATTTACTTCAGAAATACCTTTTTTTCCATAAAGCTGATAAGCAAAACCAGCTTCTTTTGCTGAAAGGAACTCTCCTTTTGGGTCAGCCCATTTATCATCCAGTGCACTGCTCACGAAGAGAGGTCTTGGGGCAATTAAGCTCAGTAAAATATGTTGGTCAAACGGCAAGGTAGATTCATTGCCCGCATATTTTGCAAAATCAGGTAAAAACCAATGAGGAAATCGAGTGGTTATAGGTTCAATACCTTCTCCGAAATTCCTTCTAAGCAGCGCTGCTCCACCTTCACCGGACTGTATAGTTATAACGGCGTCGAAACGAGTATCATTGGCAGCAGCCCAAAGACTCGCTTTACCCATTCGGGAATGGCCGTGAAGAATCATTTTTGCATTCTTGAGCTCTGGTAAGGTTTTTATTACATCTAACATTTTACTTAATCCCCAGGCCCAGGCACTCATAGCAGACCAATCTTTTGGGTTAATATTTAAATCATTGGCAAGTATAGTTCGCACCCCTTCTTTGTAACCATCAGGAAAATCCTCTTCAAAATCGGCACATGCTACGGAAAAGGAAGCATAGCCAGCATTTATCACTTTTTCTATCTGCCAGGTATCTTTTTGTGTTCCAACTGCTTTGTCTGTGGCGATATGATTATTGAAAAATGGGGTTTCATTACAAATTACATATTTTGACGAAACAGGGATTTCAGCATCCATAAAAACGGTGTTAATTCCGCAAAAATTAAGGCCTAATAAGGAAGCCTTGACTGGCGCACCCAATGGAATAAAACCAATGAGATGAATTTTTACTTTTCCAGCCAGAGAAACTTCCCATACGTTCATTTCCGCTTTACCGTTTAGTATTGGTTTTTGAACCAGTAGTTTAGAAGTAACGCTTATTTTTTTTGATGGAAAGGTACCATACATTTCTGAAGCATAAATTTGCAACCATTTACCTTTTGCTTTTTCCCACTGAGATACGTTGTTAATTTTTTCGCCAATGATATCGCCTAAACCAGGTAATGAATAATTAACAACCTTATTTTCATCATAATTAGGGACGAAAGTACTTTGAGCAGTTGCATCTGTAATCATAAAAAGCAATATTATAAGAGATATTCTAGCCACGGCAAATGTTTTTTCAAGATAAAGTCATATATTGAAACAAGCTACAAAAAAAACCGTTTACTAAAAGCATTCTTTCATAAAAAGCGGCTTTAAAAAGCTATATTCGCACGTTTAAGTAAATAATATTGAATGAAAAAGAAAGGTCTTATTATTGTTTCGCTATTTGCTGGCATTTTGTTAATCGCCTCTTTTTTACCGAAACCTTCGCAAAATGAAGGGAAAGAAGCGGTGTTGGTGAAAACGGTACTCAATTATGTTGAACAATTACATTTCCGGCCAAAATCTTTGGACGACAAATTATCAGAGCAATTATTTAACTATTATATAGAAAGTATTGACGGTGGAAAGCGGTTTTTAACCAGGGAAGATCTTGCGTTATTGGAAAAGCACCGGTTAAATCTGGATAATCAAGCTATCGAAGGTACTTTCACCTTTTTTGATCTATCTATCGATTTGTTAGAAAAGTCCCTGCGTAAAACACAGCTTATTTATAGAGAGTTACTCTCGAAACCATTTAATTTAAATGGTGAAGGTACTTTCGAAACAGATAGTGAAAAGAGACCTTTCCCTGCAAATGATACGGAATTAAAAGAGGTGTGGCGGAAACTACTCGTTTACGAAATAGTCTCCAGGGTAAATGAGAAATTGGAATTACAGGGCAAGGGGAGTGCGGAAATAAAAGCAAAAAGTACCGATGAATTGGAAAAGGAAGCAAGGGAAGCTGTGCTGAAATTATATGACGAGTGGTACGAAAGACTATTTAAAACCAAAAGATCTGATAGATTAAGTATCTACATAAATAGTTTGACGCACTTGTATGATCCTCATTCCGATTATTTCGAGCCTATTGAAAAGCAAAATTTCGATATCAGATTTACTGGGAAGTTAGAGGGCATTGGTGCAACCCTGCAAACCGTTGGTGATTATACAAAAGTGGCCACCGTTGTAGTTGGTGGGCCAGTTTGGAAATCAAAAGAATTATTTGAAAATGATATTATTTTAAAAGTAGCTCAAGAAGGGGCTGACTTTAAAGATATTTCTGGACTAGGAATCAATGATGTTGTTCAGCAAATAAGAGGAAAAAAAGGAACGAAAGTCCGTTTATTGGTTAAAAAGGTTGACGGTACCATTAAGGAAGTTGAAATAGTTAGGGATATCATTGAATTGGAAGAAGGTTTTGCTAAATCGCTTCTTTTGAAAAATGACCAATTCCCAAACGATAAATACGGGTATATTTATTTGCCCAGATTTTATGCCGATTTCGAAGATCCAAAAGGCCGTTTTTGTGCGCCGGATGTAGAAAAGGAAATTGAAAAATTGAAAGCTGAAAATGTAGGTGGTATCATTCTGGATCTAAGAAATAATGGAGGTGGTTCATTAAGTGATGTAGTTAAAATGACCGGTTTTTTTATCCCCTCAGGTCCTGTCGTTCAAGTTAAATCAAAAGAAAGTAAAGCAGACGTTTTACGCGATCCTGATTCAAGAACGCAGTATGATGGAGTACTGATTGTTATGGTTAATAATATGAGTGCGTCTGCTTCCGAAATTATTGCCGCAGCTTTACAGGATTATGGCAGAGCTATCATTGTCGGAACAAAATCGACCTACGGCAAAGGGACCGTTCAACGTTTCTTCGACCTGGATATGGGACTTAGAGGTTACGAAGAATTTAAACCTCTGGGACAAGTGAAAATAACGACGCAAAAGTTTTATAGAATTAATGGTGGCTCTACTCAGTTGAAGGGGGTGACGCCTGATATTATTTTACCTGACCAATATCATTATCTGGAAATAGGTGAAAGAGAAGAAGATTATGCCATGGAGTGGACAGAGATTGCTCCTGTTGGGTACGAACCCCAAAAGTCAAGGCTGCCATCTCTTGATTTACTAAGAAAAAAGAGTGAAGATCGCGTAAAATCAGATCCTTCCTTCCAGATGATTCTTAAAAATGCCCTTCGCATAAAAAAACAAAGGGATCAATCCATTATGCCGCTAAGTTTAAATGCCTATAAGCAGTTGCTTAAAAATCAGGAAAAAGAAGCGCAGGAATTTAGAGATGCCTTTAAAAATTACCAAATAAAGAGTGTCGAAAATTTGGCCACTGATCTGGCTGAAATTAATGCTGACTCCGCTAAAATTACTCGAAATATAGCGTTTAAAGAATCTGTTGGGAAGGATATCTATTTGAAGGAATCACTTTTAATCCTGAATGATTATATCCGTTTGAAAAAATAAAACACACGTGAACTACCTTTCTCTTGAAAATATTACTAAAACATACGGTGAAAAAGTATTGTTTGATAACCTTTCTTTGCAAGTAACGAAAGGCCAGAAAATTGCCCTAATAGCCAAAAATGGTTCCGGTAAATCCACTTTGTTGAGGGTTGTTGGAGGAATGGAAGGAGTAGAAGGAGAAAATGCTAAGGTTTGGATGAATAAAAGTATTCGTTCCGCATTTTTAGAGCAAGAACCTGATTTTTCTGTCGGACATAACTTATTAGAGGCTACATTAGATAGTGCTGACCCACAGTTGAGTGCCGTACGAAAGTATAGATTAGCTATGCTTCATCCAAATGACGAGGAAGCTTTACAAATAGCATTGCAAGATTTAGATGCCTTGAAGGCATGGGACATGGAGGCCAAAGTGCAGGAAATTCTCTTCCGTCTAAATCTAACTGATTTTGAAAAACCAGTCTCCCTACTTTCGGGGGGGCAAAAGAAAAGAGTGGCCCTGGCCCGCATTCTTTTAAGTGAACCTGAATTTATTATTTTAGATGAACCTACCAATCACCTGGATCTTGAAATGGTGGAATGGCTGGAGGATTACCTCAAAAAAGGGAACATCACTCTTTTAATGGTGACCCACGACCGGTATTTTTTAGAACGCGTCTGTAATCAAATTATTGAACTGGATTTAGGTAAACTATATAAATATAGTGGCAATTATGCCGATTATTTAGAAAAAAAGGCGCTGCGCATTGAAACAGAAGGAGCCGAGTGGGAAAAAAATAAAAAATTACTGCAGCGTGAATTAGCCTGGGTGAATAGAAGCCCGCAGGCCAGAACAACTAAAGCTAAATCAAGAGTAGATGCATTTTTTGACCTGAAGGATAAGGTTGGTAAAAATCGCGTGGAAACCGAAATGCAAATTGATATTAAAGGTCAAAGAATGGGTAAAAAAGTGCTCGAACTGCATAATGTAAGTAAGGCATTTGATAAAAAAATTATCCTCGATGGATTTTCCTATAAATTTAAACCCATGGAACGAGTGGGTATCGTTGGCCCTAACGGAGTAGGAAAAACTACCTTTATAAATCTTTTAACCTCAAATATTCGCCCCGATGCAGGTAAAGTAATTTTAGGAGAAAATACCGTTTTTGGCTATTATACCCAGGATGGTATGCAATGGGTTGAAGATAAAAGGGTGATTGATGTAATTCAGGACATCGCAGAATATATTCCCCTGGAAAAAGGACTCAAATTATCCGCTACGCA
This sequence comes from Bacteroidota bacterium, assembly GCA_017858735.1. Lineage (GTDB taxonomy): Bacteria > Bacteroidota > Bacteroidia > Chitinophagales > Saprospiraceae > BJGN01. The sequence goes on from JAFMBH010000019.1 coordinate 24,579, forward strand.
ATTATTAGAACGCTTTTTGTTTTCTCGAAAACAACAACAGGTTTATGTCAGCCAGTTGAGCGGAGGAGAAAAAAGACGACTGTACCTTCTTTCTATCATAATGAAAAATCCTAATTTTTTAATTCTGGATGAACCTACGAATGATCTGGATATTCTTACACTGAATGTTCTCGAAGATTTCTTAATGGAATTTCCTGGTTGTGTCATCATGGTTAGTCATGACAGGTACTTTATGGATAAAATTGTAGAGCATTTGTTTGTCCTGGAAGGAGATGGAAAATGTATTGACTTCAATGGCGATTATTCTGAATACCGGCAGTTGGCAAAAGAAAAATTACAAGCATTAAAAAGAGAAGAGAAAGTGGTTGCCCAACAATCTAAGGAAGTGGTTCAAAAACCTTCTTTGATAACTTTTGAACAACGTAAAGAAATTAATAAAGTCGAAAAGGAAATTTCAAAACTGGAAGAGAAAAAGAAACAAGTAACGAACGCTTTTGATGATCCACTCTTGACCCCCGATAAAATCCAACAATTATCAAAGGAATTAAATGACATTTCTCAGCTGATTGAAGAAAAAGAGCTTCATTGGTTATCCTTGAATGGATAGCCTGTAACCGCTTTTAATAGCATAACCCATCCCTTTCTTAATTTATTTTGCACGTAACTCATTGATATATATATATATATATCAAAAAAATCGAAAAAATAGTTTTTATTAATATTATATTTGCAAGGTGATGAAAATCAGTTTTTTTAATATAATTGATAAAAATTTTATAACTGGGAGTAATTTTAGCACTCAAGATTAATCGTCTTGGGTGTTTTTTATTTAAATGAATATTTTTTTCTTATATTGTAGTAATTAAATCATTGAAAGAAATAATTATGGAAAGAAGAAGTTTTATACGCAATGCTGCGATATTGGGAACGGCATTAGGAGTAGGTTCTAACGCTGTTTTTGGAAAGGGATTCCCATCGGCTACTTTGAAACAACCTACCTTTGTTTGCGATTTCGCCCCTCACTTTGGGATGTTTGAAAATCATGCAGGAAAGGATGTAGTTTCTCAGCTTGAATTTATGGCTGATCAGGGATTCAGGTCTCTGGAAGACAATGGCATGATGAAACGACCTATTGAGGAGCAGGAGAGAATAGCGGCAGCTATGAGCAGATTGGGTATGCACATGGGCGTTTTTGTTATCGACGGAGGGGATAATTGGAAAATTTCCTTAGCTACCGGGAAACCTGAGTTCAAACAATTATTTGTCGATACCTGTAAAAAGGCGGTGGATATTGCGAAACGTGTTAATGCCAAATGGATGACCGTCGTGCCTGGTTTTTACGAGCGTAAATTGCCGATTGGTCTTCAGACGGCGCATGTTATTGATGCGTTAAGAGCTGGCGCTGATATCTTAGCCCCTCACAATCTGGTGATGGTGCTGGAGCCATTAAGTGATAATCCTGATTTATTCCTTAGAACAGCTCCCCAGACTTTTGAAATTTGCAAAGCGGTGAACAGTCCTGCTTGTAAAATTCTTTATGATGTTTATCACATGCAAAGAAATGAGGGTAATCTGATTAATACCATCGATTTATGTTGGGAAGAGATTGCCTATATTCAGATCGGGGATAATCCGGGAAGAAAAGAACCTACCACAGGAGAAATTAATTACAAGCATATATTTAATCATTTACACCATAAGAAAGGATTCCGTGGCGTGATGGGTATGGAGCATGGAAATGCCAAGCCTGGAAAGGAAGGCGAATTAGCATTAATTAATGCATACAGAGAGGTGGATTGTAAATGATGAGGAAATAAATATACCTTTGTAAAAATTGGTATATCATTATGGCAGAAGATAAGGGCTTTGCCCCTAAGTTAGCATTGACGAATGTAGGTAAATCCTCTTCTAAAAAAAGGAGCGAGGAGGTATCTACATTCGTTTATGGAAGAAAACCACCGCAGGCCTTACCTTTAGAAGAGGCTAGTTTAGGAGCCATCCTATTAGAAAGGGAAGCGATCAATGTTGTTTTAGATATTCTTGTTTCTGATTCTTTTTATCTCGAAGCGCATCAACTTATTTTCAAAGCCATGTTGCGGCTTTTTGAAAAATCGCAGCCCATTGATATCCTCACCGTTTCAGAGGAGTTAAAAAAATCCGGAGAACTGGAGAAAATTGGTGGCGCATATTATCTGGTTGAATTAACGAACAAGGTAGCTTCTTCTGCCAATTTAGAGTTCCACGCAAGAATAGTAGCACAAAAATTTATTCAACGAGAACTTATCAGGGTTTCCAATGAAATTATAAAAGATGCTTACGAAGATAGTACGGACGTATTTGAATTATTAGACTCTGCTGAAAAGGGATTATTTAATATTGCTGAAAAAAACATGAGCCGCTCCATTGAGTCAATGAGCTCTCTTGCTGCTAAGGCATTGAAGCAAATTGAAGACTTAAAGGACGTAGAGGAAGGTTTAAGTGGTATTCCCTCCGGATTTAGCGCGTTGGACAGACTTACAAATGGTTGGCAATCTTCCGATCTGATTATCTTAGCAGCAAGGCCAGGTATGGGTAAAACGTCTTTTGTACTTTCTGTGGCAAAGAATGCTGCCGTAGATTTTAAAAAGGGTGTCGCTTTTTTTTCCCTGGAAATGTCTGCCGTTCAATTAGCTCAACGATTAATTTCCATGGATGCTGAAATCCCTTTGACGAAAATGAGAACGGGGAAATTATCGGAAGATGAATGGAAGCAATTACATGGTGCCATAGAAAGAATAGGAGATGCACCCGTTTATTTTGATGACACCCCTGGTATTGATATTTTTGAACTGCGCGCTAAATGTCGACGCATGAAATTGCAATACGATATTCAGCTGATTGTGATTGATTATTTGCAACTTATGAAGGGTAGTAGTGAAAATAATAGAATGGGTAATCGTGAACAAGAGGTAAGTGCTATTTCCAGGTCCCTGAAAGGTCTTGCAAAAGAACTACAGGTTCCCGTCATTGCGCTCTCCCAGCTTAGTCGTGCCGTAGAATCCAGAGGTGGACCTAAAAGACCCCAGCTTTCAGATTTAAGAGAATCTGGTTCAATTGAACAAGATGCTGATATTGTGGGTTTTATATATAGACCTGAATATTACCAAATTACGGAAGATGAAAATGGAATGCCTTTAAAAGGTGTCGCAGAAGTGATCATTGCTAAGCATAGAAATGGAGCTACAGATACGGTCAGACTTAAGTTTACAGAGCAATTTGCAAGATTTTCAAATTTAGAAAATTTTGATATGGGTAGTCTGCCAAATGACGTTTTTGATAATCCTTTTTCCCAGATTATTACCCGTCCCTCAAAAATGAATGAAGACGAAGATATTCCCTTCTAATTCATTATAAAATTCAAACAAATACATAGATATGGCGTATTCTGATGATAGAAAATCACGACCTAAACTTAGGCCGAACAAGCCCCCGTACGGTAGGCCTGCCAATCCTAAAAAACAATTTGATGCAGCTCCCAGACGAAAGGCTGAACCGGACAAGGAGGAGTTGATGAATAATAATCGCAATACAGAGTTAGAAGGCGATGGAATGCGCCTGAATAAATTTATTGCCCATTGTGGAATTTGTTCCCGCAGGCAGGCAGCCGATTATGTAAAAGAAGGCTTTGTAACCGTTAATGATCAGAAAGTCATTGAACCTTTTTTACTTATTAAAGCCAAAGACAAGGTTTGTTTTAAGGGTAAATCGGTTTTTCCCCAGGAAGAAAGAGTATATTATCTAATGAATAAACCGAAAGGGGTAATTACTACAGCGCAAGACGAAAAAGGACGAAAAACGGTACTGGATATTCTTCCTGATAAAGGTAAAACCAGGGTATTTCCTGTCGGGCGTTTAGACAGAGAGACGACGGGCCTGCTTTTGTTAACCAATGATGGGGATTTGGCATTGAAAATGACCCATCCGGGGTATAAAATGAAAAAAGTTTATCAAGTTACATTGGATAAATCTCTTTCAGGATCAGATGTGGAGAAAATACAAAAAGGAGTGGTTCTTGAAGATGGGCCTGTTCCCGTTGACGCATTGCATTTTATAACCGAAGGCTCATTTAAAGAAGTTAGTATCGCCATTCACGTTGGCCGGAATAGAATCATTAGAAGATTGTTTGAACACCTTGGTTATGAAGTGGTAAAATTGGACAGAACTTATTTAGGGGGATTAACTAAAAAGGATTTACCAAGGGGCTTCACTAGAAAACTCATAGCACAGGAAATTATTATGCTTAAACACTTTACAGGAAAGTAATTTCATTTTATCAAATGAAAAGTGACTATCTATTACTTTTCATTTGATACAATGATCATTCAAATAGGACTTAATCCCAACGATTACGGTTATTAAACTTATTCCAGCTGGCACCATATCTTACTTGTATTTGGAAAAAAGAACCGGATAATGAGTTTTGAAGTAAGGCTGGGGTTCTGAAATCGCTATGAATACGATAGCCTCCTTCGGCACCTACTTTTAACCACGAGAGTATATTGGCCTCTATTCCTATAGATGGAGAAAAATTTATGCCGCGTTCTTTTATTTTATCTACCGTAGTGGCTAAACTACTTCCCGCTGAAAAGTTAAAACGAGGATGTATTACTTTATGTGAACCAGGCACATAGCTCATAAAAACACCTCTATTTTTAAAATTAAATGCAGCTTGATTATTTATAGGAACAATGGGTTCTTTTGATTTTTGCCAGGACCAACCGAGAATAAAATTCTTATCGAATTCAAAGCCTATTTCTCCTCCTCTCAAATAAAATTGTCTTTCACTGGGTAGTCCGAAATGCATGGTTCTTCCACCCCAGATTCCTGTAAATTTGAAATTTCTCTTACCAAATAAACTCTCTGTTTTCTGTGCGTTTAAAGCCAGTGTAACGAATATCAAGGCTAATAAAATGAATTTTTTTTTCATAAATAAATTTTTTAGTAAAGACTGTAAATTTAGTGAGAGGTTGCATTACTATTAAAAAAATTAGATGAATATCCATTTTGTAAGGTCAAATAACTGTATGATAGATATAATGACCATGGCAATCAACAATCGGTGTGCCCATTTATTGGCATTTGGATGGTTTGAAGCAAAAATGGCACCTACATATCCACCAATCGTTTGTGCAATAGCTATGATGATACCTGCTTCCCAATCGACAATTCCCATGAAGGCAAAAATGGCTAAAGCGATGAAAGTATAAATACCTACGCCAGCAATTTTCAGAATATTAGCATCGGCGATACTAAATTTAGCACCCAGCACCATGATAATAAGGAAGAAAATACCCATACCCATTTGAATAAAACCGCCATAAAATCCTATCAACAAAGCAACGGGAATAGAAATCCATAAGGAGGGTTTATGGTGGATATCAGTTTCTCGAAGCCATCTTTCTGGTTTAATTAAAATAACAATGAGCATGAATACCATCAAAAACCTAAAAACCTCAATAAAAGCCTCATTGCTAATAATTAATGCCAGCCAAACACCCCCGAGAGATCCTAAAATCATGAGGATTAAATAATGCCAGGTTCTGCTAAAGTCCACCAGCCCTTTTCGTTGAAAAACGACAAAGCTGGTGAAACTCTGCCCCACGATACCTATTCTATTGGTTGCATTAGCAATATTGCCTGGCAGTCCCATCATTTCACTTAAAATGGTTAAGGTAATGGCTGAACCATTTCCAGCTAAAGTATTAATAATACCTGCCAGAATTCCTCCTATTATAATAACAGTATATTGAAATACATCCATAATTAGTCTTTAATAGTTTGGCATAATTCAATTAATACACCATGAGCATTTTTGGGATAGACAAAGCAAACCAGTTTATTATCGGCACCTTGTTTAGGAATTTCATTTATAAATTCGAATCCCTCCTCTTTCAGGCGTTGTATTTCTGAATAAATGTCAGGCACTTCAAAAGCGATATGATGAATGCCTTCTCCTTTTTTATCAATAAATCGGGCGATTGGGCTGAGAAAATGGGTAGCCTCCAGCAGTTCAAGTTTAGATTCACCTGTTTGAAAGAAAGAAGTGTTGACACCTTCCGAAGACACAGACTCCATTTTATAGGGGGCTATACCTAATAATTTTTCATAACACAAATTGGCCTGTTGAAGATCTTTCACGGCGATACCGATATGTTCTAGTTTCATAATGTACATTTTAAAATACTAGGTCCTGCGCATGACCATTAATCCGTCTCTAATGGGTAGCAATAAATTGTCGACCCTGGAATCTTCTAAAATTTTTGTGTTAAAGGTATGAATGATTTGGGAATCTTCATTTTTAGGATGAAGCACTTTTCCGCTCCAAAGGACATTGTCAGCGAGAATTAATCCACCAGGCTTTACCTTGTCGATGATAAGGTCGTAATGCATAGCATAATCCCTTTTTCCGCCATCGAGGTAAATCAAATCAAAAAAGGGAATAGTTAAATTTGGAATTACATTTTCTGCTTTTCCGTGATGGGTGAAAATCTGATGTTTAAATGGAGAAAGGTTGAAATATTTTTCTGCAATAAAAAGGGTTTCCGCATTAGGTTCTATGGTATGAAGTTGACCAGTTTGAGTAAGGCCTTCAGCCAGACAAAGGGAACCATAGCCTGTGAAAGTACCAATTTCCAGGATAAATTCAGGTTTGATCAAAAGACTTAAAAGTCTTAAAAATTGACCTTGGAGGGAACCACTGAGCATAACTGGAGCTAAAGTTTTTAAATGTGTTTCTCTTTCAAGTTGATATAATAATTCGGATGATTTTGAAGAATGCATTGCTGCATATTCATTTAAATCATGATAAATTTTATCCATAAAAAGGTAATAAAAATGTAAACTTAATCTATCCAGCCTAAAGGTTTTTTAGCTGTCATTTTAAATGATTCCTCGCAAGGTCTGCAGACGCGTTCGTCCTTATATTCAGTGGGTGTTGAACGGTAAGGATTTGTAGGGGCCGTGTTTCGTTTTAGATAAAAGCCTCTGCTTTTATGACCAGCAGCAGAAAAAACACCAAGCACAAGTTCGCTGGTATCTTTTGTATTATATATGTTTGAGGGAATAGTCGCTGGAGGATTATCAAATATACCACCTGTATTATTTACCTGTGTCCTTACACTTTTCCAAAAGGTGTAGGTATTTTTGGAAATAGCATATTGATCAAAAACCATAAAATAAGGTGTGTCGTCATCATACGGGATAGAGGTAATGACTCTGTTTACGGTATTTCCGTCAAAATAAGTATCGGCACTAATATCGATGACGCCTCGTTTTTTTACGACATTCCAACAGGGGGAACAGCAAGGAAAACGATATCTAACCCTTGATTCCCCGTCGTAGGTAAAGGCACAGAAATCTGTTTTATTTATATGTGCATGATCCCATTTATAAAAATCACCCTTTCCTACAGGATCCTTTGTACTCAGATAAACTTCAAATTCACCTCTGGTAATACCATTTAATAATGTTTTTTCTACATACCTGGTATATGCTGTGTCAATTCCGGGAGCCTCTTTTAATAATTCTGGTGAAGATTGATATTCCTTCCCATTCCAACGGATAATAAGGGTATATATATGCCCGGTTTTCGCATTAAAAGAGGTGGAATCAGAATAATAAACCCCTCGATTATCATGTTTGAATGAAAAGAGGGCACCATTTTGATCTTTTACAGATACTTGGGCGGTTTCAATGGGAAGATTATTGTCGGGACTGGAATAAGGTTCTGATAGAGAAAGGATTACCTTGTAGGGTCCTGGATCATTGCTGATTAAAGCCTCAACGGTTAATCTTTCTGAAGTAGTAGTTAACTCAGGAATGAAGGGTTCAACACATGCAGATGCGAAGAAATACAAAGCGAAGGAAAGAAAAACCCTAAAAAAAGTCCAATTAATAATCGAATTCATAAGAAATGGAGGGTATTACTGAGCCAATAACAGATAGTTGAAAAGCATTTGACCTATTTCTGGTGCTTACAGGTCTATCATTGATTGTTTTAAAAAATACAGAATAAGGATTTTTCCTTGCATAAACATTATAGAGAGAAAAATTCCATTTTCCTTTCCATTTTTTTGTAATTCGGGGATCTGAATCAATGATTAAGCCGAGATCTAAACGATGATAATCAGGGGTAGTATTTCCATTTCGACTGGTATAGAGTGGAATAAAAATATTGTTGACGCTAATTCTTTCATCTGGAAAAGTAGCGGGTCTTCCCGATAGATAGGTAAAAATGGCACTCAATCTGATTCTTTTATTTATTCTGTATAACACATTTAAATTTAAGGTGTGTGGGCGGTTATAGTTTGATGGGTAATATTTACCGCTGAAAGCCCGATCTTCAGGATAAGGGCTATGAACAAGAATTTCAGAACGGGATAGGGAATAACTGAGATTGGCGTCCCATCGGAAACTTTGTTTCCGAACCCATAATTCAAGACCATAAGACCTTCCTAACCCTTGAAGAATAGCAGTTTCAGGATATTCTAATAATAATAAATTAGTACCACTTCGATAGTCAGGCATATTTTGAATTCTCTTATAATAACCTTCAAGACTAGTTTCCCATTGATTGTTATTTAGGTTGGCAAACAAGCCAAGAGTCAATTGAGAAGCAATTTGAGGTTTTATGTAAGCGTCACTTAATTTCCATCTATCGGTGGGAAGTGCAGCAGTACTGTTTGTTATAAGGTGTAAATATTGCATTGCCCTATGAAAACCTGCTTTTATGGAAAATACTTGGTTCAGGGATATTCTCAGTCCTAACCTTGGTTCCCAGCCGGCATATTGTTTAATTATTTGATTATTTGAAAAGTAAGCGGTATCAATTAAATTTAAAATATCCCTTTCTTTTTCGTTAGCATAAATATATTGATTTCCCGGGCCGAGCAAGGCAAAATGTGAAAATCTAATGCCTGCACTTAACCTGATGGCAGGCGATAAATCCCAATCTGTATTGGTAAAAATGGCACTTTCCAAGGCACTTTCCTGTTGGGTGAAAAATGGATTTATGGAAGAAGATTGAGAAGCAGGTAATAGAGAACCAGGATTTATGTCTAGTTTACTCAGTTGAAATCCTGTTCTGATGGTTATTGCTTTTTGAGAAAGGAATCCTTCCCCTTGGATTGATTTTTGTGAAATTCCTGATTTGAAAATAGCTTCAGAACCAGGGGCTGGAATGTCAAAAGAAGGCTGATAGTCACTAAAAAAGGTAGTTAAATGAAAACCAGCATTTTCATTTACAAAATGAGACCAACGGATACTGGCCCCTTGGGTTTTCCATAGATAACGGGTGGAAGAAGCATTAATCTCAAGGGTGGAAAGGGAATCTCCGGCTATCCTGAAGGCATCTTTACCCATAAAAGCAGTTAAACTAACCTGATCTTTTTCAGAAGGTTTATAAATACTTTTAAAGGTGAAATCATAAAAATTTGCTTCTGTTTCTTTTAGCTCCGGACGAAGAAAACTTCGGAAAAGGTAATCGGCATAAGACCATCTTGCTCCTATGGCGGAAGATAGTTTATTTTTAATTATAGGTGCTTCCACAAGAAAGCGACTGGTAATCAAACCCACACTACCTTTCAAATGATTACTTTCCATATTTGGATCTCTCAATCGAACATCGAGAACGGAAGAAGCTCTTCCACCGTATTGGGCGGGAATTCCACCTCTATAAAACGTAATGTCTCTTAGTAAATCAGGATTAAAGATGGAAAAAAATCCAATCAGATGCGAAGGATTAAAAATAGGTACGTGATCCAGTAGCAATAAATTTTGGTCAATATTCCCGCCGCGTACATTAAATCCTGTGGCAGATTCACCGACAGAAGTTATACCTGGAAGTGTTTGAATGGTTCTTATGACATCGGCTTCCCCTAAGAGCGTAGGTAATTCTTTGATGGCTTGTGCATTCAACCGAGTCACACCAAGTTCTGCATTTTTAACATTTTTATCAGCTCCTCCACTAACAATCTCAACGGTATTTAATAATTCAAGAGATTCTTCCAACTTAATAATCAAGGTAGTGTTTTGATTTAGGTTGACTTCTAAAATAGTCGTTGTATAACCTATGAAACTTGCTTTCATGGTATATTTACCCGATTTCGAGGTAAAAGAAAAGAAACCATTCATGTCCGTTGTAAGTCCCTTTTTTAATTCTTCAATCCAGATAGTTGCATCAGTAAGAGGAACTCCCTGCTGATTTTTAACCACCCCCACAAGCAGATATTCCCTCTCTTGAAAAATGGAAGGAAGATCTTGGCAGGCGAAAGTGGATGAAATAAAAACGAATTTAAAAAATAATAGGACATACCATTTCTTCATAGATAATGAATCAATTTTTTTTAATAAATAAAAGGTAGTCAAATATAGATAGAATAATAAATTTATTCGACAAAGTAGTTCAAAAGTTTTATAATTGTAGTTTGGATTGAACAAAAAGAATTTAAATCGCTTTAAAGCAATTATCAGCAATACTTTTTTAAACTTAAATTTTCACAAATGAAAAAACAAGTACTAGTTTTGTTTTTGTGGTTTGGGACAATGGCCTCGTTGATTGCACAACGAACCATTTCCGGCACAATAACAGATGACAAGAAGGAACCACTTATAGGTGCTTCCGTATTGGTAAAGGGGACTTCGACTGGAACGATAAGTGACGTGTCAGGTGCATTTTCCTTTTCCATTCCAGCCAATGGCACCACCTTGATAATCAGTTACACGGGTTATGCTTCAAAGGAAATTGCTATTGGGGCGAGTAATAATTACAATGTGATGCTCGAACAAGAAGCTATCGATTTAAGCGACATTGTTATTGTAGGGTATGGAACCCAAAGCAAAAAGGAATTAACTGGTTCGGTGAGTAAAGTTACTTCGGAAACCATTTCCAGACTTCCCGTTACCGGTGTAGATCAAGCGCTTCAAGGTCAGGCTCCTGGTGTACAGGTTACTTCCGCTTCAGGAACGCCGGGTGCTTCTGTATCTATCAGAGTGAGGGGCCCGTCTTCCATTTCAGCGGGTAACCAACCGTTGTATGTTGTGGACGGTATTCCAATTAATACGGGTAGTTACTCTCAAATTGGTGTAGGTGGACAACAAACTAACGCGTTAGCTGATTTGAATCCTGCGGATATTGAATCTATTGACGTTTTAAAAGATGCCGCTGCAGCAAGTATTTATGGTTCAAGAGCCAGTAATGGCGTTGTAATCATTACAACGAAGAGAGGAAAGCAACAGAAAACACAAATTTCGTTAAACACATATCGTGGAACCCAGGAAGTATGGAAAACCATAGATCCTTTAACAGGTCCTGAGTATGTGGCTCTTTTACAAGAAGGTGTTAAAGCGAGATACGGTGCAACCATTAAACCAAGTCAATTAGGATTAAGAAATCTGGATGCAGATCCAAGTACTTATCCAACGACGAACTGGTTCGATGAAATATTTCAATCGGCACCTATTTCCCAAACTGATTTAAACATTTCAGGGGGAACGGATAGGACAAAGTTCTTTGTTTCTGGATCTGTTTTCGATCAGGGAGGTGTTGTAAAGGGTTCATCATTTGATCGTTACAGCTTTCGTATGAATTTAGATAACTTAGTTACCGACAAATTCAAGATTGGCGTAAGTACAGGATTTAGCCGTTCTCATAATACACGCATTCAGAATGATAACAACATTTACGGAGTATTAAGTACTGCGTTATTGTTGGGATCACATATTCCTGTGTTAAATGCTGATGGAACGTATGGTCGTGACGCTAACGCAAGTATTGAAAATCCGGTAGCCAATGCGGTTGAGCCTACTTATGATGTTTATACCAACCGTTTATTGTCTAACATATTTGGTGAATTAACCATTTTAGAAGGATTGACTTTTAGAAGTTCCTTCAGCGTTGATTATCTTAATTTACGCGATGATCGTTTTACACCGGCAAGTCATATTCAGGCAGCAGGTGTAAATGGACGTGGTCAGCAAGGTTTTTCATCGGATTTGAATTTGGTTAACGAAAATTACTTTTCTTACAGAAAGGCTTTTGGAAAATTAAACTTTGATGCTTTGGTAGGAAACTCTGTTCAAACAAGCCAGTTCGAATCAATGTATGGTGAGGGTGAGAATTACCCTGGAAAAACTATCCGCGAGTTAAATGCAGCTTCTGTAAAAAAGAACGTAACTTCTTCAAAATCAGCGTGGGGACTTAATAGTTATTTCTCCAGGTTGAATATGAACTGGGCTGGAAAATACTTTATTTCTGGCAGTATCCGTGCCGATGGTTCTTCCCGTTTCGGTGCAAATAATCGTTGGGGTGTATTCCCTTCTGCATCGGCAGCATGGAGACTTTCTGAAGAGTCGTTCTTTCCAAAATCTAAGGTATTATCTGAGGTTAAGTTAAAGGCTAGTTGGGGTAGAAGAGGTAATCAGAGTATTTCCGACTTTGCATCCCGTGCTTTAATTGCTCCAGGTGCAAATTATTTGCAAAGAGCTGGTTTAGCGCCTACTCAGTTAGGGAATCCTAATCTTACCTGGGAAGAACGCGAAGATTTTGACTTAGGTTTAGAAATTGCTTTATTTGAGAGCAAACTGGAATTATCCGTTGATGCTTATCAGGGAACTACGAACGAATTGTTGCTGAACAGACCTTTAGTTGGTGCTTCAGGTTTTACAGGTATTCAAGAAAATATTGGTTCTATTCGCAATAAAGGTATTGATATAGGTTTAACAACAACTAATATCGAAACTAAAAATATACTTTGGACCACCAACTTTAATATTTCATTTTTCGATAATGAAATTCTTAAGTTAGCAGGAACGCCATTCGCAGCTGGTTTTGCCAGTTGGGTAGCTGAAGGTGAAGCCTTAGGTTCATTCAGAGGTTACAGAACAGTTGGTATTTTCCAAACACAGGCTGAGATTGATGCGTTGAATGCTAAGGCGAAAGAATTAACCGGACGTTCTACAGCTGTTTATCAATCTACGCTTACCAGACCTGGTGATATTCAGTTCAAGGACATAAATAATGACGGAGTTATTACCAGTGATGACCAAGAAATACTTGGCGATGCGAATCCTAACTATTATGGTGGTGTTACGAATACTATTCAGGCTTACGGTTTTGATTTAAGCTTTTTTTTCCAGTACAGTATCGGTAATTTTGTGTTTAATAATACCCGTGCTTTTTCTGAAGGAATGAATAGTGTATTTGGTCAGGCTAATACAGTTAAAAATCGCTGGACACCTGAAAATACAAATACGACCATACCAAGAGCTGTGTTCCAAGACCCAAATAACAACAGAAGAGTTTCTGATCGTTTTGTGGAAGACGCTTCTTATGTGCGTTTAAAGAACGTGACTTTTGGTTATACTTTTCCAACCAAATTATTGGATAAAATTAAAATGCGCACTGCAAGAATTTATGTTACTGGTCAAAACTTGTTAACCTTTACCAATTATTCTGGTTTCGATCCTGAGGTTAGTACATTTGGAGAGACGAATACAGCAGCTGGCACTGATTTCTTAACTTTTCCACAATCGAGATCGTTGATAGTTGGATTGAACATTGGATTCTAATAAAGGATAATCCTGTGATTAAATTCTATTTTTTTAGATTGAAAACATGTTGAAATGAAAAACATATTTAAAATATCCATAATCATCGCAGCATTTGGTTTTTTCCAAGCTTGTGATAATAATTTGGAATTGGAACCTATCACCGCTTTAGATGCATCAGTGGGTTTCAAAACAAAACAAGATGTTGATGCGGCGCTATTAGGCGCGTACAACTCGATTCAGAGTAGTAACTATTTTGGGCTTCAGTTACAGGTATTGCCAGATTTATATGCTGATAATATCAATCATACGGGAACATTTCCAACGTATGCTCAAATTTTTAATCGACAGGTCTTAGCAGATAATTCCAACATTGGTGGTCTTTGGAACACGGTTTATGTTGCAGTTAATCGTGCAAACAATGTAATCGCTTCGGTCCCTACCGTAAAGGATCCGAGTTTTAATGCCAATAATGCCATTGGAGAAGCGAGATTGTTACGTGCCTTCCATTACTTTAACCTGATTTCCCTATTTGGTGGTTCTCCTGCAGGTTTCAATAAAGCGGGTGGTCTTGGTGTTCCTATTTATACTGTACCTACCCTCTCTGCGGAAGATGCAGCACCTAAAGCAAGATCTTCTGAGGAAGAGGTTTGGAAGTTAATCATAGAAGATATTAATTTCGCCGTGGCCAATTTAGCTGTTACCAATGGTAATGGTAGAGCAAATAAGAATGTTGCGCTGGCTTTAAAAGCTCGCATTCACGCTGTGCGTAATGAATGGGCTTTGGCTGAAGCTGCTGCTTCGGAAGTAATTAATTCCAAAAGACATACCCTTCTTACCACTGCCAATTATCAGAATATTTGGTTAAGTCAGAACTCAACAGAGGCCATCTGGGAGCTACAATTTGATATTAATAATACTAATTCTGTTACATTTTGGTATTACCCGGGAGCAAATGGAGGAAGGAATGAGTTTACTTCTTCTAATTCTTTGAGAGATGCTCACGAAGCAGGGGATGTCAGAAGGGTAGTAAATGTTAGTACTGCACCAGCCAATAAAACAATGAAATATTCTCGTGTCAACGGTATAGACAATGTTTTATTAATCAGATTAGCTGAAATGCATTTGATTCGCGCGGAAGCTTATGCAAACCTTAACAGGATCGCTGAGTCGCTTACCGAGTTGAATGCAATTCGCAAGCGTGCTGGTTTGAGTGATGCTGCAGAAACAACAAGCGCTGGATTAGTTAATGCTATTTTGAAAGAACGCAGATTAGAATTTGCTCACGAAGGTTATAGATGGCTAGATTTAAGAAGAACGGGCCGTTGGAATGCCACTGGACTTACCGAAGATTTTAGATCTCGCTGGCCAATTCCTCAAAGAGAGGTTCAAACATCAGCTGGTCTGATTACACAAAATACAGGATATTAATCTTTTATTTTTAAAGTAATAAGTTTTTAAAAAGCCTCTTCTGAATATTTTTATATTCGGAGGAGGCGTTTTTTTTGTAAAATATAAGTTTACGAGATGGGTAAATTATACTATTTTTTCGTGGGTAGAAATGCGCATTGCTCTCAAAGCAGCGGGAATGGAAGCGAGTAAACCAATAAATAAAACAGTAATGGCTACCGTAATGAAATCTTCCCAACGAAGACTAATTGGATATGAATCGACCACGAAGGATCCGGGAATGGCTACCAGATGAAAGGTTTTTTGTAAAAAAAAGATAAACAAAGCAAGAAAAACACCGGAAATTAAGCCAATACCCGTTAAAAACAGGCCTTCGTATAAAAACAAATTTCGAATATCCACATCTGTGGAACCAATAGATTTAAGTATGGAGACATCTCTTTTCTTGTCTAAAACAATCATCCATAAGGCGCCAATCAGATTAAATGCAACCAGAAGGAGCATAAATCCTACAATAGCGAAACTGAGCCATTTTTCAAGCCGCATTAATTTGATAAATCCTTCCTCCTGTGCATAATAATCCTTCACATAAAATTTGTCTTTTACAATAGATTGTATGTCTGAAATCACCTTTTTAACCTCATAGTTCCGGGCTACCTTTATTTCCCATGCGGAAAGCAGCTTAGCGTTTCCCAAAAGTTCTCTCGCAACATTAAGAGTAGTTATAATATATTGATTATCATACTCTTGTTGAATCATAAAAGTTCCAACAGGTTGTAAGTTTCTACTTCGGAAAGGATTTTCAAAAGGTGTATTTTCCTTATTTTTAGGCATATATACAGTTAGTGACGCAAAAGGATCTTCTAAATCAATGCCCAGTTTATTTCTTATTCCTAGTCCGATGAGCGCGTTAAATGACAAGGAACGATTGGGTAAATAAACGCCTTCTTTAATGCAGGAGTCAATATTAGATACAGCACTAAACAGGGTATCAACGCCCTTTACCATACCAAAATCTTGCTTATCCTTGTAGGTGAAAAAGGCAATTTCTTCTAATGTCTCCGAAATAGCTTCTACCCCTGGTATCTTTGAAATATTGTAAAATAAAGAGGCGTCAGCATTAAAAAATTTTCCAGAGACTGGAGTAATTTTAATATCAGGATTAAATTTTACATACATACCCATTATAAGGTCCTCAAAACCATTGAAAACGGAAAGAACCAATACCAAAGCAGCCGTGCCCACTGTCAGACCCAAAATGGAAATTCCAGTAATAAGCTGTATTACCTGGGTCGATTTTTTTGCCAGTAAATATCGAAGGGCTATTTTAAATGGTAGATTCATGGATACTATAATTAGAAAACAAAGATAACAGGATTATTAAACTCCTCGGTCCTTCAAAAAGGAGTTCTCTTTTCTTTTACCTTGAATAAATAATAAAAAATAGTTAATTTAGATGGGTACAAAATTTTAAGTAAAAGACATATACCTTTGACGCTTTAAAGGAATCATCGAAACCACTCTCATATGAAAACAAATATTTTACGTTTTTCCCTAAGTTTATGCTTTTTACTGACCATAGTAGTCCTTGTAAATAGTCAAAATACCAGAGGAAGATTTGAAAAAGCGAGAATTTTATTTGAGGGTAGGGATACTCCTTCTGAATTAACGGTTAATATCAGAGATGGAAAGGTATTCGTCGGTGAAGATATTGTGCTCTTTTCAGAAGAAGAGTATATTCTTCGAAAACTGGAAAAAGGTGGAATTATTCCTTATTCTTCCTGGGCCTGGACCGGGGGTATCATTTATTATACGATTCCTCCTGGATTGGCAAGTGCTGGTATAATAAATAGCGCCATAGATCATGTGAACGGGAGTACCAATATTTGTTTAGTCCCAAGAACAACGCAATCGAATTACCTTGTTTTTCAGGATACAGATGTTGCCTGTTGGTCTTATGTTGGTCAAATTGGTGGAGCTCAAGCCATAAATGTTCATAGTGCTTGTGGTTTTGGTGCAGCTGTTCATGAGATATGCCATGCTGCTGGAATGTGGCATGAACAATCCAGAAATGACAGAGATACTTACGTCACCGTAAATACAGCAAATATTCAATCTGGATACGGTAGTAATTTTGATAAATACGGCAGTTGGGGAACAGAATCAGGTGCTTATGACTATGGATCGATTATGCATTATGGTGCTTTTGCTTTTACTTCAAATGGCTTGCCTACTATAAGTGTGAAAACACCCCCTGCTGCAGCAGGTACAACTATTGGACAAAGAGGAGGTCTAAGTGGAGGTGATGTGGCCGCTTTAAATGCTATTTATCCTACCCTTGCCTGTGCTAAAGGTGGTGGCGGCGGTTCAACTGGTGGCGGCGGTTCCACAGGCGGAGGTGGAGGTGGTGGAGGTGGCGTTGTAGTTGTTACAGCTCCTGTTTTAACCATGGCGTCTGACATAATTATTGATCCAATTCCAATCATTAGTGATGACGCTTTTTCGGTAAGCACCAATTTTACCAATACTGGTAATGCAGACTTTAATGGTTGTATCGTTCTAAAACTGTTTAAAGTAGGAGGGCAATTAATGACAAAGGTTACCTTAGATCCTACAGAATCTTTAATGCCAAATAAATCATTTTCAGCTAACCAAATCATCTCAAGTGGTGGTATTAGTTTAGCTACGGGCGATTATTATGTGGAGTTATTATACGAAGAAAATTGTGGGTCATCGGAACAGGAGGTTAGAACATCAGGTACCTTTTCGAATAAAAAAGAGGTAAAAGGACTCAAAATCATTCCAATGTTGGATGTGAAACCACTCGATTTTTCATTTGAAAAGGAAGGGGGTGCCAATACCATTAAAATAACTTCAAATACCGTTTGGAATGTTATTAATAATCCTTCCTGGTTAAAATTCCCTACCAACAGGTCTGTTGGAAATATGGATCTCACTTTTAATTGTGATTCAAATATTACTTTTTTTCCGCGTGCAGTAAATTTTAGTGTTTCTGCTACGGGTACCAAAACATTCGATCTTTCTGTAAGGCAAAACGCCATTCCTCTCTCTGAGTGCACTGCTCCTACAGGATTAAGAATTACGGGTAAAGATTATACCTGGGCAAAAATTGCGTGGAATCCAATCAGAGGAACTAATTTCTATCAACTAAGGTATAAAAATTTAAAAGATTCAGTTTGGATAACCATAGATTCTGTGCAGGGAACCTCTTATGATATCTCAAATTTGCATCCATGTAGTACTTTTGGTGTGCAGATTAGTGCCATTTGCGCCAATATAAAAAGTCCGCTGTCAACGGAAATTAATTTTAAAACGGAAGGGTGTGATGATCCTTATTGCTATTCCTATGGTGCAGGTAAATCAGATTGGATTGAATCAGTAACCATAAGCGATAAATCCTTTACCTCCGGGCAGAATCTTGGATATGCCAATAAAATGGATGTCATTGGTAATGTGGAAGAAGGAAGAATCCATTCATTCAGATTTTCTAGTAAGCATAATTCTCTTTCTAAAACAGATTTATATCGTTGGCAGCTGTTTATTGATTTTAATGGGGATAAAGACTTTAACGATACGTTAGAACAAATTTATAACGCAGTCATTCCTAAGTTTACTTCAGTAACAGGGGTATTTAAAAATATTATTATTCCACAAGATGTGCCTATTGGATTAACTCGCCTGCGTATAATGCTGACTACCAATAAGTCTGATAATAATGCCTGCGAAATATCTCCGGAGGTCCTAGAGGTTGAGGATTATGGAATTAATATAAAAAAGAACAGAGATAGTATGTTTTTAACGCCGGATACCGCCTTTTTAAAGAGCAACTATACTACTTTAAGAGCAAATGTCAGAGCATCCACAGGTTGGGATGTAACTAAAAGGCCTTCCTGGGTATCTACTACTTATCCGAGTTGGGCTGCCACGCCAAATGGTTTAAATGTTTCTTTGTTTGTTAGTAATAACACAGGAGTTAGAAGACAATTTAACTATACCTATACTTTAAGAGGTTCTGTTAAAACAAAAGCCATTTTTCTTTCTCAGGATCCGGCAAAGCCTTCTTTAGTTATTGATACCTTAGAATATGAGGTAGCAAACAATGCTCAAAATAAATTTATCGCAGTGAAATCAAATATTTACTGGCGCGCAAAAACGAATGCTTTTTGGATTCAGGTAAATAATCCATTAGGATTGGAAAACGATAGATTAAGTATTTCTATGTTAGAAAATACACAGAAAGAAGCCAGGATTGATACCATTCGGGTTTACGCTGCCAGCGGAGATACTTTGAGTAAGATGATTTTAATCAAACAAGCTCCTAAAAAAGGTACATTTTTAGTTAGTACTGATTCACTGGCTTTTCCAGCTGCCAATGCCAGTAAATTTATTTATACTCAAGGCAATGTTGATTGGAAGGTGGTCGCTAAACCTACCTGGATTAATGTGGATAAATCTACAGGGGTTGGAAATGATAGCTTGAGGGTTTCTACCGAAGTCAATCCCAATGGAATAAGTAGAAAGGGTACCCTGTTGATTCGATCAGTAGATGAATCAATGGAGGTAAACATTATGATTTTTCAAGAGACTGGTTCTCCAATATTAACATTGGCCACCCGAATGATTTCTATTCCAGACACAGCAAGTCAATTAGTATTAAAGTTACAAAGTAATATTCCCTGGCAATTGAAGTCTAAGCCAGATTGGGTATCCGGACCACAACCACTAAGTGATTCAAGCTATCTGCTTAGAGAAAATACCTTGAAAATTTCTTTTGAATCAAATGGCAATTATTTACATCGGAAAGGGGTAATTGTTTGGAAGGGCAATAATCAAACGGATTCACTAGAGGTTATTCAAGATTCGAAACAGGTTAATTTACCAGAAAACTGGAAAGTAAAACCGACAAATGCTATTCATCAAGTGCTGATTTATAAAAATTCATCTTTTAATTTTGGCTCCAATGTTAAAATAGTTCCAGGAGATTTAATTGGTTTGTTTGTTGAAACGGGCAGTCAGTTAACCTGCGCTGGTTACGCTGTTTGGCGCGATGAAAACACGGTAATTAATATATACGGCGATAACCCCGGCACCCCTGAAACGGAAGGTTATGTAGCTGGTTCACCCTTTAGATTTAAGATTAGGCCTATCAATAGTGCGCAAGATATTGATGTGCTGTGTCAATTTTCACCTGTTGGTTCTTTTGGTGTGGTAACAGCAACCAACTCATTTTTGCCAGGCGGTGTAAGTGCTGTGGAATCTATGTTTACCCTCACTCCCGCTAAAATTAATATTTATTTAAATCCTGGTTGGAACACTATTTCAAGCTATGTTATACCTGAATTGAAGGCCTTTGATTTTTTAGTAGACTGGTCTAAATTTTCTTTCATTAAATCCATTGAGAATGAGGGTGGGGATACTTATATCGTAGAAAAAAAGAATACAAATTATCCCGCTTTTGATATTAGAAAAGGATACAAGGTATTCGCTGAAACGGCAGGTAATCTAACTTTACAAGGTTCAGTGGTAAAACCAACATTTTACCCAATATTGATTAAAAAGGGAGCGCAAATAATTCCTTTTTACAGTTTTTTATCCAGGTCGGTCACAGAAGTTTTAAAGCCGATAACCAATGAGATAAAGTTGATTAAGGATAATGAGGGAAAGGTTTTTATTCCTGAATTGGCCATTAATCATTTGAGACAATTAAATCCAGGACAAGGATATTTTATTCAAGCAAAAAAGGAAGTGCTATTTACTTATCCGGATGATTATGTTTCAGGTATGATGCCTCCCGTTACGCAGCACAATCCATTGCTTGATACCTTAGAGTATTACAAGCTAAGGAATATTATCAATACGGGAAATAATAGTACCATAGCCATCAGGTATTCTTCCCAATATTTAAAAAAGGGAGATGAAATAGGGCTTTTTGCAAATGATACCTTGCTTTTCGGTGCCTCAAAGGTAGATACAGGAAATATCGCGATCATTGCGTGGGGAAATAATCAGAATAGCTCGGTAAGAAATGGTTTTTTTGAAAATGAAAATATTCGCATAAAACTTTGGAGAAAATCTGAAAACAAGGTTTACCCACTTATCATAAATTGGGAGGACGATGCCGTTGGTAAATATCGTAAAGATGATTTGCAAATAGGTCAAATTAAAAGTATTGCCAGTACCTCTTTATTTTCATTCGATAAAGAAATGGGACTCGAAAGTTTGGATGTTTTCCCTAATCCGGTCAGTGATTTTTGTAGGGTAATAGCCAATGAAGAGGTAAAAGGGGAGCTTACCCTAAGTCTTTGGAGCGCTGATGGAAGATCACTTCAGCAGTGGATTTTTTCTAAAGGGCTAAAAAAGGATGAAACGGTAAATATTGCAGTAAATAATTTTCCAACAGGTAGTTATTTATTGAAATTTGAAGGAAAAAATATCCGTGGATTTAAAAAATTGCAAATAATTCGATAACTTATCGTTAAGAAAACTTTATACTACGTACATTTGCACTAATTTTTATTGTTTAACCGCTGCAATTCAGCAAAATGAATAAAGTGAATTTACCGGATATTGAATATAATTCTCAGAGAGTAGATATAAACATTGCTGAATATGGAAGAAATATTCAGAAAATGTTAGCCCACGTAGCTGAAATAGAGGACTTGGACAAACAGAAGAAATATGTTGATAAAATAATTGACCTTATGATTGTCATTAATCCTCAGTGCAGAAATGTAGAGGATTTTAGAAGTAAACTTTGGAAACATGCTTATCGTATTTCTGGTTTTAAGCTTAAGATAACGCCTCCGGATGGGGTGGAATTTTCAAAGGAAGATAAAAGGGAGAATCCGGAAGAAGTAGCCTATCCTGTGATTGAAAATAAATTCAGGCATTATGGGCATCATATTCAGTTGCTCATAAAGAAGGCAAAGGAAATGCCTGAAGGTCCTAAAAAAGTAGGGATGATAAATACGATTGCCTCTTATATGAAATTGGCATACAAGACGTGGAATAGGGAGAATTTTGTGAGTGACGAATCTATAAAAAATGATTTAGCCACTATTTCTAAGGGTACACTTTACGTTGAGGATGGTTCTTCTATTGATACCTTTGGTCAACCTACTAATAATTCAAATGCCAGGAGACGACCGATGGGGAAATCTTATGGAAGTAACGATTATGGTCGAAACAGGTCAAATTATCCTCAAAATGCCAATAAAAATAAATCAAGACCTCGTTTCGGTAATCCGGTAGCACCGGGTAAGAGAAAACCTAATATCTAATAAATGTACTTGTATAATATTACATACAGAGTCGAAAATACTGTTTTCGACGCCTGGAAAAGTTGGGTTTTAGAGAAAAATATTCCTTCTATCATGTCATTGGGTTTGTTTTCCAGTTTTAGATTTTGCGCTCTTTTAGGAGAAGAAAATGTAGATGCACAAACCTATGCATTGCAATTTAAATGTGAAAGTTGGGAAACTTTTCTGCAATATAGAGACGGTAATATGTCTGCATTTTTTGAGCAGCAGATGTCATTGTTCGGTGAAGATGTCCTCACATTTAGTTCCCTTCTTGAAATACACTTAGAAGGATAGGGTTTTTAGAGGACAAAAAGTCCTCCTTTCCGCCCTGGTTAAGTAGCATGAATTATTTTTAAATAATTGAATTTCAATTATTTATTTAAATATTTTTTGCATTTAATTTTGAATTGTTCATTTAGCTTTTATTATTCGGAGAGGCTTTAATGGCTTACCTTTCATTTTTTACTTAGAAATAAGGGTGAAATATGTTGGTAAAAACATTTGCCAGTGCCGTTCAGGGTGTTGGTGCAAAAACAATCACTGTGGAGGTAAATAGTGGGGGACAGCCAGTAGCGGGAACGAACTACTACAATATGGTTGGCTTACCTGACAACGCAGTAAGGGAGGGTTTTCAGCGAATTGAAGCCGCTATTATCAATGCTGGTCTAAAAATGCCTCGTGTTAAAACCATTGTAAATCTGGCGCCTGCAGATTTAAGAAAAGAGGGTTCATCTTATGACCTTCCCATAGCCCTCGGCATTTTGGCTTCCTCGGGTCAGATACCTTTGGAAAAACTCGAGCGGTTTTTAGTTATGGGTGAATTATCTTTAGATGGTACTTTACAACCTTTGAGAGGTGCTCTTCCGATAGCTATACAGGCAAGAAAAGAGCATTTTTTTGGATTGATTTTGCCTTTAGCCAATGCCAGAGAAGCGGGTATTGTTAATAATCTGGAAGTGATAGGGGTAAAAAATCTAATGGAAATAGTGGCTTATTTAAGAGGTGAATTAGATATCAAATCTACCCAGGTAGATACTCGGGATGATTTTTTTAGAAATCAAACTACGCATAATGTTGATTTTTCTGATGTAAAAGGTCAAAGTCACATAAAGCGAGCCCTTGAAATTGCTGCGGCAGGTGGACATAATGCCATTCTTATTGGCCCTCCAGGTGCGGGAAAAACTATGTTGGCGCGGAGGCTGCCAACCATTTTGCCACCTCTAACGCTGGCAGAAGCTTTAGAAACAACAAAAATTCATTCCGTAGCTGGTATTTTATCCCCTGAAACAGCCCTGGTACATACCCGTCCATTCCGATCGCCCCACCATACGATCAGTGATACAGCAATGACTGGAGGCACCTCAAATCCGAAACCAGGGGAAATATCTTTGGCTCACAACGGGGTACTTTTCTTAGATGAACTACCAGAATTTCGCAGAAGTGTGCTGGAAGTGCTTAGACAACCGATGGAAGAAAATATGGTTACCATATCACGCGCTAAAATAACGGTGGAATATCCCGCCGGGTTTATGCTCATTGCTTCTATGAATCCCTGCCCGTGTGGATTTTATAATCACCCTGAAAAGGAATGTGTATGTGGCGCTGGAGCAGTAAAAAAATATTTGAATAAGATTTCAGGTCCATTAATGGATAGGATAGATTTACATGTTGAAGTTACTCCCGTGTCTTATGATGAGTTAGCTGTTACCAAATCTCAGGCGGAAACAAGTGAAATGATTCGCGAAAGAGTTATTAGAGCCAGGGAAATTCAGCAGCTTAGATATGTCTCTACGCCCGAAATACATAATAATTCGCAAATGCCAGCTAATCAGGTGAGGAATATTTGTGTATTAGATAGTGCGGGAAATTTACTGGTCAAAAAAGCAATGGAAAAACTCCAGTTATCGGCAAGGGCTTATGATCGAATATTAAAAGTTGCCAGAACTTTAGCAGATTTGTCAGGTGATGAAAAAATAGGTTTGGAGCACCTTGCAGAGGCTATTCATTTTAGAAGTTTAGATCGTGCAAATTGGGCAAGCCAATAGCCATTTATTATGAATGCTTTGGCGTAATTGATGTATATTACCTTGTTAAACTGATAAAATGATTTCAAAGTATGTTAATCCGTTTACGGATTTTGGGTTTAAGAAAATATTTGGGGAAGAAGGAAGTAAGTTCTTACTGATGGATTTTTTGAATACTTTATTACCTGAAGAAAATAAGATTTCAAGCTTAACGCTTAGAAATTCAGAAAATCTACCCCGAACGGAATTAGAGCGGCGGGCTATTTTTGATGTTTATTGCATGAACCAAAAAGGGGAAAGATTTATTGTAGAATTACAAAAAGCAAAAGAAAATTTTTTCAAGGAGAGGACTG
>JAFMBH010000079.1 GCA_017858735.1 Bacteroidota bacterium
ATTCGTGTTTCTTTTCCAGGTAATATTGGTTTCTATTATAATATCTTAACTTTACCAGGTGAACAGGAAGAAAAATGAATTATTTTATTGAAGGAATAAAGGTTGGATTTTTGCTTATTTTCTTAATTGGCCCCATTTTTTTCTCTCTCATTCACATGGGGGTTGAATATGGTACTAAAGTAGGTGTATTTTTTGGTTCAGGCATTTGGATTAGTGATATTTTCTTATTTATGGGCATGTACAAGGGGATGTCCTTCATTTCAGAAATAGCCAATGCCTCTTATTTTTACTATACCGTTGGAGGAATTGGTACTTTAATATTAATTGTATTTGGACTGGCCGCTTTGATTCAAAAAGGTAATCAAGCTATAAATGTACCTCAATCTTTCATCAAAGAGCATAGTCCGCGATCTTTGTTCGGATTTTTCCTAAAGGGAGTATTGATTAATATTTTTAATCCATTTACCATTTTATTTTGGTTAGGATTAATGAGTACGGCGCTGGTAGATAAAAATTTCGGAAGCAATGAGGCGTTCTGGTATTTTTCAGGAATTATGAGTATTTATGTTCCTGTGGATTTATTTAAGATATTTCTCGCTAAGAAAATCAGGAAAGTACTAAAACCCGCTCATTTAAAAATAGTAAGTAAAATTGCTGGTATTGCTTTGATTATTTTTGGAGTTGTACTATTTGTCAGGGTATTTATACTGAGTTAGTATTTGTTTTTATTTCAGTATTTCGCAAAATTCCAGCCTTTCTCCATCAGGCCCTAATATATAGAAATATTTACAGCCCTTTTCCCAAAATGGAAGATACACTGGTTCCATTTCAATGGGAGAAAATCCAGCTTCTTTTAACAATAGATAAGTTTCGTCAATATTGGATACATCGAATGCGATGTGGTCTATTATCCCATCTTTTCTATCCAAATCAGGAACAGGCATTTGATATAATTCCAGAAGAATATCATTGTACTTCATCATAACCACCTGGCCTTCTTCATCTTCATGAATGAAAGTATTTTTCATTACACATTTGAAGCCTAAAGACTCATAAAACCTTTGAGACCTGCGTATTTCAGTAACGGGAAGGCCAATGTGTTGCAGGCGGTTAATCTTTAAATCTAACATGTATTAACTATTAAAATGATGGACACGAGGATTCATCATTTTAAACCAAACGGGGGGGATTAAAGAAAGAAGAATGGAAGCAGGATAACCAAAGGGCAGTTGCGGGCTTTCATTAAAATGCCTTAACACCTGATATTTTCTGGTAGATTTATAATGATGATCTGCATGCCTTGTTAATTCATAGAGGAAAATCCTTCCAATTTCATGATTTGAATTCCAGGAATGGCTAGGTAGAACGGGTTCAAATTTCCCATTACCAACTATTTTTCTTTTCAAACCATAGTGTTCTATATAATTTACGGATTCAAGGAGTAAAAAGCCAATGATACTCGCACCAATAGACCACAGAAGGACTGTTAAACCGAACCAAATCGCAATGAAAGAAAGATAAGCAATAGAGCAAATGGAGAAAATAAGCATTTGGTTACGTATTGAAAAAAATGGAATAGATAATTTTCGGCGTTGATCATTGCCTAATTTCCATGCATTCAAGTACCCACCAACAACAGAACGCACCCAAAAAAAGTAAATCGGTTCATTCAATTTTGACGTTGCCGGATCTTTTTCGGTGGCTACATTTTTATGATGACCCAAATTGTGTTCAATAAAAAAGTGCTGATAAAGAGCGGGGAGCAGTAATATTTTTGCTAAAAACTGTTCAAAGACTTTACTTCGGTGGCCGAGTTCGTGTCCCACATTGATACCGATAGTACCTATGATTATACCCGTACTTAGGGTTAAGCCAAATTTTTCATACAGTGCTAAATTTTCAGATTGTAGGGTGGAAAAGTAATAATACAGGAGACCGTATAAAATGGGAACATTGGCATAGAGTAATAAGTCAAAAAAAACAATGTTAGATCGTTTATCTTCGGTGTGGGCATCAATATTGGTAGATGTAAGTGGAAATAACTGATCGAAAATGGGTATGAGGATGAATGCAAGGTAAAAAGCGGAAAAACTCCATATTCCTCCCTGATAGATGGCCCAAAAAGCGGATAAGGGCGCTAAATAAGCAATGAAGTATTTTAGATCGCGCATCGTATTTGTATTTATGTATTCAAATATAATAAAAAAACCCGCTGTAAGCAAATACAGCGGGTTTTTACATCGGATTAACTTAATAATACCAAATGATGAATATTATTTAAAGTAGTGGAGCAATAACCAAAGCTACCACAGACATTAATTTTAATAAAATATTTAAAGAAGGTCCGGAAGTATCTTTAAACGGATCACCAACGGTGTCACCAACTACGGCTGCTTTATGAGGATCAGAACCTTTGTAGTACATAGTACCTTGAATATTAACGCCCTCTTCGAACATTTTTTTGGCATTATCCCATGCACCACCGGCATTTGACTGGAAAATAGCCATGAGAACACCTGTAACGGTAACACCCGCTAAAAGACCTCCCAACATTTCAGCACCACCGCCAAATCCAATAAAAACGGGTGACAAAATGGCAATCATACCGGGAAGAACCATTTCACGAATAGAGGCTTTGGTAGATATTTCTACACATTTGCTATATTCTGCCTTACCTTCCGCCTGGTCGTACACCTGTCTGTCTTCCGCACTCCATTCAGTATCTTCTTTACCTTCATTTTTCTTCATAACGGCAAGAGCTGCTTTAAGCTCAGGAATATTATTAAACTGGCGACGAACTTCCTGAATCATATCCATTGCTGCTCTACCCACTGCACCCATTGAAAGTGCAGAAAATAAGAAAGGAAGCATTCCACCTAAAAATAGGCCTGCCATAACCACTGGGTTAGCAATGTCAATAGTAGTAATTCCTGCCGTTGACATAAAAGCTGCAAAAAGAGCTAAAGCTGTAAGTGCCGCAGAACCAATAGCAAAACCCTTGCCTATGGCCGCAGTAGTATTTCCAACTGCATCTAATTTATCGGTGCGATGACGAACTTCTTTATCTAAGCCACTCATTTCCGCAATACCACCGGCATTATCAGAAATAGGTCCATAAGCATCAACAGCTAACTGAATACCAGTATTAGCTAACATACCTACAGCCGCAATGGCAATACCATATAGACCTGCAAAATAATGAGCGCCAATAATAGCAATAGATAATACAATGATAGGTAATGCAGTTGAACGCATACCAACACCCAAACCAGCAATGATATTAGTTGCAGAACCTGTAATAGATTGATCAACAATACCTTTCACTGGTTTAGTTCCAGTGCCTGTGTAATATTCAGTAATATAACCAATGGCTAAGCCAGAAACCAATCCAATGATAACAGCATAAAATACGCCCATGTTAGAATAAGTGATTTCATTAAAAACCCATTCAGCTGGAAGCATAAATTTTACTACTAAATAGGTTGCTACCAACATAAGAATACTGGAAACGATACCACCCATGTTGAGGGCTTTTTGTGGGTCACCGTCCTCGCTAACTTTTACAAAAAAGCAACCAATAATTGACGCTACGATGCCAATCCCAGAAAGAACCAGTGGAAGTAAGACAGCATTTAAACCATCAAATGCATTGGTAGATTCAAATCCCGGAATATTTATAAACACGGCGCCCAGTACCATAGTACCAACAATAGCACCTACGTACGATTCAAAAAGGTCAGCTCCCATACCGGCGACATCACCAACGTTGTCACCAACGTTATCGGCAATAGTGGCAGGATTGTAAGGATGGTCCTCAGGAATGCCAGCTTCTACTTTTCCAACAAGGTCAGCACCTACGTCTGCTGCTTTGGTGTAAATACCACCACCAACACGCGCAAAAAGAGCAATAGAGGAAGCACCAAAAGAAAATCCGGTAATAACCGTAATCACTTTATTGATATCCCAACCCATTCCCTGATAAATAACAAATAAGCTACCTAATCCAAGAATGCCTAATCCAACGACACCCATTCCCATAACTGATCCACCAGTGAAAGCAATTTCCAACGCTTTTGCCAGGCTGGTTCTGGCTGCATTGGTAGTGCGTACGTTTGCTTTTGTAGCCACACGCATACCAAAATAACCTGCCAAAGCAGAGCAAAAGGCGCCAATTATAAATGAAAGGGCAATCATCCAGGATGAAGTGGTGCTATTGGCGGTTACTGCCAATAATATGGACACACAGACCACAAAAATGGCAAGTACTTTATATTCAGCACGTAAGAAAGCCATAGCTCCTTCTGATATCGCTTTGGCAATAGCCGCCATTTTAGGAGTACCTTCTTCTTGTCTTGATACCCACGCAGATTTCCAAAACATGTATATAAGCGAAAGAACGCCGAAAAATGGAATGGAATAAATAATTGTTTGACCCATAAATTAGTGGTTTAAAACTTGTTCAAAATAATGCTAAAGAGCTATTTTACTCTCAAGGAATTTTTTTTAATGTGCGAAAATAATATTAAATTATCTGTTGTCCAAAAAAAGGACGGTTTAGTATTCATCTTGATACACACTACATCCATTTTGTCTTCGCAGAAGGGTCCCCTCTTTCAACAGATGCTACCTCTTTTTCAACGTAACCAACATAAAATAAACCAAGACAGCGTTCATTTTCGGACAACTTTAGAAAGGTATCAGCATTAAGCGCTGGCCTTGGCGTACTCCAGAATGAACCTAAACCTTCGGCAGTACAAGCAAGCGCCATGTTTTGTACAGCACAGGCAGTAGCAGCAATGTCTTCCCATTCAGGAAGGTTCGCAGATAAATCTCTATGCATGACAATAGCGATAATAACGGGTGCTTTGAGCGGATTTTGTATCATTTTGTTGAAAACAACCTGAGAAAATTCAGTTTCAGCCGTATTTTCCAAATAATAATCTGCCATGAATTTTCCTAAATCTTCCCTGCTTTTCTCTGTAAAAACATAAAATCGCCAGGGTTCTGTTTTTTTGTGACTCGGTGCCCAGTTCGCTGCCTCCAGAATCTTTTCAATTATACTTCTCGGAACTTCTTTGTCCGAGGCATATAAAGGGGGAAAGACACTTCTTCGCGTGCGAATAATGTCCATTAAAATATCAATCTTTTCCATTTGTCCATTTTTTTATTCCATTGAAAATTGAACTCTTTTGTTTACCAGGTTTATTCAAAACCTGATGGATAGTATATATTTGATTTAATTCTAATATACCAATGAGTTCGGACTGTCGCATGACAGGGAGCGTTTTGGCATTCGATTGCTGAAATAAAAGGAGTGCGTCCTGCAAGGTTTGTTCTTCGGTTAATACATTTTCAATGGGGAACATAGCGTCGCTAACTGTTTTTTCTCCTCCACCGTTAAGGCACAATTCAATGATTTCAAACGTTGATATGGTGCCAACTGGATTTTGCCAAACGTCAAAAACAAGGATTTCCCGATCGCCCGCGTCTTGAACCAAAGGTAATATTTCACTTAATTGCTGCGTGCTCTCAAAGTGAATGAAATCTTTTTTCATCCAATCCTTCACTTTTAATTCATGTAAAGAATTCTCCATATTGGCCGCTCTTGCCTCCGAACCGGCCGCAAGAAATACAAACACACCAATAAAAATTTGCGTAACACTCCCGTCTCCCATTATTCCATTGTAAACAAAATAAATGGCTATGAGCTGACCAACTATGGCGGCAATTCTCGTTGCTTTCAAATGACCCAGAAAATGAGATAAAACAGCTCTTAATACCCTGCCTCCGTCCATAGGGAACGCAGGGATCAAATTGAATAGGGCTAAGGTCAGGTTAAGGCCTATTAAGCCTAAGGCTACATAAGCATAAACAGGTAAGTTACTGGGAAAGGAGAAGTTATCTGAATCAGATTGGTTGTATAAACTGTAAAATATATCTGATAGGGTATCGTTTCCCAAAAGTAGTAACACAGGCAAAAGGACTAAAGCGATCGCTACATTTACTAAAGGTCCGGCAATGGCGACCCAAAATTCTTGAACTGGTTTTCTTGGCAAACGTTCCAAACGGGCTACTCCACCGATGGGGTATAAAGTAATATCTCTCGTTTGTACGTCAAACCTTCTTGCCATTAAGGCGTGGCCAAATTCATGTAAAACAACGCACAAAAATAAAATGAGTACAAATAAACTAGCGGATGCAGCACCCCAAACGCCCCAGTTTTCTTTGAAGGAAAGGTAGATAACATAGACAAATAAAAATAAGAAACTCCAATGTACTTCAACGGGAATATTAAATATTTTTGCAATTCTTAAGGATCCTTTCATTTTTGTGTTTCTTGTAAAGAAAAGTAAAGATAACTTTGTGGTGGAAATATTTTATTCATTCTAATACAATATCAATGGTTTTTATTACAGAACAACAATTGGATGACGCGGCGTCAGCCATTCAGGAAGACGAAACTATCAATGAATCATTGGTTACTGAACTCAGCGAAATCCAACCTGCTGTTTTTGCTTTTTTGTTTACTGAAAATACTGAGCTTTTCACAGAATACGAAAAGGAATATCTGCTTTTTATCCTTCTAACTCTTTGGCAAGCTATTCGCACCCAAATAGATGTAGAGGATATGGACGAAATTGATTCAGACGAACTGTCCGTCGCCGAAGAAAAAAATTGGGAATTACTGGAATCCGTTACAGCCAAACTTTTTCGAGATCGGCTGGATGTATTTTTCAAGGACAACAAACAAACAGATTTAATAGCCTTTGTCGAAGACATGCTCCTGGATGAGGAAGACGAACTTTTAACCAAAGAGGGAAGGGAACCCATGTTTGTTATTCTGAAATCAATCATCGATTGTTTTGACGCTTGCATAAAACCATAACGAATTCCTTATCGCATTGGTTGAACGCTTACTTATCTAACAAGGGATCTTCTCGAATAGTTATTTTTTTTGTTTCTGAAAATGTTCCTGCTTTCACTTCCAATTGATAATTACCGGCTGTTGCCTGCCGTTTTAGTTTCAGCTCTTTGCCCAAAACAATGCCATAAATACCAAAAACGGAATGAATTTGACGTCGTAGTGCTTCATAACCAGCCTTGTTTTGTGGCGAAAGGGCTTTTAAGGATGCTTTGAATTGGGTTAATGAATCTTTGGTAGCTGTGGATAAAGAGGGAAGGGAACCTAGTTTTTCAAGGGCGATTTGCATGTTTTCAATTTCCTGCGTCCAGGAGATTTCAGGTTCGTCCACCTGCATGTCCCAGTAAATTCTGTTGATCCCAGGTTGCACCGGTACTTTCCATTGCCTTTTAAGTTGGTTGTCATTTTCAGATACGAGGTTCAATGAAACAGAATCGTTTTGGTTGCTTTTATTTACCCACAAATGGATAGCTGCCCCACTTCTGGGATTCTGTCCACGGAATTCAAAAAGGGGTTGCTTTCGTCCTGTATTTATCCGTAACCATCTGGTGGCCCGCCTGCTTTGAAAAAGGTGAATTGGTTTGTTTGTAATTTGGCTGCTGAGCTGTCTCAAAGGACTGATATCATCTAAAATCCATATACTTCTGCCATGGGTTCCAGCTATCAGGTCGCCATCCCTGGGATGGATAACAAGGTCGTAAACAGCTACTGTGGGCATATTACCCATGAGTTCATGCCATTCCTGTCCCTGATTGTAGGAAAATAACACCCCTTGTTCCGTTCCCGCAAATAGCAAATCGGGGTTTTCGGGGTCTTCCCGAACCACATAAACTGAATATTCCGGTAGATTATTTTGTAATGATTTCCAGGTTTTCCCATAATCGTCAGTGACAAATACATAAGCATTCATGTCATCATATCTATGATTATCCAAAGAGACATAACACCTGCCTTTTACATGCGCTGAAGGCGATACTCTGCTTATCCAGGGCCTTTTTCCTCTGGGAGAGGAAGCATTTTGTCCAATAAAGGGAAATTGTTTAACTAATAATTGACCAACCTCGGTCCATGTTTTACCTCCGTTCAATGTGACCTGTAAATTTCCGTCGTCCGTTCCTGCCCATATTTCCTGAGTATCTAAAGAGGATTCTGCGAGGGTAATGATGGTAAAATGATTTTCCCCACCCGTCACACTTCTGGTCAGATAACCACTGTTGGAGGGATTCCTGAATTCAGCATCATTGGTGGTCAGGTCAGGGCTGATGATTTTCCATGAATTCCCCTTATCCGTAGATTTAAAAAGGTGATTGCCACCAAAATAGAGCGTATTCACATTTCGGGAAGAGAGAACTAAGGGGCTGCTCCAGTTGAATCGAAATTGTGGGGGAAGTTTTACACGATCTGTATTTTCATAAAAAAACCAGTGTTCTCCAGGGTCGATAGAATAATTAATGGGATAATCCTTATAATTTGGATCAAAATAAGCTGGATAATTAGAGATAGTTTGTGGCGTAGGCGTGATATAATTATACTTTCTGGTTTCCACATTTAACTTCGCTGCAAATCCAACATGATTGACCATATAGATAGTTTTCCAGTCCGTTGGATCTATTTGAAAATGAAAACCATCTCCTTCTCCAACCCAGGTATTATGTTCATTTAAAATACCGCGTACCTCCCTGCTATTTGACGGCCCCATCCATAAGCCATTATCCTGCAGACCACCACCTATCCAGTAGGGATCTCTCATGTCAACGCCGATGGCATAATACTGACCAATAGCCATATTGTTGAACGACAAAACACTTTCGCCCCCATCCACGGTTAATCTTAAACCCTGATCGGTTCCCATATAGATAATTTTACTATCGTAGGGAGCAATCCACATAGCATGGTCATCGCCACCATCGGTTCGCCACTCTCTTTCGGTAAAGGTTTTACCCCCATCGCGGGAAATTCTAAAGTCTCTGGAAACCAGATAAATAGATTGTGGGTCTATGGGGTCTATCTCAATTTGTCCATGATAATAAGGACGCATATTATGTTTTAGTAAAAATCGCCAGGTATTTCCGCCGTCATCTGATCTGTAGGTACCTGAACCAGGCTGACCGTCGGGAATATTTTCGTCAGCTTCTACCGAGGCTACTATAATGGAGGGAAAACTTTTGCAAATGGAAAGGTCAATTTGACCGGTTTCTCCCGTTGGAAGGCCATTTACCAGTTTTTTCCAGGACTTTCCTGCGTCGGTACTTTTATATATTCCCCCATTTCCCCCGCCACTTTTAAAAATGTAGGGTCTTCTTAATCTATGATAAAAGCCTGCATATAAAATATTTGGATTACTTGGATCCATAACGACCTCGGTACAACCAGTGATTGAATCAACGGGCAGACCCTGGTCCAGTTTTTTCCAGGATTTCCCCCGGTCATCGGTAAAAAACAATCCTCTGTCACCAGAATAGCCCCATAAATGTCCTACGGCAGCGACATAAGCAATATCTGGATTTGTGGGATGAAGGGCGATATCAGCAATATGGTGGGTATTGGAAAGACCTAGTTTTGAAAAACTTAATCCTCCATCATTACTCAAATAAAGGCCATCGCCCCAACCAGAGCTGTTTCTATTGGCCGATTCGCCGGTACCTACCCAGATAATGGATGGATTACCTTGAAAAAGGGCCACACTGCCGATGGAAGAAGTGCCATATCGGTCAAAAATCGGTTCCCAGCTAACGCCCCCGTTTTTACTTTGAAAAACACCACCTGATGCAGAAGCACAAATCACCTGTCGATAATCGGTATTCAGGGCATCGATGTCGGCAATTCTACCCATCATATTGGCAGGTCCAACATTTCTCCATCGTAGGTCTTTGGAATATAAATTATCAACTCGTTGAGCAAATGAATGTAAAGTGCTGAAAAATAGAATGGTAAGAATAAATATTCTCATTGGGTGATCCTTTAATTGCTTATCAATAACAGAAATATAATCATTTTTTAAGACGAAAATTTAAAATCGCATCGATTAAAATTTATTGGAACAAGCTTTTGTAAACAAATTATTAAATTCCTTCGTTTTAAACGCGTCGAATTGCTTAAATTTCGGCTCCGAAAGGGCAAATAACCCAAATCTCAATTTTAAAGAAAAGGAAAATGTCAGAAACAAATTTTAAATCAGATGTAGAAGCAGTAGATGCCCTTGCAAATAAGTACCAGGATTTAAGGCAGGAAATAGGTAAGGTCATTGTTGGGCAAGATGAAGTGGTTAAGGCTGTTATTATTGCTTTGTTTAGTAACGGTCATAGTTTATTAGTGGGCGTTCCTGGATTAGCTAAAACATTATTAGTCAGCACTATTGCTTCCGTACTGGATTTAGATTTTAAAAGGATACAGTTCACGCCTGACCTTATGCCATCTGACATTATAGGCTCTGAAATATTACAGGAGAATAGAACTTTTCAATTTAACAAGGGACCTTTATTTGCCAATATCGTTTTAGCCGACGAGATAAACAGAACACCACCTAAAACGCAGGCGGCATTATTGGAAGCCATGCAGGAAAAAGTGGTGACAGTCAGTGGAGTATCACATGCTCTGCCTAAGCCATTTTTCGTTTTAGCCACTCAAAATCCTATCGAACAAGAGGGAACTTATCCTTTGCCTGAGGCACAGTTGGACCGTTTTATGTTCAATATTCCATTAGATTATCCAAGTTTTGAACAGGAAATTGAGGTAGTAAAAAATACAACGGGTGCTCAGAATGTGAGTTTAAAAAACATAGTGACGGCGAATCAGATTCAACAATTTCAACAACTCATCAGGAGAATTCCAGTAACAGATAATGTGCTGGAATATGCTGTTTCTTTGGTTTCAAAAACAAGGCCGGGATCAGAACGTGCCGCTTCTATCGTGGATAATTATATTTCTTGGGGCGCTGGGCCACGGGCTTCACAGTTTCTTATTGTTGGCGCTAAATGCCATGCAGCGATAATGGGAAAATATTCGCCAGATATATCTGACATTCAGGCTATCGCAAAATATGTTTTGCGTCATAGAATAGTTAGGAATTATAAAGCAGAGGCGGAAGGTGTCAAAGAGGAAAATATTATTGATCAGTTGTTGTAACCAATGCAGGATACACCCTTATTGGTTTTTTTTTCATCTTAAAAG
Organism: Bacteroidota bacterium; assembly: GCA_017858735.1. Classification (GTDB taxonomy): domain Bacteria; phylum Bacteroidota; class Bacteroidia; order Chitinophagales; family Saprospiraceae; genus BJGN01. Next base: position 11,093 of record JAFMBH010000079.1, read on the forward strand.
GTAAAAATTAAATGATGTATTTTAAAAAGGGTGAATCAATTAGTAAGGGCCATATTTTATTGGTGTGGTTGACCATCGCTCTATTTTCTAACTCATGTACAAAAGATGGGGCCAGTCAATTTAAGATGAAACCCAATGCTTTCGGAGAAATTGCCAGCCTGGTCGTCGTGGCAGATAAAGAAATTTGGGATGGTCCGATTGGAGATACCATAAGATATTATTACTCTTCAGCTTATCTGATTTTACCTCAACCAGAGCCAATTTTAGATTTAAAGTATTTTAGTCCAACTGATTTTAAAAATGTTCCGCTCAAGAGGGAGTTAAAATCTTATTTGATTTTAGCCAATATAAATGATGAATCTTCCCCAACGGCTTCTTTAATGAAAAAGGAACTGGGGCCTAAAAATTTAGACTTATTCCTGACTAATCCTCAAAAAAATAATGTAGTTGTTGGCTATGACCGTTGGGCCAAAGGCCAGCTAATTATGTTTCAAATGGCAGATTCTCAGGAAAGTTTAGTTGAAAATCTAAAGGCAAATATGCCGACGTTGGTAAAAAAGGTTAGAAGTCAAGACGCTGTTCCATTGGGTGCAAATGCTTATCAGTCAGGACGTAATACTACTTTAGAAGCTGATATCGAAGCTAAAATGAAGGTGCGTTTGAAGATTCCAAATGATTTTTTGCCCGCCATTAACGATGGTAAAGCCTTTTGGCTGAGGAAGGAAACGGATAAAGCGTCTTTTAACTTGCTTATTTCTACTTTCAACTATACAGATACCAAACAGTTTTCTGTTGAAAATCTGAAAGCAATGAGAGATACCTTAGGTAAAAAATATGTTTCAACCAGAACGCCAAATTCTTACATGATTGTAAACGATGTCGATCTGCCTTTATATGGCCAATCCTTAAATTTTAACGGTAAATATGCTTTCGAGGGTAGAGGTATCTGGGAAATTGAAAATGATTATATGGCAGGGGCATTTATTTGTTACCTGATTCACAACCCTAAAACAAACCAAATAGTGCTAATAGACGGTTTCTTGTACGCTCCTGGAGAGACAAAAAGAAATAAGATGTTGCAATTGGAACATATTATTCAAACCGCCAGAATACCTTAATAAATAAGTTGGTGAAAATAAAAAGCCGTTGTCCTAAACATAAGACAACGGCTTTTTTAATGCAAGAAATATTAAATATTATCGATACTCTTAGTCACAAAAGCATTCAACTCGGCACCTGTTAACATGCCAGCCTGAAGTTTTGCAATCTGAATGAGGTACTTCATCGTTTCATTTCTGGCCGATTCATCCGTTTGATTTAATATCTGCTCGTTTATAATTTTATGATTCGTGTTAACGACCACGTTGATAGAATCGGGAAAGCCATCCATTTTCATTCCTTGCATCATCTGCATCTCTTTCATTCTTCTCATGAACTCAGGTCTGGTAATCTGAACAGGTAAATCTTCCGGATTAAGTGCCTTGGTCACCAACGTTGACATTGGATCACTTAAATTGGCAGTAAACCATTCTTTAATCTGTTTTTCCTGATCTTCTGACAGAACTGATTCTTTCTTTTCCTCTTTTTGAACTAAATTATCCGTTGTATCAGAATCTACGCGGACAAAAGTAACCGTTCCTTGCTTATACTCAAGTTGTTGCATAAAATGAGCGTCAATGACCTGATCCATAACCAGTACGTCGAAACCATTGTTTTTTGCAGACTGAATTTGAGCATATTGCGCTTCCTTGTCATTTGAATAGATAAGAATAATCTTGTTATGCTTGTCTGTTTGAAGTGTTTTCACACTATCAATATATTCGTCAATGGTCTTGTATTTACCCTCTAGTGTTTTGAAAAGGGCGAAAGTCGTTGCTTTTTCGTAAAACTTCTCGTCAGAGATCATACCATATTTAACAAATATGCTAAGATCATTCCATTTGCTCTCATAATTATCTCTTTCGCTTTGGAATAGTTCTGAAAGTTTATCAGCCACTTTTCTGGTAATGTAACCTGTTATTTTTTTCACATTACTGTCAGCTTGCAAATAGCTTCTGGAAACGTTTAGCGGAATGTCGGGTGAATCAATGACCCCGTGAAGTAAGGTAAGAAACTCGGGTACGATTTCCTTTACATTATCTGTTACATAAACCTGGTTGGAATAAAGCTGTATTTTATTGCGCTGTATTTCTATATTATTACCTAAATGAGGGAAATATAAAACGCCGGTAAGGTTGAATGGAAAATCTATGTTCAAATGAATCCAAAACAGAGGTGTTTCGTAACTCACAGGATAGAGTTCCCTATAAAAACTGCGATAATCTTCGTCGCTTAAATCTGCTGGTAATTTTTTCCAGATAGGTTGGGTGTTGTTGATAAAATTATCAACTTGTATGGTTTCAGTTTTTGCATCTTCCCCTTCTCCTTCTGTTTTGGATTCATCCTTTTTACCAAAACGAATGGGAATAGGTAGGAATTTACAGTATTTTTCCAGCAAATCATCTATTCTCTTTTTCTCCAGATATTCCTTGCTGTCATCGCCAATATGAAGGATAATATCAGTACCCCTTTCTTTTCTTGACCCTTCAGAAAGCGTATATTCCGGACTACCGTCACAGGACCATAAAACGGCGGTTGAACCTTCCTTCCATGATAATGTGTCCACTTCTACTTTGGTTGCCACCATAAAGGCAGAATAAAAACCTAATCCGAAGTGACCAATGATGCTTGCATCATCTTTGTATTTGTCAATAAATTCCTGAGCACTGGAGAAAGCCACCTGATTCAAATATTTCATTACTTCCTCCTCCGTCATACCGATACCCCGGTCGCGGATAGTTAAGGTGTTTTTTTCCTCATCGAGAATAATGTCAATGGTTACTTCACCTGTGTCACCATTCAGCTCTCCTCTTCTACTTAATGTTTGTAATTTTGTGGTGGCATCCACGCCATTTGAAATTAGTTCCCGAAGGAAAATTTCCTGGTCGGAATAGAGAAATTTTTTGATAATTGGAAAGATATTTTCCGTCTGTACAGATATATTACCGCGTTGCATAATAAAATTTTTTGGTTAACTTAACTTGTCAAACAATATGCCACATTGATTTATCTGCCATTTTGTCAAGCAATAAGCCATTCCTGACATTATTTATTTTTATATTTATATTTGTTTTTATAAAAATTTAATGTAATTTTGATTTTTATTTTTTGAGAGCTATTACACAAGATATTATATTTACAGAAACTACTTGCGCTTTTCAAGCGGTGAGTCTTTGAGCTATATCTACATACCACTTTATTTTAGTATGAGTCCCATTTTGGACTTTTATGATTCTCCTGATAATTACAGGGGTAAGAATTACTTTTTTAGGTGGGCTCAAGATCATCTTTGGGGGGACGCATTGGTCCGATGCCCACCGACTTTTTAAAAAGAACAACTTTAAGAATAAACCTGAATGGATTTTTTTTGCCGGTTCCACTGGGGGGTAGAGCCGGCATTTTTTTTTCTAAAATTTAAAATACCAATGTAGCAGTGGAAATGGAAAAGACGATGATTCATTTTTATCTAATACACTTATTCCCGCTAAAGAAACTTGAAACGACTGTGTTTCTTTTATTTTAAAACGCATTCCAGGCATTAATATAAAGGCAGAAGTCCATAAATTTTCCCTCGTTACTTTAGTAATAAACGGGCTTTCTTTCCCGGTTTGGGGGTCAAAACCTCCCTCATAAGCGCTAAAGGTTTTTTCCTGTTTACTAATGGAAATCATAGAATCGAAAAATAGAGATGCTTTTTTACTGACCTTTACAATC
>JAFMBH010000192.1 GCA_017858735.1 Bacteroidota bacterium
TATATTAATTTTACAGTTGTTATAATTATTCCCTGTTAAAAACTTTTAAAATGAAATCCTTAAAATATCCCTATCCTAAAATTCTTCTATTTAGGAAAAAAATAAAATACTATCCACCTTTCATTATTTAACCGTCAAAAAATAAGTTAAATGGTTAAATATCGAAAAATTTTGAATTACTTTTCAGTAATTCCCTACCTTCTTTCACCCTTTTTTATGGACGCCCAGCAATCATTCAATGGGGGTGGAATAGGTATAAAGAATAATTTTGGTTCAGTAGAATTTTCTATGGGTCAGGTTGATTATGGCGTAAGTAATACCGTCGCTGGGATTCAATCTATGGGTATTCAACAACCCTTTTTTGTTATTAAACCCGGGGCCGTAACCAGTTTACTTTGCGATTCACTCACCTTTGTCGGGGAGGCTATTCTTGAAAAAGAGGAGTATATGGGTGGTGTTTTCATTGCATATAAAGGTGGAAACGGAGGATTTATCAAAGGCTCAAATATCAATTCTTTAAATGTTAACGGTCTCCTAGCTACCATACATCCAACGAATCTGGCCAAAGGGAATGGCTTACTTGAGTTATCCATATCTGGTGTACCCTCGGGAACCGGATTTGCCTATTTTAATATTAGTGTAGGTGGAAAAAATTGCCTGATTGAGGTTCCTGTTAAAGAGGAAAGCCCCATAGTATTAAACTTAAACTGTGGAAATATCGTGGTAGAACCCCCGGCTATAGGTATAAATCAGGCATTTAATGGCAAAATCAATGTCCAGTATTCGAAAACTAATGGGAAAATATTTCCTACGGATACCATTTCCATTAAAAATCCGAACGCTTCTTTCAAATTGATGTCAAGTAAAACAAAATTGGCTCTGGATGAAGGTGCTTTGACCTTTGATTTAATCGGGACAGCAGATAAAAAGGGTTGGCTTGAGTTTAAACTTAAAGTAGCTGATAAAGAGTGTCCCGTCCGTATTATTATTTCTGAGGATAAAATGGAAGCACCCAATTTTTTCTCCCCTAATGAAGATGGAGTCAATGAATATTGGTACGTTCCAGCCCTTGCTTTTTATCCAAAGGCAAAAATCATCATTTTTGACCGGTATGGTAAGATTATCTCTTCATTGAATGGAACCCAAAGCTGGAATGGAACCATGAATGGGATTCCAATGCCTTCTGGTGATTATTGGTACACCATACAATTAGATTCAAAACTTCCTCCTCTAAAAGGAAATATCACCCTCATAAGATAATCAAATGAAAGTAATCCAACTCCTATTATATTTATTAGTTCTCATCCAATCAACAAATGGACAAAATGCAGTATTTCAAAATCAATATCTTTTCAATCCCTTATTAATTAATCCCGCTTACGCAGGGGGGCAAAAGGAAGGGGAAGTGCAGGTAATGTATAAAAAATATTTGAGTGGATTTGACAATGCGCCCATTTCAAAATTATTCTCTATCCATGCGCCCATTCCCAAAAAACGAATTGGGCTTGGTCTCAATGTTTTTAGTGATTTAAATGGCGGAAGCGGCTTCAAAGGCATTGAAGGCAGTTTTGCTTATCATATAAATTATGATACTGTGGATTTGAAAGACTCAAAATATCACCTGAGTTTTGGTATTTCCTCCACCATAAACCAACTCTCCATAGACAGAGCAAATCTATTTGGCGTTGAGGTGACCGATCCTATTCTAAGCAATAGAAAACTTTCAAGCGCTTCCGGAAATGCCAATGTCGGTTTGCTTCTTTATAACAGAGGATTTAGCATCGGTCTTTCTATATATAATATTATACCGATACCTAATAAATTGTACCCAAGTACATTAGAACCTAAAGTATCGCCTTTGGTTTTTATTCAAAGTGGCTATCAATTACCTGTTGGTGAACAATTTACCATCACACCGAGCTTGATGTTTCATACCCAACAAAATGCAAATTATAATTTGGATGTCAATCTTGGTTTTGCCTACCATATTAATAATAAAGACTTTGTACAGTTAATAACTACCTACAAATCGTTTTCTGAAAACCTGTCAAAAGGATCACAAGCGATTGCGATGAATATTCAAATGGTTTTATCCTCCTTCTTTGTAGGCTTCCATTTTGAAATTCCAACGTCTATTGTATCCAACTTCACATCGGGTGGACATGCCATTCAATTCGGGTATAAATTCAAAGAGGGAAAACCAAAATTACTTCAATCTCAACTAGAAGAGTTCTAAAATACTAAAATGCCATGATGAAAAATACAATTTTCACTTTTGCTGCCATCTTTCTTTCCACGCTTTTTTTGAGAGGTCAAGCGCCCGGACTGGTCAGTTATCAAACCATTATCAGAAATACTGACAATGAATTGATTTCAAATAAAGTAGTTGGCATACGAATAAGTATCCTTAAGGATAATCCAAATGGCATTCCTGTTTATCAGGAAAGACATTATGTGCAAACAAATCTGAATGGTCTTGCCTATTTAGTTATAGGTGGTGGTACCCCAATAAAAGGAAAATTTTCTGATATTGACTGGTCCACTGGCCCTTATTATATCCAATCGGAAACAGATATTAATGGTGGTCAAGATTATAAAATTGCAGTGTTTACCCAAATTTTAAGCGTTCCTTATGCGATTCACGCCAAATCAGCTGAAACATTACTGGGTAAGATAAACGAATTGGATCCGCAGTTTAATGCTTCCATCGCAAAAGGTATCACAGCTGTTGATACGGCCATTTGGAATAAAAAATCAGGAGGCAATGGGACGGGTATTGAAACGGATCCATATTTCAATAATTCTGTGGCTAAAGGTATCACCGCAATTGATACGGCCAATTGGAACAAAAAAGTTAGTGGCAGTGGAACAAGTAATATATTAGATTCCATTTACAATAATTCCGTAGCCAAAGGCATTTCAGCAGCTGATACCGCCGCGTGGAACAAAAAACTGAGTTCATTCACAGAATCTGACCCTTTATTCAATACCTCCATTGCCAAAGGTATTTCAGCATCAGATACCGCAGCGTGGAACAAAAAACTGAGCAGCTTCACCGAAATCGATCCGCAGTTTAATGCCTCAGTGGCCAAAGGTATTTCAAAAACTGATACCGCATCGTGGAACAAAAAACTAAGTAGCTTCACCGAAGTCGATCCGCAGTTTAATGCCTC
>JAFMBH010000080.1 GCA_017858735.1 Bacteroidota bacterium
ATGGACAACTCACTGACCAGATTGGAATCCATGCCCTATGGGAAAGTCATATTCCAGAATATTTCGCAGAATCAACCTACCAACTCTGGACAGGAAAAGCTCTTTATTGGGCTGATCCAGCGACCGTATTTTGGGAAATATGTAAAGAAAGCCAGCGAATGGTTGCTGATGTATTACTATTGGAGAAACAAGTTCGGGATACGTTTCCGTCAGACAAACAGTGGTGTTATGTTATTCAGGGAAAAGGTACTATTAAAAAACCCTGTATAGATTTTTCTAAAGCTTATCAACAGGCCATGGATGGAATGGTCGAAAAGCAAATGAAAAAAACAATTCAAGCTATTAGTAGCAGTTGGTACACAGCCTGGGTAGATGCAGGGCAACCAAACCTAAACAAACTGAATATAAAGCCAATAAAGAAGGGTTTAAAACCGAAACAAAATAAAGTCTAGTTTCGTTATATTTTGTTAATACCAAAAAGTAACATGAAAAAACTAATCTTTCATCAGGCTAACACAAGAGGAGAGGCAAATCATGGCTGGCTTAAAAGTTTTCATTCTTTCAGCTTTGCAAATTATTATAATCCAGAAAGAATGAATTTTGGGGTATTACGCGTTTTGAACGATGATACCGTTGCTGGTGGAATGGGTTTCGGAAAACACCCACATGATAATATGGAAATTATAAGTATTCCATTAGAAGGTGATTTGGAGCATCAGGACAGCATGAACAATACAACGATTATAAGGAAAGGGGATATACAGGTAATGAGCGCTGGAACAGGTGTTTACCATAGTGAATACAATAAAAACAAAGAGGAAACGGTAAAATTCCTACAAATATGGGTTTTTCCAAATAAGAAAAACGTAACGCCCCGGTATGATCAGATTAGCTTAAATATAGAGGAAAGGAAAAACAGGTTACAGCAGATTCTTTCGCCTAATCAGAATGACGAGGGCGTTTGGATTCACCAAGACGCATGGTTTCACCTGGGTAATTTTGATAAAGGGCAAAATGTACCTTATCAAATGAAAAAAGAAAGCAACGGCCTTTATGCTTTTATACTAAAAGGCTCATTTGTCATTGACGAACAAGAAATGGGGCTTCGTGATGGGTTAGGTATCACAGGAACAAATCAAATTGATATTACAGCCAGAGAAGATGATGCTGAAATACTGCTTATGGAAGTACCGATGAACCTAGATTAAAGTATTTTCCGCCGGATTATTTCCGCTTTGACAAGACCCAGTTCTCTGGACATATCCCCGGTAACACTACTATTTTCCTCAGCACGGCGAATCAGATAAGGGATTACCTCCTTAATCTGACCGTAAACTACGTATTTTCCAACATTAAAGCCCGCATTCGCCAGATTGAATGTAAGAATGTCACTCATCCCCATTAACTGACAGAAATATAAGTTATGGTGATTGAACGGAATGGATTTTTTGGCCATTTCTTCAACTTGAATAGACACGCTGTGAACATTATGGGAAGCATTCATAGAAGCCATTTCCTGATAATGGTCCAGGCAGAACTGGATGCCGTCATTGAAAGACTGATCCGTATATTCTTTGGAAGTATGAATAGGAGACTCATAATTTAAATCTTCTGCCCTTTTATTCTCTTTTTCCATGTAAGCTCCTCTAACCAATTTGGCCCCAAGGATAAACTTTTTTTCTTTTGAAAGATGGAAACTATCCTTTAAAAAGGATAGACGATCTTTCCTGTACATTTGAAAAGTATTATAAATAATAGCCCTTTTTCCGTTATATTTTTCCATCATGGCATTGGCCAGGTCATCGATAGTTTGTTGAATCCAGGATTCTTCTGCATCGATTAAAACGGATACATTTTTCTCTGCAGCTAAGGCACATAAACTATCCACGCGATCTTTGAATCTGTCGAAGGCTATCTTTGCTTCTTCGGACATTATTTTTCCCAAAGCGATATCTTCTAAAATTTCTTGTTTAACAAGACCTGTCAACTTGGTACTAACGAAGGGATTGAATCCTGAGCGTTGAGCAAAATCAACGGCTCTTTTAGCTTCCTGCAAGGTAAAATCGAATTCCTCTTCTGAACTTTTACCTTCTGCGCCATAATCGAGGACAGAAAAGATTTGCTGTTTGCCCAATCTTTCGATGACGGGTAAACTTTCTTTGAGAGAAGTTCCCCCACAGAATTGTTTAAAAATAGTCTGTTTAATAATCTCTCCTACAAAAGGGAAAGACCAATGTAGAGCAAACATACCTATTTTAGATCCTATATTTACGAGGAAAGGTGCGTTCATACCTTTGAAGAGCCAATAACTCTGCTTCAACTCTGAATTATTCTTATCGCGGAAAGCGATAGAAATGTCCTTAAAGTCGGGAATAAAAACCGTATTATCCATATTAAAGATCTGATGTCCAAATATCCCATGATTTAATAGCTTGAAGCACAAGCATTTCGTGTCCGTTACAAGTTTTTGCTCCTCTGGCCTTACCTTGTTTTAGGAACAGCGTTTCCCCTGGATTATAAATAAGGTCGTATAAAAAGTGTCTTGGAGTTAAAAGGGAATACGGGATATTGGGAGATTCATCGACATAGGGCGACATTCCGAGCGGTGTAGTTTGAATAATCAATCTATTCAAATTCATGATATCAGGAGTCAGATCATCATAAGTAATGCCATCAGGTGTAGGGGTTCTGGAAACAAGGGTTGGGAGAATACCCATTTTAGGTAACTGATAGAGAACGGCTTTGGCCGCACCTCCATTTCCCAAAACCAATGCATTATTTATCATAGATGCATCTTTATGCTGAAGGAATTTGTTCAAAGATCCTCCAAATCCAAATACATCAGAATTATAACCCACCAGCCCCATCTGGGTACGTTTTATAACATTTACAGCACCAACCGCAGCAGCTTCCTCATTTAAATCATCTAAATAAGGAATAACCGCCTTTTTATAAGGAATGGTAACATTAACCCCAAGGAGATTGGGATACATGTTAAACAATTCAGGAAGAAGAGAAATATCAGGAATAGGAAATACATCATAATAGAAGTCCTGTATATTTTCCTTATCAAATTTATCGGCAAAAAACTGTTTTGAAAAAGAATGAGATAAAGGAAATCCAATTAAGCCCAAGCCTTTTTTACCCACAGGTTCTTTTTCAAAAGGCAACCATGATACGCTAGTAGTCATCAAGTTAAATTATTTTTGAACACGTTTCAATTCTAATCTATCGAAAATGAACATGAGGGAAGCCCCCAAAACCATTAAAAATAACGCTAATAAAAAATACGGATGATCAATACCAGGGTGAAAAGGAGAAACACTTTTTACTAATAAAGGAACTTCTTCACCCTGCGAATTTACTCTCCATGATAATATAATTTTCCAAGGCCATACTTTGTTCAATGAACCAAGCATAAATCCTGTTAAAAGAGCTAAGGTCTGATTCGGATAAATTTTAAATAACCAGGACAAAAATCTTGAAAAAGTAGCTAATCCCAATAAACAACCGGTAGCAAAAACCCCTACAACCAGCAGATAATCAGTATTGAAATCAGTTAAAAGATTTTTGACTGATCCCACTACAAAGGCATACATACCAAGTAAGAGTAAAATAAACGAACCGGAAATTCCAGGTAATAGCAAAGCCGAAATGGCAATGGTTCCAGAAATAAATACGAACCAAAGCGCTTCATTCCCATTTGTCGGAGAAACGATGGTATATAAATAAGCGATGACTGTTCCAAAAATAAAAAGTCCAATGGTTGTTACATTCCAGGTAGGAATTTGCTTGGCAATAAACCAGGTTGAAGCAATAATAAGTCCAAAAAAGAAAGACCATAAAGGAATGGGATAACTTTCCATTAAATGAGTAATAGCGAAAACGCCAATAACAATCCCTCCTACCATGCCTAAAAGGAGATAAAGGAGAAAATCTCCGTTTATTATTACCCAAACGCCCCTCCATCCGTCTTTTTTAAACGCAGTGATAGGTTCAAAACTCAAAATAGCTTTGATAGCATCTAATAATTGAGTATAGATACCAGAAATAAATGCAATGGTACCGCCTGATACACCTGGAATAACTTCCGCCATTCCCATAGCAAAACCCCTAAGAATAAGCCCTATTTTAGTTATTTTTGAGTTCATGCGGCAAAGTTAATAAATTGAATAATAAAAAAAAGGAGGCAGAACGAAAATCGTAATTCTGCCTCCTTACAAAAACAAGGGAGAAATTATTATTTCACAATATAAGTAAAATTTAAACCAAAAGTAGAACCAATTCTAAATCCTTCAGCTAAATATTTGATATTGTTAAAATTTTGAGTTTTTCTATTTTCAGCATTCAATAAGTTCCTGGCGGTAAAACTGATTTGATAGTTTTCACCTATCCTCTTAGAGAGTTTGAAATTCAATAAAGGAATAGGTTCTTCATAAATATCAGGTGTAGCAAATAAAGCAATACCATATAATTTTCTTCCAGATAAATTAAATGAAACCGTTGATTCCAAACCATTATCGGTATTAAAATAACTCAAAATGAAATTCGTAATAAATGGTGCTTGTCCTTGAAAAGGTCGTCTGGTCAAGTCATATCTAGCATCAATAGCCTTAGAATTAGTAATTTCATTTTCAGGAATATCATAACCTGAATTAATAATAGCCACATTGGTACTAAATGTAAAATTTTTTAGTGAAGGACTTATGAAGTTAAGTTGCTTACGAAATTCCATCTCAAAACCATATACTTGAGCATTATCAATATTTATATAAGATAATTCCGGAATGGTTGCCCTTGGATTGAAAGCACGAAGAATTGGATCATCGAAATTTTTTGCAAAAAGGCTTAAAGCAAAAAGTTCACCTGCTTTTGGATATAATTCATAACGAAAATCATAATTCTGAATAATAGTTCTCTTCAATTCTGGATTTCCAACATTGAAAAAGCCATTTTTAGTATCAAATTGGAAAAATGGAGCTAATTCTCTCATATTGGGACGTGCAAGTGTTTTTGAAGCAGCAAATCTAAGATTAGACTTACTACCCAATTCATAAATAAGGTTAGCTGAATATAAGAAATCAACCAAATCTATGACACTTTCCTTAACAGTAATATCTCTACTCTTGACACTTAAATCAGTAGACTCTAAACGTCCACCGCCAACAATCTTTAATTTTTTAGTTAGATTTTGAATGAACATACCATAAGATGAAAATATTTGCTGGGTACCAGTATAGAAATTTTTATCATTATTCTGATTAATATAATGGTAGCCAATAAGATACCTGTTTATGACTCCATTTGCCGTCGTTTTGCCAATGACGCCAAAATTATCTAAACTTAAAAAATCATTAAAATTTCCGTTAAACGAAGAAAAACCAATTTCCGAAGGCACCCCTGAATTATTCATCTGGTAACGATACTCCTCAAAATTACGATTTACAGCACTATAAAAGGCACCAAATTTTAACTTATTAGAGCTTCCTTGATTACCCTTCGTCAAGAAAGGAATAGTTATATCTACTTTACCCTCTGTCTGATTATCTTTTAAATCCCTAAAAAAATGATAAGGAAATGCAATTTCTGAATTATTAATATAGAATTGTTCATTATCAGTACCTGGATCAGACACGGTATAGGCAAAGTAACGTAAATCGGGTTCTCGTTGTAAAGAATTTGAAGAAGCAATCATCCAATCAATATTCGTAATCTGATTTTTACCAATACCATGTTTACCCGAAACCTGAGTAGTAAAGAATTGTCTTTGGGTAAATTCCAAGGTATTAGTATTAAAACTTGCCTCTGATTGTGATACTTGACCTAAATATCTTCCTGTCTGAGAACGGGTAGTTATATCTGCATCATTGTTGAAAATACTGCTTATAGAAATAATATTTTGATCATTCAATTTATAGGAAACATTGGCAATACCTCCTAAATGAGGATTTTCTACACTTTTATTTTCATTTAACCTTTGATAATCAAATAATTCTGTTGAACTTGTATTTATATAAGTGGCCACAACACCATTGTCATAAAAAGTATAATTATTACTATATATTAAACCTATATTATAACCTAAATCTTTTCCAAACAATGAAATTTTATTCCCCATTGAAAAATTTAAACTCCTGTTTAATGGCGCAGTTCTTTGCGTTGGAATAAATTCATTACTAAGAACCTTAGATGTTTGATCAAAAAGATCTCTTACCTGATCATTCTGAGTCCCAGGAGCCCTTGCCGTTAAATAAGTGCTGGAAGACATAAGATTTCTCACCTCAGGATCTAATAATAGCTCCGGGTGGGCTCTACCCCCGTCATCAAATCCTAACCAATCATATTTTCCTCTTTTCATTCCTTGAAAGTCAGAGTTAAAGGAAGATTGCGTATTAAAATCTAAACCAATACTTAAATTTAAGGTAAATTGATCTGGAAAAGATTTGGTTGTTACATTGACAAGACCACCACTAAAGTTTCCGGGTAAATCAGGAGTAAAAGTCTTAACTGTAATCAAATTATCAATCATTTGTGCAGGAATAATATCCAAACTTGAACTATTGCGATAGGGATCTGCACTAGGCAACGTGATACCATTTAGCTGAGCCAAAGAATAACGATCACCAAGACCTCTCATAACAACAAACTTTCCATCTTCAACTACAGCACCAGTCATCTGTTTCATTGCTTCTGCAGCATTTGAACTTCCTGTTCTGGTTATTTGTTTCGAGGAAATACCATCCTGAACAGAAAATGATTTCCTTTGCAGGGTTATCAGTGCAGCGTCTGTGTTTTTAACAGCTTCTGCAGTTACTACCACCTCAGTTAAAATTTCTGTTGAAGAAGATAAAGCTACGTCTAAAGGGTAGTTTTCTCCCTCCTTAATTATTACATCTTTAATTTTTAAATCATTGTATGAAACATAACTGACGGTTATGTCATACTGCCCTGGATCAATTTCTAAAGAATAAGTTCCATCTATATCGGTAGAAGTTCCACCTTTTTGCTCTTCACCTATTTTTAGAATAATATAAGCGCCAATTAAATCTTCGCCCGATTCCTTATCAACTATCTTCCCAAATACTTTAACTTTCTGTGCATAAATTTCTGAGTAACCAAAAAACAATAAAGCAAGAAACAGGATTAGGTTCAATTTCATATGAAGATATTTAAACACAGAAGTGGAATGATTCATTTCGAATCATTCCACTTTGTTATTTTGAAAATTTTTATTCTACAATTAATTTTTTAACACTGAATTTACCCGCTTCTGTGGTAAATTTAATTAAATACATTCCTCTTTCCAATCCGCTCATTTCAAATTGGTCAGGTGTATTTTTCTCTACTTTTACACTTCTTATTTGGCGACCATCCATGCTGAAAATATCAATATAAGTTCTTTGTGAAAATTCAGCTTCTACAGTGAATGTTTCTTGGATACCAACTGGATTTGGATAAATTTTGAATCTTTCAGTGATATCAAAAGATAGTATCTCTTGATTATTTGTAGCTGTTCCCGAAAGATGTCCATTTCTTGCCAAAGTGGACCATCCTTTTATCCAAAGTTCTGTTGAATTGGCACTAAATGCACCCTTGTGACTCACATTACTAAAGAATGCATCGCCAGCAGGAAGATTTGCCAGTGCGGTTGTATAAGCCGATCCACTTGCCGTTGGTCGTGGATCTAATTTACCATCAGCATCTCTACTGATAGAAATAATACCAGGATTTTCCAAACTCGTCTTATTCGCTGTCAAATGGCCAATCAAATCTGATCCTGAAGCATTATCCTGGTTTGGCTGTCCGCTGGTTACTCGGATAACACCCGTTGCAGATGCATCTAATGCTGCATTACTGCCATTACCAAAAAATATGTTGTTCATAATCTTCAACTCACCCTTAACCAACTTCTGGTGTGCATCATTAGCTCCTGTATTTTTATCCTGTACTTCAATCACTTTTCCTTTCATCCCAGTTACTATTGAATTCGCAACTACACCCGCCGTTCCTGCTCTAAATAACCAACCTACAGGATTCGCCGCCGTAGCACCTATTCCTGATCCAATATGTGTCCAGTTATATACCGTCGGATTTGAATATGGTGTAACGTCATCCGGTGTCGTTCCGTCTAACTCTCCTCCCGCATCAGCAATATCAGGACGCTGAATTGAAAACCAGAACTGTCCTTTACCTGAATATACCTCATCCCAGTCAAAACTATCATCCTCCGCAAAGGCAACAATCGCATATTTTAAGTTCGGTGCACCTCCAAAAAATTCAATACCATCATCTGAATTCGCATATATCTCAATGTATTCCAATACCGTCTTGCTACCAACGGCTCCTAATGTTAAGCCATTTAATTCACTGCCGCTCACTAACTGACGTCCACCGTGGCGGATAGAAACATAACGCATAACTCCAGAGTCATCGTTATTATCATTACCTCCATATATACCTCTTGGCTCTGTCGTTGGGATTCCCTCAACTGATACTGAACCATTACCACTCTTCTGTGTCACTCCGTTACCTAATATCACAAGTCCGCCCCACAATGCATTATCTTTCGGTCCTAAGTCCGTTGGATTATTTACATCATCTGCTTCAGCCGTGAAAATAATCGGGTTCTGTGCCGTTCCAGTAGCATTTATTTTAGCTCCTTTTGTGATAACTAACGCAGATGGATTGCCAACATCAGCTCTCGGGGTAAATTTCACAACCGTTCCAGCTTCGATGTTTAAAACTCCACCCGTTTCAAGGAATACAAGACCATCTAAAAGATAAGTATTGTTCTTAGTCCAATTGTAGGTTTGACCTGCAACTAAGTCGGCGTCAGTAATTTTGACAGTAGTACCCGCAATGTTTTCTGAAGGTAAATGTCCATTTCTTGCCAAAGTGGACCATCCTTTTATCCAAAGTTCTGTTGAATTGGCACTAAATGCACCCTTGTGACTCACATTACTAAAGAATGCATCGCCAGCAGGAAGATTTGCCAGTGCGGTTGTATAAGCCGATCCACTTGCCGTTGGTCGTGGATCTAATTTACCATCAGCATCTCTACTGATAGAAATAATACCAGGATTTTCCAAACTCGTCTTATTCGCTGTCAAATGGCCAATCAAATCTGATCCTGAAGCATTATCCTGGTTTGGCTGTCCGCTGGTTACTCGGATAACACCCGTTGCAGATGCATCTAATGCTGCATTACTGCCATTACCAAAAAATATGTTGTTCATAATCTTCAACTCACCCTTAACCAACTTCTGGTGTGCATCATTAGCTCCTGTATTTTTATCCTGTACTTCAATCACTTTTCCTTTCATCCCAGTTACTATTGAATTCGCAACTACACCCGCCGTTCCTGCTCTAAATAACCAACCTACAGGATTCGCCGCCGTAGCACCTATTCCTGATCCAATATGTGTCCAGTTATATACCGTCGGATTTGAATATGGTGTAACGTCATCCGGTGTCGTTCCGTCTAACTCTCCTCCCGCATCAGCAATATCAGGACGCTGAATTGAAAACCAGAACTGTCCTTTACCTGAATATACCTCATCCCAGTCAAAACTATCATCCTCCGCAAAGGCAACAATCGCATATTTTAAGTTCGGTGCACCTCCAAAAAATTCAATACCATCATCTGAATTCGCATATATCTCAATGTATTCCAATACCGTCTTGCTACCAACGGCTCCTAATGTTAAGCCATTTAATTCACTGCCGCTCACTAACTGACGTCCACCGTGGCGGATAGAAACATAACGCATAACTCCAGAGTCATCGTTATTATCATTACCTCCATATATACCTCTTGGCTCTGTCGTTGGGATTCCCTCAACTGATACTGAACCATTACCACTCTTCTGTGTCACTCCGTTACCTAATATCACAAGTCCGCCCCACAATGCATTATCTTTCGGTCCTAAGTCCGTTGGATTATTTACATCATCTGCTTCAGCCGTGAAAATAATCGGGTTCTGTGCCGTTCCAGTAGCATTTATTTTAGCTCCTTTTGTGATAACTAACGCAGATGGATTGCCAACATCAGCTCTCGGGGTAAATTTCACAACCGTTCCAGCTTCGATGTTTAAAACTCCACCCGTTTCAAGGAATACAAGACCATCTAAAAGATAAGTATTGTTCTTAGTCCAATTGTAGGTTTGACCTGCAACTAAGTCGGCGTCAGTAATTTTGACAGTTGCCTGGGAAAAACCCAAAATAGCAATCAGCAAAAAATAAATAGAAAATAGATAACGTTGATAATTCATAAATAAAGATTTGGTTATTTAAATCACAATAATAGACTTTGTAAGTAAACTTAAATTTAAATCTGTGTTAATTTATTATTAAGTCCTTTTAGGAGTTTAACCTGATGATAATCAATATTTTAATATATAATTTAAACATTTCGACCTAAATTACACTATATTTGCTACCTTTGTGACCCGTAACAAAACCTTACAAAATAATGGCCAAATATATTTTCGTTACGGGAGGGGTAACTTCCTCATTGGGTAAAGGCATCATAGCGGCATCACTGGCCAAACTATTGCAAGCGAGAGGGTTCAAGGTAACCATTCAAAAATTCGACCCATACATCAACGTAGATCCAGGGACACTCAATCCTTATGAACATGGGGAATGTTATGTTACAGACGACGGTGCTGAAACGGACCTGGATTTAGGACATTACGAACGGTTTTTAAATCAGCCCACCTCTCAGGCAAATAATGTCACTACCGGGAGAATCTATCAAACAGTAATAAACAGAGAAAGAGCAGGTGATTATCTGGGAAAGACCGTGCAGGTCATTCCACACATTACCGATGAGATAAAGCGGAGAGTCATGTTGCTGGCTTCAAATTCCAACTATGATATTATCATCACGGAACTCGGTGGAACGGTTGGAGATATTGAATCTCTACCCTATTTAGAATCTCTTCGACAATTACGCTGGGAGTTAGGTTCCGATAATTGCTTAGTCATTCATCTTACGTTAATCCCCTATTTAAGTGCGGCGGGAGAACTTAAAACGAAGCCAACGCAGCATTCTGTAAAGGAATTATTAAATACCGGGATACAGCCCGATATTTTAGTTTGCCGGACGGAACATCCCATCAATATGGATATCCGCAGAAAACTCGCTCTTTTTTGTAACGTAGATGTTGGCTCTGTCATTGAAGCGATTGATGCGTCTACCATTTATGACGTGCCCTTGTTGATGCTATCTGAAAAACTAGATAGTACGGTATTATCAAAATTGAGGCTTCCCGACAGAAAGGAACCTAATTTAAAGACATGGAAATCGTTCTTAAACAAACTTAAACATCCATCGAACGAAGTAACTATTGGGCTTGTTGGGAAATACAACGAATTACAAGATGCCTATAAATCGATTTACGAATCGTTCATTCATGCAGGTGCGATGAATGAATGTAAGGTAAAAGTTATTCCTATTCATGCCGAAGAACTGGACAGTTCATATACCGCACTGGAAAGCATTCTTGGTAAATTAGATGGCGTTTTAGTTGCTCCGGGATTTGGAGAAAGAGGCATCGCTGGAAAAATAAAAGCAATCGAATTCGTCAGAAAAAATAAAATTCCATTCTTTGGTATTTGTCTTGGCATGCAGTGTGCTGTAGTAGAATTTGCCTTAAATGTCGCCGGTATTGAGCATGCAAGTTCCACGGAGGTCAATCCGGAAACGCCGGAACCTGTCATTGATATGATGGAAGAACAGAAAAAAATCACCGATAAGGGGGGAACGATGCGATTGGGCGCTTATGCCTGCGAACTGAAGAAGAAAACAAAAGCTGCCGTAGCTTATGGGGGGTTAAAAATTTCGGAAAGGCATCGACATCGCTATGAATTTAACAATGCCTATTTAGATAAATTAACCGCTGCAGGCTTGGTTATTTCAGGTGTAAATCCACAATCTGGTCTAGTGGAAATTATCGAACTGGCAGATCATCCCTGGTTTGTTGGCGTACAATTTCACCCTGAATTAAAAAGTACCGTTGAGAATCCTCATCCACTTTTTGTTCATTTTGTGAAAGCGGCATTAACCCATAAGAAATCTAAAGTATAACCATAGTACACCAAAAAAGAGGCTGTCCATTTAAGGTCAGCCTCTAGTTGTCAAAATCGAAAGTAATAAAATATTTAGTTTTTAGTTTCAGCCTTAGCTTTTTGCATTGGATTCATTCCTCCGCCACCACTCCAGCGACCTCCCCCAGATTGCTTGAAAAGTTCAAATCTTGAAGGAACAGCCTTTCTTGGGAAGAAATTATTCTCCCTGTCAGTATCTGCCGTTTCCTCTTGCGGATCTAATTCAACACTTACCACAGGTTTGTTCAGCGCAAATACCTTTGATACTTTTTGGTCATTCAATTTAAAGATTTCCGCTGGAATTCTTTTGACCTCTTTCGTACCATCCTCAAAATTAAACTGAATAATAAGAGGCATTACCAATCCGCCTTTATTAGAGAAATCCAATTGATAAAAATGTAAACCTTTAGCTAAAAAGGCTTTCTCTTTTTCACCTAATCCAGTCATATATTGATCATAAGCCTTCTTGTCCGAAGGAACTATGGCATTTGGATCATAATTATTATAAAAATCTTCTAATTCTTTATTCCTTTCCACTGCCGTAGTTGGCAAATCTCTTTTATTATTTTGATAAGTAATATCCTTCTCAAATTCCTCTTTGGCAGCTTTACCTGCTAAGGGTTTTTCAATGTCCGGATTTTTAGTATCCAATCTAAAAGGAGTCACATTATCCAATGAAATATCCACATGATCTGTAGTAAAAAACCAGCCTCTCCAGAACCAGTCGAGGTCAACACCCGATGCGTCTTCCATGGTACGGAAAAGATCAGAAGGTGTGGGATGTTTGAATGCCCAACGCTTTGCATATTCTCTGAAAGAAAAATCAAATAATTCTCTGCCCATAACGGTTTCACGAAGAATATTCAATGCTGTAGCAGGTTTACCGTAGGCGTTATCACCAAATCGAATAATAGATTCAGAATTTGTCATAATAGGATTCTGAACCGATTTATCCATCTTCATATAATCAACGATTGATTTTGCTGGCCCACTTCCAGAAGGGTAATCCCTTTGCCACTCCTGTTCTGCAAGAAATTGACAGAAAGAATTCAAGCCTTCGTCCATCCAGGTCCATTGACGTTCGTCAGAATTTACAATCATTGGAAAGAAATTATGACCAACTTCATGAAAAATAACCGATAGCATACCATATTTAATTCTGTCAGAATAAGTTCCATCCTTTTCAGGACGACCATAATTGAAACAAATCATAGGATATTCCATACCGTTGCTTGCTTCCACGGAAATAGCCACAGGATAAGGATAAGGAATGGTATGCTTAGAGTAAACTCTCAACGTGTGCGCCACTGCTTCTGTAGAATATTGTCCATACAGAGGATTAGCCTCCTTAGGATAGTAGGACATAGCCATAATAACAGGTTGAGTACTTCCCTCCACCTTCACTCCCACGGCGTCCCAAATATATTTTCTACTGGTTCCAAAAGCAAAATCACGAACATTTTCCGCTTTATAAATCCACGTTTTCTTGGTAGTTGCTTTGGTTTTTTCCTTTTCTGTCGCTTCCGCCTGAGTTACAATGACAACAGGTTTAACTGCCGATTTTGATGCTTCGAAGCGCTTCAGTTGCTCTGCAGTAAGAACCTCTTTTCCATTTTGCAAAACACCTGTAGAAGCTACGATATGGTCAGAAGGAACGGTAATAGCTACGGTGAAATTTCCAAAAGGTAAGGTAAACTCACCCTGGCCTAGAAATTGCTTGTGCTGCCATCCATTATAATCGTCATAAACGGCCATTCTTGGATACCATTGAGCCAAAGTATAAAGGTAATTTCCATCTTCAGGAAAAAACTCATATCCACCTCTGCTGTCTGCAGATAAAGCAGGATTCTGTCTATCATTGATATTATAAGCCCATGAAATATTAAGTACAACTTTACCACCTTTTGCGGCTAATGGTGTAGGTAGGTCAACCCTCATCATCGTTTTATTGACTGTATATTTCAAATCCTTACCCATTACATCGCGTACATATTCCAATTTGAACCCCCCATCGAAAGAATTATCAATCATGGCATTCAACTGGGTCAAAGAGGTACGCTCTGACATAGTATTCGTTTTCGTCTTGTAAGTATCAGATTCCGGATCCACCACATTTTGGTCCAATTGCACCCATACATAAGAAAGTACGTGCGGAGAATTATTTGTGTAGGTAATCGTTTCCTTACCAATCAATTTTTGAGTGTTGTCATCAACCTCCACCTTAATGTCATAATCAGCACGTTGTTGCCAATAACTTTCACCTGGGGCACCAGAAGCCGTTCGGTAAGTATTTGGGGTGGGTAGTTCAGAACCCAACTGTCTGAAAAGACTTTTGTCTGTGTTTGGCGATTGAGCCCAAGCCGTAAAAGTAAAGCTTGAAGCCACCAGAATCAAATATAAATGCTTCATTTTGTTATTTTTTCCAATGAGGGAACGAAATTAATGAATAAATATAAGTAAAAGGAACAAATTAATGTTTCTTAATCAGAAATTCGACCAATAGCATTTCTAACATACGAATTACTATTTTGCCTGCCCAATTTACCCTAGCCTCTAAATTCTAGTGCTTCACCTTGCTTTAAAACCCTGATGTCCTTGAGTTGACTT
>JAFMBH010000081.1 GCA_017858735.1 Bacteroidota bacterium
AGATGGACATATTTAAGAACACCTGACTGATAATCAGACATTAAGGAATGGTGCTGATTCATTTTATTAGCTGCTTTTAACAGTTCAAATAAGTTAATCAAACCTTGGGACATTTCTCCGGATGGCGTATCACCCGTATCTGTAACAGCCGATCGAATCTGTTTTTTAATTTTCTCCGGCGTACTGAAAACAGGAATATAGTGCTTTTCCCCTGCACTCTTACTCATCTTTTTCATAGGGTCTGCAGGAGACATCACCTTAGGCGTTTCCGTAAATAAAGGCTCTGGCAATACAAAATATTCTTGTCCGACTTGATTATTAAAACGCTGGGCTATATTTCTGGTAAGTTCCAAATGTTGTTCCTGATCTTTTCCAACAGGGACGAAATCGGCTTTGTAAATGAGTATGTCAGCAGCCTGCAAAACAGGATAATCTAATAAACCCGCTGAAATAAAACCGTCCGCATTTCCTTCTTCTACTTGCTGGGTTTTATCTTTGAACTGCGTCATTCGGGTAAGCTGTCCATAGGAAGCAAAACAATTTAAAATCCACGATAATTCCGCATGTTCAGGAACGAGAGATTGTACAAAAAGATTCTCTGTTTTAACTCCAGCAGCTATCAGATTAAAAATAAGCTCCCAGGTATTTTCCTGAAGCTGTTTTGGATTGTAGGGCATGGTCATAGCATGATAATCTACAACGCCATAGAAACAATCATATTTTTGTTGAATATCTACCCAATTTTTTACAGCTCCGAAATAATTTCCGAAGTGCATATCACCCGTAGGCTGGATACAAGAAAGGACTGTTTTTGTAGCCACAATAAGAGTTAAGACAATAAAAAAGAAACGAATAGATAATTACTATCTACCCGCAATGAGTGAAATCTCCACATGAACGAAACGCGGTAGCGCGGCGACCTGCACCAATTCTCTGGCGGGAGCCGTTTCTTCCTTAAAATACTTACCGTAAACGGCATTTATTTTTGAAAAATCGTTCATATCGGTAACAAAAACAGAACATTTAAGTACATTTTCAAAGGTTAATCCTGCCGTGTGCAGGATACCCTCGAGGTTCTTTAACACCCTGTCTGTTTCAATTTCAATAGAATCAAGTACTAACTCACCCGTCACCGGATCTAAGGCAATCTGCCCGGACACAAATAAAATATCCCCGTACCAAACAGCCTGATTATAAGGACCGATGGGTGCGGGGGCATTTTTACTTGTTACTATAGTTTTACTCATAGAAACAGATTTTCAATAGGAAGACGATACTATTTATTCTTCTGTCGCAGAAGCACTAAATAAACGACCTCTATAATAAAGATTACCAGTTACATCAGTGTAAGCACGGTGACGTAGATGGGTTTCTCCTGTTACTGAACAGGTAGAAAGGGTTGGAACTTCTGCTTTATAGTGCGTACGACGCTTGTGCTTACGCTGCTTTGAAATTCTACTCTTTGGATGTGCCATTTTTCAACGTTTATCTGTTATTTTAATAATAACAGGAATTAAGAATTTTTTTTGTTATCCCAATTTTGAAGTATTTTCCACGGGGAAAAATTTTCATCTTCAGGCGTTTCGTCAACTATTCCCTGAGAAAGGATTTTAATCATTTCCATATCACAGGGAGGATTTAAATCACTCTCACAATCATATCTTTTTATTACTGGTATAGCCAGTAAAATATTTTCATAAATCACAGAAGCTGCATTCCATACAGGCGTTTCGGGGTGAAGAACGATAACATCTTCATTTTCTATTTCCTCTGGATGTTCCATTGACTTTACCAATAGCTTATAGTCGCTTTGAAGAGGTATTTTAATATTCGCTAAACAGCGATCGCAAGGTGCATGCAACTCAGCATTAAGGTTAAACTGCATGATAATCAAGCCAACCCTTTTTTCTAACAATACCTTTACACTTCCAGTTACTATATCGTCAGGTGCATTTTCAAAAAAAGGTAGAAAATCACTGTCGAAAGTAAAATCAAATGTGTGAACCCCATCTTTTAGGCCTTTGAGGCGAATATCATAGGGAACTAAATCCTTCATGTCAAAAGAACTTTTTTTAAACGTGCGCAAATATAGGTAAAAAATAGATTCCTAGGATAAATACCTAAAAAAAATAACCAGATAAATCAATTTATTATTACGGCTGTTTTTTCAATTTCGGATCTGACTTTATCTAAAATTTCTAATTTTTCCGCTACGGACTTATACTCCTGTTTAACACCAACTTTTGTGAGTGATCCAACCTTTTCAGAAAAAGAGATAAAACCTGCTTTTTCTATTTTAGCTACTACCCTGGCAGCATTATCAGGATTACCGAATACACCAATCGCTATTTTAACATAAGCCGTTTTTCCGGCAGATTCCGTTTTCACTGGTTCAGACTTAATGACCTGTTCATCCTCTTCTTCTTTTTCGGGAAAATCTACCACTTGCTCACTTGTATCCACTATATCTACGACAGGATCAATATTTTTTTTCTCCACATTCGCATCGTCATTCCAAGCCTCGAACATTTCTTTAACTTTGACCAGATTATTTTCTATAAAAGGGGTAGTAACCATAAAATAAATGCCGACAGCAAAAGCAACAAAAATGATACTAAAAATAACAAATTTCATCATCGGATTAGATGGTGGTACCGGGGGCATCATGTTAGCACCTGAATCTTTCTGAACCTGGGTATTTGTTGGTGAAATTTCAACAAATGGCACTTCGGGTAAACCGAAGGAATCATTTTCAAAAACCTTTAATCTGGGGACGAAAGCTATTTTATGTTCCACATTATAGTACAATCTGCCCAGATTTGGCAATTCGACGCTATTGTGTAAGTCTAAAGCGTCGTGAATATTTTTAGAAAAAAGCCTGATAGCCTCTGAAGCCATAGCATCATCCACTGAAAATCTTCTTTTTACCTCATTATGAAAAAGCGTACTATCTCCGTTTCCACCTGGCTCAAATTGAATCAGCGTTTCTGGTGGCAATAATTTTCCATTGATAGAATCTTCTTTAGCGGGAACGTATTTTTCAGAAAAAGTACCTAAACCAGAGACGTATAATCGATGATAGCTGGATATTAAAGGTTGGATAATTGGATAAAGATCTATTTGCATAAATGGTAATTATTTTGTCATGTTTACAAATATAGTGGAATAACGGTAATTCGTTTCGTAAATTTGTTTTATAATAACCCGTTTCATCAAATAAATATTATGCAGGAAGCAACCTCTTTTCCACGACGTGAAAAATCAGCTGAATTATTTGCCAGAGCGAAAGCCGTTTTTCCAGGCGGCGTGAGTTCCCCTGTCAGGGCTTTTAAATCGGTAAGTGGCCCTCCCCTTTTCATGAAACGGGGAGATGGATGCTATGTTTGGGACGAAGATGACAACCGCTATATAGATTTTTGCGCCTCGTGGGGACCGTTAATTCTGGGGCACAATAATGAACAAATAAGAGAAAGAATTTATGAAGCGGTTGCTTCGGGAACTTCTTTTGGCACCCCTACCCTCAATGAGCTGGAACTTGGTGAATTGCTGGTTAAAAATAATCCTTATTTAGAAAAAGTAAGATTTGTAAGTTCTGGTACGGAAGCCGTTATGTCTGCCATCAGATTGGCCCGGGGGTTTACAGGAAGATCAAAAATTTTAAAATTTGAAGGTTGCTATCATGGACACCTGGACTCTCTTTTGGTGAAAGCTGGTTCTGGTCTGGTTACCTTTGGGGAATCAACCTCTGCTGGTATTCCTCCGTCTTTTGCCGCTGAAACTTTGGTTATTCCTTTAGATGACCGGGCTGCACTCGATGAAGCCCTGGAAAAATATGGTCATGACATTGCCTGTATAATCATAGAGCCTATTCCCGCCAATAATGGACTTTTACTACAAGATTATTCTTTCCTGAAATATCTTAGACAAAAAGCAACAGAGCATAAGGTGCTTCTTCTTTTTGACGAAGTAATTTCCGGCTTCAGAGTGCATTTCGCTGGTGCAGCTGGTTACTATGACATTAAACCTGACTTAGTTACCTACGGAAAAATCATTGGTGGTGGTATGCCCGTCGGGGCGTATGGCGGAAGTAATGAATTGATGGCTTTTATTTCACCTGACGGACCAGTTTATCAAGCAGGCACCCTATCGGGAAATCCTGTCGCTATGGCCGCCGGACTTGCCGCTTGTCATCAATTATTGATGCCCAAT
Organism: Bacteroidota bacterium; assembly: GCA_017858735.1. Lineage (GTDB taxonomy): Bacteria > Bacteroidota > Bacteroidia > Chitinophagales > Saprospiraceae > BJGN01. The sequence goes on from JAFMBH010000081.1 coordinate 4,210, forward strand.
TTTTATTGTGATCTGGATCATAAAACTAATCATTTTATAAAAAACCTGACTGACCACGCCACAGAAAACAAATACAGTGTTACCTTCCCCAAAGTAGGTTCTATTTTTTGGATAGCTTTTAGTACAGAGACCATAAAAAGGGCTGATCAAATTGATCCCGCTTCCATGAAATTCTTTAAACTGTTACATGCCGCCCTCCTTGAAAAAGGAGTCTATATGGGTCCCTCCGGCTATGAAGTAGGCTTTGTCAGTTCGGCACATACCATGGAAGTATTGGATGAGGCAGCAGAAATAATCAATTGGGCCATGGATCAAGTATTTGGTGAACTTTAACTCATTGTATGCTAAATAATCAGTTGCGTATCATTTCATACTTGGTTATTTTTTACATGCTACTGGCCTTTAGCTGGTGGACAGTGCTTCTCCATACTAAAAACAGAGACGCATTTTTAGCGAAAAATGAACTATTAAAACTAAGCTTAATTGCGAAAAATGAAATAAAAAATGAGGAGGAGTTCCTAAAAAATTCCTTCCATATTGAACTTAGAGATGCTTATAAACGCCAGGAATGGATGATTCTTGGCGAAGCCTCTGTTTTCGTGTTAAGCCTGCTTATTGGTATCGTTTTTATAAATAGAGGTTACCATAAAGAGATACTTGCTGCTAAACAAAGTAGTAATTTCTTGTTATCCATCACCCACGAGTTAAAATCTCCTATTGCTTCTATAAGATTAGGATTTGAAACGCTGCAACGAAAGAAATTATCGGAAGAACAGTCGCTTGTTTTACTTAAAAATGGAATAAATGATACGGATAGAATAAACAATCTGGTTTCCGATCTTCTGCTCTCTGCCAGATTAGAATCAACTTATCAACTTAATACAGAATTATTTTCTTTAGAAATTTTAATTGAAGAATGCATTCAACTCTTAAAACAAAAATTTCCCTCCGCTATCATAAAAGTTAGTTTAATACAGGAAATACCTGAAATTCTCGCTGATTATTCAGCTATTCGTTCCGTAATCATTAATTTACTTGAAAATGCTGTAAAATATAGTGAAGGTGTACCTGAAATAAATATTGGGTTGACTTCAACTAATGAGCGATGTAGCATAGAGATTTCCGATAAGGGTATCGGGATAGATCAAAGTGAAAGAAAGAAGATATTTGAAAAATTTTATCGCGTTGGAAATGAGGATCAAAGAAAAACAAAAGGAACAGGATTGGGTTTATACATTGTAGATCAAATAGTAAGAGCCCATAACGGAACCATAACTGTTTCTTCAAATCAGCCAAAGGGAACTATTTTCAATATTTTCTTACCTTTTAACTAATAAAACCCTTTTCAAAATGCGCATTCTTCTGGTAGAAGACGAGGAAAATATAAGAGAGTTGGTTAAATTAAACCTTGAGCTCGAAAATTTTGAAGTGGTCGCCACCGAAAATGGTCGTGATGCACTCAAATTGTCCGCTGGTCAACATTTCGACCTCATATTATTAGACGTTATGTTGCCCGAAATGGATGGATTTCAGGTATGCGAGCAAATCAGATTAAGTGATCTTCAAACCCCCATTATTTTTTTAACGGCGAAAGATGGTTCAAATGATCGGATACAAGGTCTGAAATATGGCGCGGATGATTATATTGTAAAACCCTTCGTTTTTGAAGAGTTACTCTTAAGAATCAATAATTTACTTAAACGAAGTGCGCGGACACCAGAAAATACCGCAACGGTTTTTTCCTTTGGCAATAATCAGATAAATTTCATCACCTTCGAAGCGATGGGTAATGAAGGAAAATTTATCTTAACAAAGAAAGAAGCCATGCTTTTAAAGTTACTTATCGACAGGAAGAACCAGGTAGTTTCGCGACAACAAATTTTACAATCTGTATGGGGTTACGATGTTTATCCAAGTACCCGAACCATTGATAATTTCATTTTAAAATTTCGCCGGAATTTTGAAGTGGACACAAGAGAACCTGTTCATTTCCATGCCATACGAGGCATTGGTTACAAATTTAGTTATCCTTCTGGTTCTACAAATGAGATAGTTGAGTAAGAAAATCACGAACTTCCAGGGTATTAACCAAGTGATATTTAGCTTCTGAATTTTCCATGCCAATTTTTACTGAAAATGCTTCAGGGGGTAGCACTCTAAACATATCTTCATCCGTTTTATCATCACCGATAGCTAAAATAAAATCCCAGTCATCCATTTGCAACCAATTTAAGGTGGCTTTACCTTTAGTTACCCCGGCATGTTTGACTTCCACCACTTTATTACCTTCGAGTACATGTAATTCTGTATTTGCGGTAAGATATAGGAGTACATCTCTGAACTCTCTCACCCTTTTCTCCCCTAAATCTTTGTCTATTTGTCTATAATGCCAGGCAATTGAAAACTCTTTTTCTTCAATAAATGAGCCGGGCGTCCGCTCGACAATATTTTCAAGGGCCGCTCTAACGTCATTTTTCCAATCGCTTGACAAACCTGGCGTTCTTCGCCACTCTTTTGAATCTTTTAACCAAACCCCATGTTCCGCTGCGAAATCAATGCCCAAATGCCCCAGCCAATCTTCTAAAGTTTGTCTATCTCTCCCGCTATTTATAACCAACTTGTTATTTTGATCCAGCGTGAGTCTTAATAATAAATCTATAAGATGGTGGTCTGGAAAAACAGCCAGGGGATCCACATGAAAAGGCATCAGCGTACCGTCATAATCAAGAATAATTAATCTTTTTTTACTTTTCTGATACGAGTCAAAGATTACCGTTTTGATTGCATCCTCTAATTTATTGATATGAAACTGACGTCTATTATGGAGATGTCTATCCAGTTCCTTCAAAAAATTGGCTGCCCAATAATCCACTGCGTATTTTTTCAGCCTTGCCTGCATATTTTTAAGTCTGAATGCCTGTTCTTGTTCTGGCATAATTAAAGCAGACTTTATAGCTTTTACAATGTCATAGGTATCATGTGGATTCACCAAAATGGCTTCTGAAAGTTCTGTAGCAGCTCCTGTCATTTCACTGAGAATGAGTACGCCTTTACCTGTGTCATTTTTACTCGCTATATATTCTTTTGCCACCAGATTCATTCCATCCCTCAATGGAGTAATTAACGCAATATCAGCCACTTGATAAAGAGCTAAAAGTTCGGTATGTAACAAATTCCGGTATAGATAATGGATAGGTATCCAACCAAAACTACCATAAGTACTATTTACTTCGCTGACCAGCGTATTAAGCGTCTTCTTTAAATCTCTATATTGAGTAACTTGAGAGCGAGAGGGAATAACGACTAAAACAAGGGTAACGAGCCCAATATATTCAGGATGAAGATCTAAAAAACGGGCAAATGCCTGTATTCTTTGGGGTATACCTTTTGTATAATCTAAGCGATCTAATGAAATAATTATTTTTTTTCCCTTACCAAGATTACCAATATTCATTGTTTCGTCGGCCAATTCAGATACGGAGGGAAGGGCTGCATATTTATTATAATCTATGCCCATTGGAAAAACATCAACATTTACCACTCTATTTGTAGTAGTTACCTTACCTATATGGTGTTCAAAACCGCAGATTCTATATGCTGCGCTCAAGAAATGGCGCATGTAGCCGTAGGTGTGAAAACCAACCTGGTCAGCTCCAAGAATACCTAAAAGTAAATCGGAACGCCACGGAAGGGTTCTGAAAATTTCATAAGACGGAAAGGGGATATGTAGGAAAAAACCAATGGATAAATCTGGAAAATTATTTCTAAGAATTCCTGGTAATAACATTAACTGATAGTCATGGATCCAAACAGTATCGTCAGGTTTTATGCAGTTTGATAAAATCTGCGCAAACCTATTGTTTATTTTTACATAAGCATTCCAATATTCCTCTTTATAAGAAGTGTATTGAGTAAAATAATGGAAATGCGGCCAAATGGTACGATTACAAAAGCCTGAGTAATAAGTATCTATATCATTTTCTGACAAAAATACAGGAATAAGACCTTTTTGTTGGAGGAGATTTGTGACCGACGGTTCTTCTGCTTCACTGAAGTGAGAACCCGGCCATCCCACCCATATTTTCTCCATTGAATCGGGAAGTGCACTTAATCCAGTAGCCAATCCGCCTGAACTTGCTAAACTAACATACACATCGCCCTGCTTCTGAATAGTTACGGGCAAACGATTGGAAACGATTACCAGCCTAGTCATAATTCATTTTTAACCTGCCAAATTAAACCTCCTTAGGCTTTCTAACTGTCTTAAACCGCTCAACAAACTCCTTTTCAGTAACAAATTCCAACTCAACGAAAGTACGTCCAACGAACTTCTTAACTTCCTGATAATCTCTTCCTCTTTTATCGAGAAAAGTATCTTGTAACCGATCAACGTAAGCCAAAGCAGCTTCTCTAATCCTCATATTAAAGTGCTGATTATTAAATATCTGCTGATAAGTTGGGAACAATTGGGTGAAAATACCGAAAAACTCCATATAATCCTGTTCCTCTATATTCTTAATTAATTTTAAAAAATATTGAGAGACTGTTAATCTTAGGCACTCATTAATTTCAGATAAGCCATCATATTTTGAGTGAAATTGTCGAATTTCCTCTTGAACAGATTCGTTGGTATAACCAGCTTTATGAATTTTATCCACTACGGTATAATAAGCGGCCAGTTCATCCTTCATGGTTTTATCAAGAATAGCCGATAATCTTAAATCTGCTTCAGGACTAAGAATACCATGTCCATCCTGGTGCAAATCCAGTAAGATGGAAAAAGAACGCTGAGAAAAAACCTCCGTTTTATTTGTTCTGATTTTATTGATGGTTTTATGCAGATTAATTCTATCTATTTCGGGTGTTTCAAAAAACAGACCAAAAATAAACATGATTTCCTGATGTTCCGCCGTTCCCCAGAAATCTTCGTTTATGACAAACTCAGAAAGTGGCGTAATCAAACTTTCATTAGGTAAAGATTTATCAACCCTTGACAACAAAAATCTTTTCAGTTGGGGAAAAAACACAACCAATTCCCCTGTGGTGGAAGGAAATTCAGCAGAAAGGAAAACATCGTTTTGGAATTGCTTTAAAAATCTTGAATAAGCTAATTTTCTTTCAGCTAAATGAACAAACTTTTCATTTTTCTGATTTTGAAAAAACTGCTTAACTCTTTTATTTTCAATAGATTCAAGAACATTGGTAATCCATATATCACTGCATAAAGCAAAGCCTACCTGGACTGACATACCTATTCTTTTTCTTAACAACTCAAAATTAGGAGAGCTGGAAATAGCCAGAATTAAATCTTTGAAATGTTCTTGAGGTCGGATATATTTGAAATCATTATTAACATTACCACGTAAAACGACGTACCCAAGTAGTTTAGGTAGGAATAGACCTTCAAACACAGGATCCATCAAAACTTGCTCTAAAGCAATTAACTGCAAAGGTGAATTTTGAGCTACATCTTGATAAATTTCAGCAATAGAGGGCTCAAAATTACTTTTTAGTTCGTTATAATCGACCTCTTCTTCTGAATTAAGATAAGCAGCGAGTGCAGGAGAATCTTGAATTCCCACGGCAAGCTCTTCAAGTTGTGTTAGGTATTCCGCGTTTAATTCGTACATGGTCATCATTTTAAATGGAAACCTGATAATGCATTTTTCAGCATTACCAGGTTAAAAGATATTAAATTTCCTCCAGGAGAATTTTATTCAGCTGCAGGAGTTTCCTCGTTGGTTTCTTCTACAGGAGTTTCCTCTACTACGACTTTCTTAGAAACCTTTGGTGCAGCAACACCTGACACCATTGTATGGAAGTCACTAATTTCTTTCTTGGTCTGACTTACTCTCTCAGCAATTTTTGCTTCTTTCTGTTCAACCCAGGAAGTATGTTTTTCGTCTGCCTGCTCTAAGGTAAGTGCTCCTTTTTTAACACCTCTCATAAGGTGTTTCTTGTAAAGAACTCCCTTAAATTTTAATATAGCATTAACAGTATCAGTAGGTTGCGCGCCATTGTTTAACCATTCGAAAGCTTTATCGCGGTCAATATCAATGGTTGCAGGTTTTGTCATTGGATTATAACTTCCAATTCTTTCGATGAAACGTCCATCACGGGGAGCACGTGCATCTGCAATAACGATGTGGTAAAAAGGAGATTTTTTTCTCCCCATACGCTGAAGTCTGATTTTTACGGCCACTTGTCAAAATTTATGTGGTGAATGCCAGCCAACCCTAAGTCCCTAAGGAACCAGGTAGGTTTTAACAGCACAAAAGTAATCTTTTTTCTGGATTTCCTACTTCTTAATCAAAATAAAAAAATCCGTCCTTAAAACTCGCAACGGAATCTAAGATTTATCCTCCTACTGGTCAAGTAGTTAGGAATAGCATATTGCTGTAGAAAAACCGTTTTTATCCAGGTATTCCCCGCTTGATTCTGAACTTGAAGCAGGTTGAATACCTCTAAACTGATCCAGGTTTTTTTACTAAACCTCAGCCAATGGTCTGGTTTAATAAGTGATTTTTTTTCTCTGTCGTAGAGTAAAAATGAAAAACCTATATCTACTCTATGGTATGGATTTAGACGATATGTATTTCTGTACACCGTGTTATTACCCTGAAGACCATAAGGTAAACCTGTGCCTAAGGTGAAATTAAGGTGAACCCGAAAATTATCATTTTTAGGCAGATAATCCTGGAAAAACAATGCTAAAGTAACGAGTTGATCCGATGGTCTGGGAACGTCTTTTACTACCGTCGCCTCAGTCTTTCCAACTTCCCTTTCCAGATGCTCAATCCCATTAAGTCTTTCCCTGGCTCTAAGAAAAGAGAGATTTATCCATGATTCTGCTCCATTGACAAATTCACCATTTAGCCTGACATCCAGACCGGTTACGTAACCAGATGCGTTATTTTCTCCCGCATACCGAATACGAACATTTTCAACCTCATAAGAAACCAGGTCCCATAAATTTTTATAATACCCTTCCGCGATCAACTTAAATTTTGTTGGATTATCCTTGCCCAAATAAAAATCATAAGAAAAACCAGCCAGGTAGTGAAACGATTTTTGAGCTAAAACATCTAAATTCATCAAACCATTTGGTCGTCTCAACTCCCTGTAAAAAGGGGGTTGCATGTAATAACCAAAAGCAAGTTTCCAGGAAATATCGCTTTTAATGCCTAAAGGTTTATAGAGTAGTTGAACACGGGGGGAAAACAAAAATTCCTTATTTATCGTCCAGTAATTTGCCCTTAATCCCATGGATAACCTCAACTCTCTTTTCCCCGCTTTTCTGTAGGTATAAGTGTCCTGAAAATAGCCACTCAACCTTGACGAATTCAATTCATTTTCTGTTTTTAATACCTGTGAAAGTTGGAGTTCATCGGCACTATATGGCAAAGAATAGCCCGCTGAATCAATCCTCTCCCATTCGTTAATTCTATCGTAAATGGATTCAAACTGGTATTTTAAGCTCCATTGCAAAAAATTATTTGTAGAACCATCTTCCGTCATTTGAATTTCCAGACCTCCTTTGTACTCAATATTTGCTACCCTGGTTTGTAATAAATTTCGCACATATTGATGTTGGGTTCCGGAACCCAATTCTTCTAAAACCTCACCAAAACGGGAACTACCTATATCTGATTCAATTTGACGTAAGCTGTAGCTGCCCAATATATCAAAAGCTTCCTTTTCATAGGAACCAAAGCCAGAAAACAACCATTTCATAAACAATGGATTTTTCCTGTTTTCCGGTAACCAGGTCAAAGAAACTCCACCCATTCCTGTGGTGAAAACATTTTTTTCCTGCCCTTCAAAAACACTATACAATTGCAAAGCATAATTAATGAGACCGAAAGCCGTACTGCGAGTGGTAGGTGTGAATTCATAACTTGAATTGTTATAATTTCCCAGAAATCCTACCTGGAGAGACTTAGATAGGTCGTAAGTTAAATACACCTGCAAATCGGTAAAATTTGGAACGTATTCACCTTTTACATCCAATGAGCCCAACAAGTACTTATTTGTTTTATATCTGGTTCCTACTAAATAGCGCCATTTTTTGAAATCACTTTTACCCGCTGGCAAACTACCTTCCAAATGAGCGGTCGCCCCCAAAAAACTTCCTGAAAAAGAGCCGCCGAACGCTTCCGGTCGTTTATACTTTATATCTAACACTGACGATTGTTTGTCCCCGTACCGAGCTTCAAACCCACCAGATGAAAACGATAAATCTCTTACTAAATCAATATTTGGAAAACTCAGCCCCTCTTGTTGCCCCGCACGAATTAATTGAGGTCTATATATTTCAAAATCATTAACATAGACTAAATTTTCATCGTAATTTCCTCCTCTTACATTATATTGAGAGCTTAATTCACCGCCCGTTCCACTGCTTGCACCCAGTGCTAAATGAGGAAGTAAACTTTCCAGATTACCAGAAGTACTAGGTAACAAACGGAGTTGTTCAACCCCTTCTCTAACCATACCAGCTTCCTGAATGCGCGAACTTCGAATTTCAATTTCTATATCAGAAGTAGTGGGTGCCAGTGTTATATCAAATTGCCTGCTACTCCCATTGGGCATAGCATCTGCGTTGACCACACTTTCTTTATATCCAATACGAGTAAAAACAAGAACAAAAGTCTTTTGAGCCGGGACATTAATATTATACCGTCCAGAAGCGTCTGTTTCCACTGCATTGGAGGAGCCCTTGAGGTAAACGGTTACAAACTCAACAGGTAAATCCGTTAATCCATCGGTTACCGTACCTGTGATTTTAGCACTAAAAGAGGATTGAGCAATATTTTTACCAATATTTAATAAAAAAACCGATAAAACAATAATGAACCACTTCTGCATATTATTAAGCATTAATATTGCCCGTTATTAACATTTTTTGCTATCTCATAAAATTTATTCACTGTGTCCTCTCTATGTAACGCTTTAAATACCGAGGTGCCCGCAACTAAATTATCAGCGCCTGCCTCTATGAGTTGTGCAGCATTGTTCAAATCTACCCCACCATCAATTTGTATGTTAACATCTGGATAGGAGACATCTAATAAATTTCTTAACTCTCTAACCCTATTTATAGTCTGTGGGATAAATTTTTGTCCACCAAACCCTGGATTTACAGACATAATTAATATCATTTCTACATAAGGAAATATGTCTTTTAGTAAAGAAACCGGCGTGTGTGGATTTACCGCCACCGCAGGTGAAGCTCCTAATTCTTTAATTTGTTGAAGCGTTCTTACCAAATGAGGACAAGCTTCATAATGTACAGTGATGTTATCTGCACCCGCCTCACGAAATGATTTTAAGTATTGGTCTGGATTTGAAATCATTAAATGAACATCAAAAATCTTTTTTGTCAATGGCCTCAATGAGGTTATAACGGGGAATCCAAAACTTATATTGGGAACAAAATGTCCATCCATAATATCGAGGTGCAACCATTCTGCCTGGCTGTTGTCAAAAAACAAAATTTCTTCCTGAAGTTGGCTAAAATCAGCGGCAAGTAAAGATGGCGATAAACAAAATGACCTCATTATATTTAATTAGTTAGCGCAAAAGTATAAAATAAGCATTGAATTTGTTGCCAAAATGCTTTTATATTCATTGAATTGTAAAGAGAATTGATATTAGAACCATCTAAAAAATCATTCATAACAGAGAAATTACAAATCATTTGGATAAAAAGCATTAGATTTATAACTGCATTTTAAAAAAAAATGAAGCTAAATGTCTCTCGAATTACCTGTACAACTAAAAATCAATTGTCTTCCTTATGCTGGTTTAAGTTTAAATCAGCTCTACGACATAATGAAATTGAGACAAAAAGTATTTATTGTAGAACAAAACTGTCCCTATTTAGATGCGGATGATATAGATAAAGATGCCTGGCACTTGCTATTTTACGGTTGGGATGAACAATTAATAGGTTATTCCAGACTTATCCCAAAGGGCATTGTTTTTCCGGAATACGCCTCGATTGGAAGAGTTGTTGTTGACCCCAATTTCAGACAAAAAAATCTTGGTAAACAGGTAGTTGACAGAGCGATAGATGAAATGGAGGCCTTGTATGGAAACATTGAAATTAAAATATCGGCGCAATCCTATCTAATTAAATTCTACGAATTCCTTGGTTTTTACAAAGCTGGCGAAGAATATCTGGAAGATGGCATTCCACATACGCCCATGATAAAACCAAAGAAGCTTTTATGAAAAGAGTGGCTGTCTGGAATTGGAAGTTGAGGAGTGACCCATTTTCACCCATTCTTTGGTGGCAATTATACGCGCAGCAGCTGGATGTTTGAATCAGGATTTACAGGATTAACCATAACGTCGTTGGATTGATTCGGAAGGTTATTATTAAATACTGCTTTCATTGCCAGGCCTCTCGCCGATGTGTTACACATCGGCGAAAAAAAGGGTAAAAAGTAATCCTCTACAAATAAACATTGCGCTAAA
>JAFMBH010000193.1 GCA_017858735.1 Bacteroidota bacterium
AGCATGTTCAGTATCAATTCCATATTGGTCATATTGTCCTGCCGATTTTCTTTTTTTAAGCCTTTAAAAACTTTATATTCTTTGGTGGTTTTACCGGCCCAGGCCTTAATTATAATATCAGTTAAAGTGGCAAATTGCTTCCTTTCTTTTAATCCCCGGTTTTTCCATTCGTCTTTAAGTTCCTTGCGTATTTCAATACTTTTCAGCCGTTGGTTAATCCAGCTTTCTGTGTATCCGAGTTTTACCTATTGTTCCAAGGCTCTGGTAATACTCAGCTCAGGGTCTTGCATTTCGTCCAATCGTTCGGCAGCTACTTTTGCCTGCTAAAGTTTGAATGGCTCTGATTTTGTGGAAGGAATAGATTGAATAAGCCTGAATATTTGCCCGGAATCAGCAACATCGGTCATACGTATTTTGCCGTCGGCAGCAAGCGTTTTCAAAGTGTGACAATTTGTCACGGTTTCATTTCCTTCTTTTTTGAGTTTGGGGGGTCCTTGCTTTCGGTTAAGACAGCAATGACATCGGTTATGGATACAAACCATTTCTCTTGCTCACTATCCCAAAAGGTACGTATTTGTTTGTCGTCAAATATTTTTAATTCAGTTTGCTTAATCATTTCCATTGTTTTTTAAATTATTTATTTTTCAGGTGTACTGTTTTTTCGTACAACCTAGCCTCTTTCCGGTGTTCATTTCTTTTAATTTATGGGCTATTTTTATGGCATGGTTATGAATGCAACGTCATTTCACAGCCAGTTGTTTTCGAGGTTAAATCGGAGTATTTGTATTCTTCATTTATCATAACAAATAATTTAATCAGAAAAATCATTGTTCAGACAATTTTTAAGTAATGAATCAGCAGAAAATCCTTCGCAGGTTCGTCAATGGCAGCGGGATATACTTAATGACATTTCTTTCTAAGAAGATTTTAGGGTGTAAGGATTTAAAAACATTTTAGAATGTGTTGAGAATTTAAAAATTATTGTATATTAGTTACAACAGTACCCGTTAGCATACCGTAAGATCTGCTAGCGGGTCATTCTTTTTACAGCTATGGCAAACAAAACACCATCTTCCATAGCAGATCAAACAGCCTTGTTGAAACAACGAGGTTTGCTTTTTAATGACGAGCTATTGGTACTACCTTTTTTAAAGCCATTGTCTGTCCGTTTTACATGCATGAGTAGGGTATTAACCCATCAGCATTTTCCAAACAAAATAGGCCATAATGCTTTGGGAACCTATGAAGCAAACAAATATAACGAGACATCCTTTGCTCGTTTTATTATACACTTTATTGTAAATGGCTTTCTCCGGATCAGTCAAAATGCCTAATCCCTTCGGTGCTTTAAATCCCAGGTTATGCCTGATAATTCGCTTTATGGAAGTGCGGGCAGCGATTCTTTTCGTTAAAGAGGGTATTCGAAATCCAAATTTCATAGGTTTGGTATTATAAAATGACTATTTTCGTACATTATAATTTATATTCCTTTAGGAAACTACGCAAAGTTAAGCTATATTTAGACACTTGCGTCACCCCAACAAAAATAGTTCTGCCAAATAGGGTCAAAAATGAAAATATTTTTGATATAGCTCCTGTTAAACCATTTTCCCGCGATAAAAGTGTTCGGCCTATTTATTTTGCCCTGGTATATAACCACGTTATATTACTTTCCCGATTTTTTATAGGACGTTTTTCTGTTTGTCATTCGTGTCAATTAGTTCAAAAATCAATTCTGTCAAAGTCTTCACGTCGCTTTCAATTGTTCCTTTCATATATCGTTCGTAAAAATTTTTATTGTCTGGTGGATTGAGATTAAGTGTCAATCCTTTTTCTAACGCCAACCCCCTTAAAAACTCCCTTTGTGTTCGTCCGTTTCCTTCTCTGAATGGGTGTAAATAATTGACGTTATCTAAAATTTCTGACAATTTCTCGGCAAAGAGTTTTTTGTTGTCTATCGGAATTTTCGTAAACTCAGCAATTATTTGGTCAATGTATCTGAAAGCGTTGTCAAAGTGCGAAGTAGGGAAGAACTGCTTACCATCTTTGCTAATTTCAACTGTCCTCTTTTTGCCTGCCCAGACGTAAATGTCTTGAAATAAATGTCTGTGAATTTCAAAAAGGCTGTCAATACCCTTTATTTTCATTGGGTTTTCGTAAAGTTCTTGAAGTCGTTTTGTTACTGCACCGCTCTCAACAAAGAGTAATACATCGGGGTCGGTTATGTCTGGTAAATTTCGTAAAAGTCCTGTTTTTGGGTCAGTGTAGGTGAAGTCAGGGTCTATGTATTTGTAGAAATTAGACTTATGCTTTTTGTTTGGCAAATGCCACTAGTTCTGCTAGTGATATTTTTCCAGTCACATAGTCCCTAATAATTTCAATACCTTTTGGTGTGGGTTTAAATCCTTCAAACATATTACTCCCCAGGGCGTTTGCTGTGCTTTCTAAGGTTTTCAAGTCCGAAAACTTAACTCCCATAATCGTCAGGTTGCTTCTGTCTATTTCTATTGTGTTAAACATATTTTTCAGTCTTAAATCTTTTCCAAATTTACAAATTATTTAGGTCAAACGTTTGTTTTCTTTGGCTTTAAAATGGCTTATAACGCTGTTAGCACTGGCTGCTTTACTTTTTATTTCCTTTTGATAGCAACTTATCTAAATAGGCTCGCTCTTCTTCAAAACTCATATTCATAATTTCGAGACTTAATTTATCTCGAATTTGACGCATAACCTTAATAGAATCAAATGTTTTTGTGTCTTTTTTATTTTTCGTTTCCATAAAAAAAATTGCTTTTGACGTTTTTATTTCAATCATTTGATGACCATTTTGAAAATTAATTCCATTATAGCCTCTGATTAGATCTAAATTAACAATATGTTTAAAATTCCAACTAACTAAAACAACAGTATGACAAACTGTTGCAATGGCAATATGTTGACAATCTGCCTTACTTGTTTTTCCTTCAACTTTCGCTTCAATATACTTATCGGCTAATTCCGAAGCATCTTTTTTACACGTATTTGTTTGTCATCGAATATTTGTATCTGTCTGTCCAAATTCATCCGGATTTTAAAACATGTGCTGTTATGCGACACTGACTATCACTAAGTCTCATTTGCCAGTTCGAGAATT
>JAFMBH010000020.1 GCA_017858735.1 Bacteroidota bacterium
GATAACCGTAAGACCTTTATTGACGGAACGGCGGCCATTCAATTTATTGTCAACAGTCAAAGCCGCATTGATCTGGCCTATCGGAAATCTTTGTTTAGTAACATGTTAAGATCAGCACCTAACGGTATTTATCTTAATTTTGAGTACACCTTTTTCAACTTCAAAAAATAATATGAATGAAAAAACTAATTTTTGCCTTATCCCTATCTTGTTTTACGCAAGTTTTGGCTTATGGTCAGACATCCTCAAAAAACGTCAAGCTTACCTATGCAGATAGCATAAATTCAGGTCTAATTAAAGAGGATCTTAAAAAAGCAAGCACTCCCCGGGTAACCACTGTAAAAGTAGGAAAGACCCAATTGACATTAAACTACTATGCACCAGGCGTAAGAGGAAGAGTTATATGGGGTGGATTGGTTCCTTTTGATCAGGTTTGGGTTACTGGTGCCCACAGTGCCAATAAATTTGAAATTAGTAGTGATATAAAAATCAATGGTCAGGTCGTTAAGGCAGGCATTTATGGTTTATTCACCATTCCTGGGAAAGAAAAATGGACTTTCATACTCAATACGAACCATGAGCAACATTTATCCGACGATTACGACCAAAAAGACGACGTTTTACGCGTTGAAATTACGCCAACAAAGAGTGAAGCAACTCCAAGATTAACCTTTGAATTGAGGGAAACATCCAGAAAGGAAGGGGAACTTGTTTTCAAATGGGAAAGTCTTAGCTTTTCTGTTCCATTTACCACTATATAACGAAAAAAGGGCTGTCAGTTTTTGACAGCCCTTTTAACTAAATATTTTACCCCAATAATTATTTAGCGGTAACCTTTAAAATTCTTCCCGGACTTTCGAGAGAAATATAAATTGCTCCATCGGAACCTTGGATAACGTTTCTAAAGCGACCCATTTTTTCCATCCAGATATTTTCTTCAACTATTTTATTGTCTTTAATAACAAAGCGATATAATTTTTGACCCGCAAGGCCTGTTGCCAAAAAATTTCCATTCCACGATTTGAAATTTTCAGAATTGATAAAAGTGATACCGCACACGCCGATAGAAGGCGTCCAGGTAAAAATAGGTTCTTTAATCCCTTCTGCTTTATGATCGTTTGAAACGGTAGTTCCATTATAATTAATACCAATAGAATAGGTTGGCCAACCATAATTTACCCCTTTAGATATGATATTAATCTCATCGCCACCTTTTGGACCATGTTCAGTCTCCCAGATATCACCTGTTTGAGGATTCAATGTCAAACCCTGTGGATTCCTGTGTCCGTAAGAAAACATCGTTGTTGGCTTGGTATTCCCTGGAAGTACTGGATTATCTGAAGGTACGTCCCCATTATCTTTCATCCTATGAACTTTTCCCCAATTTAACTTGGTGTCCTGGGCATTTTTATTCGTAGAATTTGGGCCACCTAAGCTAGAACCGCCCCCTTCGCCGATACTTACGAACAAATAATTATTTTTATCGAAGGCAATTCGGCTACCGTAGTGATTATTAAAAGTATTACCGCCGCCTGTAGCGAAAATATTCTCTACGTTCTGAATTTTATCATTTTTAACTTTGAATCGAACCAATTTCACCTCTGAGTCCTTTTCAGCGACAGCGGAAGTGAACGTAGCATAAATCCAGCCATTTTTCACATAATTCGGGTGCGCCTTTAAATCCATGAAGCCACCTTGACCTCCAGTTTTTACGGTTGGGAAACCTTCAAGGGGAATAGTCTGTTCGCCTCTTTTAATATAAATTTTTCCCTTTTTTTCTCCGTAAATCAAATCACCATTGGGTAAAAGTTCCATTCCCCAGATAACATCATTGCCAGTAACAACGGTTGTTACTGTGATTTCAGGATTATTGGCAGGGGCTGTTTCAGGCAAAAAAGCAGCATCAGATTGTTTGCAAGCGTTATAAAAAACGAGGGCGAAACAGCTCAAAAAGAAATATTTAAGTTTCATTTAAGTAGAAATTAAGGGTTATCGATAGTTTTAACAAATATAAGAAATAAAAGTATATCCATAAGAAAGATACTAAAAAGGTTAAGAACTAAGGTCAATTTAAAAAATGAAATTGGTTCATTTTAAAAAGAACAAGTGGGTGAATACTTTCAATGGTTAATTGATTCAGGGAAATGGATTTAGGCAAGAAATGGTGCCATATATTTTTTCCCTTCCCCGGAATTTGGTCGAATATAGGCCTTTCATCCTGCTCTCCTCTTATTTCTACCCCATACCTTAATAAAATACTTTTTTCAGTACCCTCATCCATGTATGAAATTTTAATGACAGGCGTTCCTTCGGGAAGAATTTTATCTGTTTTAATAGCTAAAGAAAAGCCGCTCACAGGTAAAGCTTTTTTGTTTTCCCAACGGAAATTTTGAATTAAGGTTCCCTTCTTATCCTCTAAGATATCCATACCTGGCTTTGAATAAATGGGGATTGGATCATTATAATACAGTTGCCCCCACTTTTCAATAGGATGATATGGCAATTTTTCCGGCATTTCGTTCCGACCACTCCAGGCGTAATCGAGTGCGAGGATATAGGCACCAAATTGTTCCATATTTTGCAACATATTGT
Source organism: Bacteroidota bacterium (assembly GCA_017858735.1). GTDB lineage: Bacteria > Bacteroidota > Bacteroidia > Chitinophagales > Saprospiraceae > BJGN01. The sequence goes on from JAFMBH010000020.1 coordinate 2,593, forward strand.
ATTCACTGCTTTCAAAATCGGCCCAGGTGGTTTGTAGCACACCAGCTCCCACTTTTTGAGCTGCAGATACAAAACCCTTTATGTTATGGGGATAAAACCAGGTACTTGCCAGAGGGATATTCCCATTTTCTTTCCAAATCTTCAGATTAGGCAAATAAACAGATGGATCTGCGTTGTTCAGATAATGCCAGTCTGCCACCCAGGTACCTTTTGGAATGGAAGACCGAATTTTTCTGGCTCGTTCATTAGTAATACCATTACAAGCATCGGGACCTTCGGAGGGAGCCAGACCCATATCGCCCCAAATCATGAGATTAAGTTTTCTGGCTTTGGTCAAACTATCCAATAATCCCATCTGAATATACCAATAATCTATTTCCTTTTCCCGGGGTTCATTAAAGCCAATCATTCCAATCTCATCAAAACCAACATGTATTGTTTTAGGTTTCAGTAAAGAAATGGCTTCATCCCAAATATTCAAGATAGCCAGTTTTGAACTTTCTAAGGTTGGATTAAGCGTGTAAGGGTATGCAGGATTAACTGCCATGAATCGGTTTTCTTTAGATTTAAAGAACCATTCCATGTGCCCCAGACTTTGAATAAGGGGAATGGGCTCTACCCTGTTTTTATTAAAAAAATCAAAGGACGCCCTTAAATCATACAAAGAAATAGAAATAGGATTGTGAATATTTGGAAAACTTTTCCACTCGGCCTGCTCACATTGAACCACCACTTTATTCACTTTTAGGGGCAATAATATTTTTTCAAATTGTTGTTTGTGAAAATTCAGGGAGGTTGGTCCGGTGAACAAATGGATACCCCGCCAATCGGTTGATGGCTGATCGGACAATGAAAGGAACGGAATCTGTAATTTATTGCTTTGGGCTACCGTTAGCTGTTGTAAGGTGTATAAAGCATGCTGAAGCCCCTTTTCATTCTCATAATCAATAAAAATACCTGTATTTTCCACACGAATCTTATAAGCCTCCTCATGACCTAAAGGAATTTTACGTGTATTGATCTGCGGTGCATATTTCTTGTTCCATTTCCATTTGGAAGAAATGATTTTCAGGAATTCCTTTTGGGTTTCGTTCAACACTGCATTTTCCATTTCAGGAAATACATAAAATCCCTTATGAAAAACGAGCTCCTTAGGCTTCGGCAATACCTCGGGAAGTTCTTGAAAAGGAGCTTGCCAGGCATCTTTAACGGGTTCGATAAATGAACTTGACATATTACTGTTATTCGAAATAACCGTATTTGCTTTTAATTCCCTTATCGAAAAAAATCTTTTTATAGAACCTCCGGGTAAGATGGGAATATTCCTTTCCTCTAATAATAAATATTGGTCTCTCCTTGAAAACTGATCTGCCGGCACAGGTATTTCGACCTGTTTTACCAGAGAAAAAGGATGGGAACTTTTAATTTCGAAGGAGCCCCAGGAGCTATGGATAATTATACTTGTTCCATTAAAATCTTTCAATTCCTTAAAGGAAAATACACCTTGTGAACTTTCAAATGTCGCGTTTTCAATAAATGGAAACCACCATTTGTTGTGAACAACATCTACCAATCCACTATCCAGTCTGTTCCATTGACAATTAATTTCTATTTCAAATAGCTGTTTTGATTTCTTAAGCTGATAAAATCCTGAAACGGCGGTATTTTCAGAACCGATAAGTAATTTGTCTACATCCTGTTGAGAACCATCCATATCCTGTTCCCACCAGGTAAAATAATAATGGTGTTTTGATTTATCGCTGTTAAAAAAATTCAATTCCGAACCATTTCCCCATTTAAAACCTTGGTTTTCTAAAACCAAACCTTTTTTGGGTATTAAATGGGCATTCGTAGATTGAGCTATTAAAAAATTTATACTTAGAAAAAAGGAGATAATCCAGGAAAAATAATTCATCATTGTGTTTTTTAGAGAGAAAAAGAACTTTCTAAAAATATTAATAAATTGCAGAAATAATGCCCATAAACCACTAAATTTAAAAAATCAACCTATTACCTATGAAATTTTCACGAAAATCGTCCTTTTTATTACACATTTTCATTGCTTTCCTTTTTAGTCCTTCGGTTCATGGACAAATAAGCGGTCATGCGTTAAATAAAAATGTGCTCATCATTTATTCTGATGACCATACTTATCAGGCATTAGGTGCCGTGGGAAATAAAATAATTTCCACGCCTAATCTGGATAAACTGGCAGCATCGGGGCTCCTATTTACCCAGGCCCACGTGATGGGCGGACATCATGGAGCGGTGTGTGTACCAAGCCGGGCTATGTTAATGACAGGAAGATATTTGAATCGGCTGCCTTCTGACGGAGGGGTGATACCCGACAGTTTGATTAGTCTGCCTGAGACACTTCGAAAAAATGGATATGAAACCTATCACACTGGAAAATGGCATAGCGACAAGGCCTCCCATCACAGAATGTTCAGTGACGGCGGGGACATCTATTTTGGCGGTATGCATTTTGAAAAAGACGGAGGACAATTTAACCCTGTGGTTCAGGCATTTGATCCTGCAGGCATTTTTCCAGAATCAACCAAGAGACAAAGTAATATTTATAGCAGCACTTTATACACCAATAATGCTATTGAATTTCTTCGAAGTGATAAGGCGAAGTTCGGGCCCTTTATGTGCTACATTGCATTGACCTCCCCGCATGACCCGAGGACACCACCTCCACCTTACGACCGTTTATATGATCCAGCAAAAATTCCTTTGCCTAAAAATTTCCTGCCGAAACATCCTTTTGATAATGGCGATTTGAATGTTCGCGATGAACAATTACTACCAACTCCGAGAACTCCGGAAGCAATCAAAAAAGAAATAGCCCTTTATTATGGTATGATTTCAGAAATGGATGCTCAGGTGGGAAGAATACTGGAAACCCTTGAAAAGGAAGGATTAATGGAAAATACACTGATAGTATTTGCAGGAGATAATGGTTTGGCAGTGGGTCAACATGGATTACTGGGAAAACAAAATTTATACGAACACAGCATTCGTGTGCCCATGATATTTTCAGGACCAGGTATCCCAAAAAATAAAAAAGCAGATGGTTTTGTCTATTTAAGTGATATAGCGCCAACCATCTATGAATATTTAAAAATACCCGCCCCTAAAACGGTGGAAGCAAAATCTTTAATGCCCCTCATTAAAGATCAAAAGGCAAAGGTTCGGGAAAATATTTATAACATTTATGGGCATTGGAGCAGAAGCGTGAAAACGGCAGACGGTATGAAGTTAATCGTTTATAATGTAGCGGGAAAGGAAACGACGCAGTTATTTGATTTGAAAAAAGATCCCATGGAAACAGTCAATCTTTCGGAAAAACCTGACTATCAGACAACTATTCTTAACATGAGAAATATTTGTCGACAGGAAATGATCGCAGCCCATGACGACCTGGATATCAATCTAACGAACTGGGGAAGAAAACCAAATCAAAAAGTTAGGGGAAAATAAAAAAAGGGAATGAGTACAAAAGGAAATTAGTTTGCTTAATGGGTTGTTCGCTATATTAACCATTATAAAAAAACACCCTATGAAATCTAACTTTATTTTAAGGAACATTGTTATTCTTTTAATCCTAAGTATTTCAATTTCCTCTTTTGCGCAAACTCATTCATCTGACGGTATGCCCGGACGATTTGACGCCAACAGAAGAAATTCTCCCAGACCTGTTGGTAACCAACCGATATATCGTACCATCGATGGAACTAATAATAACATTAGTAAAAACAAAGCAGAATGGGGCGCAACCAATATTGCGTTGGCCAGAGAAATTCCGGCTGAATATGGTGCTACTGACACCAAAAATGCTATGGGAGGAACCAGCCGTCCTTCTGCAAGACAAATTTCAAATGCAATATGCGATGAACCAGTTACAACCTTCAGTGCAAAAAATTTAAGTACTTATGTTTATGTATGGGGGCAATTTCTTGATCATGATATGGTATTAACCCCAAGTAGTACTACAGAATCGGTGCCCATTACCTTACCGGCTAATGAGCCACTTTTCACAGTTCCCATCTCTTTTACGAGAAGTACCATTTTCCCGGGAAGCGGCATCAATACGCAACGTCAGCAAATGAATCTGAACACCTCCTGGATCGATGGCTCAGTCGTTTACGGATCTGATAGTGCAAGAGCAAATTGGTTGAGAACCAAAGTAAATGGTAAATTAAAAACCTCAGCGGGTAATAATCTTCCCTGGAATACGCTAACTGGAGAAGCAACAGGTGCTTTAGATGCTTCAGCGCCTAGCATGGCAAATGACGGAAATCATACCATTAAAACAATTGTCACTGGAGATGTAAGAGGAGCTGAACATCCAGGAATTAGTGGTTTACATTTAATTTTTGTAAGAGAGCACAACCGTATTTGTGATAGATTGAGAACACAGGGTTTAACCAATGACGAAGAGATATATCAAAAAGCGAGAAAAGAAGTAGGTGCTTTAATACAAGCCATAACCTATCAGGAATTCCTTCCGGCAATGGGTATCACACTAAATAATTATTCAAAGTATAATAGCTCCGTTCGACCTGATATCCTAAATTCCTTCGCAACAGCAGGGTATAGAATTGGTCATACCCAAGTTGCTGATTTATTAGCCATGCGAGATAATAATTGTACTGTTGTTGGCGGCGGAGGCATTGATTTGATTGATGCATTTTTCAATATTGGAATAATTGAAGAATTCGGATTAGAATCTTTTTTAAAGGGATTTGCAACCCATAAACAGTATGAGACTGACACCAAGATAAATAGCATACTCCGGAATTTCTTATTTGGTAGTCCTACTGCTCCTGTTCGATTCGGTCTTGATTTAGCTGCGCTAAATATTCAAAGAGGAAGAGATCACGGATTACCTGATTATAATGATATCCGTAAATTTTATACAGGAACCCCTGCCAGAACTTTTGCTGATATTACTAAAAATACTACTTTGGCTACTGCTCTTCAAACACAATATGGCACTATTGACAATATTGATTTATGGATTGGTCTTTTGGCAGAAGATTTACTCCCTGGTAAATCAGTTGGAAAAACAATGCATGCGTTGTTAAAAGCTCAGTTTGAAAAATTAAGAGATGGTGATTTTTATTTTTATAAATCAGATCCAAATCTTCCAAAAACTGTTAGATCAGAAGTATCCAAAACCAAATTATCCGATGTAATTAAAAGAAATACAACCCTTACCAACCTACAGTCGAATGTATTTATCACCAATCCATGTCCTGGAGAAAATGGAGAAGATGTAAATGAAACGCCTCTTGTTGCTGTGGTTGAAACTTACATCCAATCGCCTGTAAAAGCCAAAGAGGGAGTAAATATTTATCCTAATCCAGTAAATGACTTGTTAAATATACAATTAGAGAGCATTGAAGGGCAAACACTTCGTTTGACAGATCAATATGGAAGAGTTTTAAGAACCATGCAAACCCAAAGTGGTGCCGGATATTATGAAATGTCTGTTTCAGATCTACCTGTAGGAGTTTATTATCTACAAGTTTCCCGTGATCACAAATGGGATGTATTCAAAGTAATAAAAATGAGCAAATAATTAGCTTTTGTCTAATAAAAACATAGCCTTTTTTAACACCTTAAGTCCCTGTACTTAAGGTGTTTTTTTTATCCTAACAAAGACATATCCGAAAAAAGGACTTCCCATTGATGACCATCGGGATCTGCAAAACTATCGTAATACATCCAGCCATGATCAGCAGAATCTCTATAACGGGTAGCTCCATTTTCAAAAGCAAGCGAAACCAGTTGATCCACTTTTTCTTTCGTATCGACTTCAATAGCAATCAACACCTGAGTAGTGGTATTATCGCTTATGGGCTTATTTGTGAATGTTTTAAACAATTCATGGGAAATAAGCATAGCGTAAATCGTTTCCTTTTTTAATTCCAGGCATAAAGCCTGCTCATTACTAAACTGTTCGTTAAAGGAAAAGCCTAGATTTGTCCAGAAAACCCGTGTTTTCTCTAAATCTCTTGTGGGCAGATTAACATAAATGGCTTTCAGTGTTTGCATTTCAACATAAATTTCATAAGCTTAAAATTTCTTTATCCAAAGAATTCTTCATCTTACTGATAAGAATAAACTAAAATTACCTTTTTAATGTAAAAAAGCACTTAGGAACTGATTCCTAAGTGCTTTTTTTATTCCTATCCTAGGATAAACTATTATTAAGCTTATTTTGATTTAAAAACAGCATGATTCTCATCACCGCCAGATGTCAAATAAGCTACTAAATCTCTTAATTCCTCTGCATTCAGGGAATTTACCATGCCTGGCAACATGGAAGATACACTGGAATAGTTTTTAGACAATACGTTTTTCTTTGGCACTTTAACTAAAATGTCAGCTACGTAAGGATTTTGGGCAATGTAATAATTCTCTTCATCTTGATTGGTAATTTTACCTACCATGCTTTTACCATTCTTAAGCTGAAACTCCGTAGTCGCATATTGATCTGAGATGGTTTTACTTGGCAGGAGAATAGCCTCCATGATATCTTTGGTACTAAACCTGGTACCAATCTGAGTAAGATCAGGTCCAACATTTCCCCCTTCCCCATTCATTGCATGACATCTGATACAGGTAGTAGCGATGTACATAGATTTACCCGTTTTAAAATTCCTGTCTTTCAAGGCTGATGCAAACAGAGTGTCTATATCCTTTATCTGATAATTTTTACCTGGTCCTTTTGGATAATCCGATCTCTCCAAATCATTGCCGGAATCAGTCAATAAATCGCCGCCAGATAGTTCATCGTAATATTTACGTTTTCCTTTGCTCAAATTTTTCAAAGCGAAATTTCTTGCCTTGTCAATAAAACCGATATAACTATTTCCGCCGCGATAAGAAAAAGCCTTCCGATACCATGCAAAGTATTTCTCCCTCATTTCAGGATTCCAGCCCTTTTCTGCTTTTGAAAGCATAATGGCGAGATAAGTCTGTTGTGGTTCAGGCATTTTTTCCAACATCTTGGCAATATCCAATCCATATTGAGGATTTCTAAGAATAAGGTCCTCAGAACTCATGGCAAGATCATCATTAGGGTTATTCTGTTCCTTTTTCTCCATTAAAGCCAATGTTTTTGGTAAAACAGCAGGGGATTCCAGGAAAACGAGTAATTTGCTCAATGCCTTGTTATAATCATTTGTATTTGCAGGATACTGCGCATCAAATAAAGCGATTAATTTCTTTTTCTGCGCTGCTACCGGCATACCAAAACGAGAAAACACCAATTCATAAGCTCTCAATACATCTAATTGTTGAGAAACGGTAAGTGTAGCATAATCGACATTGTATAAAGCATTAATAATCGATGATTTATCATCTTCAGTAGTTGATCTAATGAGCCCAATCAGGGCATTTGTTAAAGCCACCGCATTTTTTTCACTCAATGCTTTATCTTTCCAGGCACTTAATGGCTGGTGTTCCAATGCCAACCTGGCAGCATATCGGATATGTCTGTCTGCATGATTCAGATGAGGCCAAACCGTTGCAACGGCTGAAGCATTTGGTGCACCGTGAAAGTCTTCCAATTGTCTGCGCAACTTATTTTCTTCCGTAATTTGGGTCATTTCGCCATCGGAAGTTGATTCATTTCCTCTATAATACACCCGATATAAATTAGATTCCAGTCTTCGTCCACCTGTTAAAAAGTAAAGGGAACCGTCAGGACCAATGGCTCCATCGGTAAGAGGTAGCGGAGCAGCAGATAAGAATTCCTCCTGCACGGCCGTGTAACTTGCACCTTTTGGCTTAAGATGAATGGCATGGACGATACCAAAACTCCAATCGAATGCCAACAAGGTTTGCTTATATTTTGTAGGGAATTTTGCTTCCTTGAGATACATTAAATTGGTCGGCGATCCTTGCCCGATATTGATAACCGGTGGAAGATTATCTGGAAAAGCAGGACTCCATTTACCATTTCCTGTTCTCCAACCAAATTCAGAACCACTTGTCGCATGACAAATACGGGTTGGGCGATACCATGGAAGACCAAAATCCCATTCCATGTCTGCATCATATACAAAAAGATCTCCAACGTCATTAAAAGCTAAATCGAATGGATTTCTATAACCTGCGGAGATTAATTCCCATTTTTTGCCTTCCGGATCCACGTTAGCGATCCAACCTCCCGGTTCTTTTCTATCATTGGCATGACCCCTTGGATCCTTGATTTCAGGAAATAAATTATCATATTTCCATGTCTTGGGAATCCTGTAACTATCCATTTCAGGAAGATCTGTATAATTACCACAAATTACATATAACGATTTTTTGTTAGGTGATAACTTGATGCTATGTGGTCCGTGCTCCCCTTCACCTACTAAGGTTTTAAGCAAGGTCAGTTTATCATATTTGTCATCTCCGTCGGTATCCTGCAATCTGTAAAAACCGCTTGTTTTAGGCAGATTTTTACTTGGGCGATTATTCACCATGACATATAAGCTATTAAAAGCATATAATAAACCATGGGCTGCGCCAAAATTCAGGGTATCATTTTTAAGCATGATTTTTTCAATCTTATTGGTATCCAGTTTTTCACCAATCCGAGGGATGGTCAAACGATACATACCGCCATATTGGTCAGAGGCAATCATTCTGCCTTTGTCATCAAAGCACATGGACACCCAGGATCCTTTGTTATTTTCCGAGGAGCTATATAAATGTTCTGCTGCAAATCCCTCGGGCACTTTAATATTGACCACCTCAGGGTCTTCAGAGGTATTAACGTATTTAAATACGCTGTAGGAACTGGCGGCCAATAATATTAGAGGCAGGAATACATATAAACTAAATCTACCAAAACGATTCATATCCAGATTTTAAGGTTCTTAATAGGTTTGATGTACTAAACTACAAATTTTATTATTTAAAATGGAAAAGAATTTTTATCCCTTTTCTTTATTTAGCTATTTTCAACCCCTAATTTGTAAGAAAATGAAATTGATTGAAATTAAGGCACGTTGTTCGAATCCATCAAAAGTTAGACAACTGCTTCTTCAACAACCCAACATACAGTTTATCGGTGTCGATGCACAAGTGGATACCTATTTTAAGATTCCCACCGGGCGATTGAAATTAAGGGAAGGAAACATTGAAAACAGTTTGATATACTACGATCGTGAAAATAAAAAGGATGCTAAAAAATCAGAGGTGACCTTGTACAAACCTGCCGAGGTGGCTTCCTTAAAAGCGGTTTTGATAGCTGCCCTGCCTACGCTGATTGTTGTTGAAAAGAAAAGAGAAATTTATTTCATTGATCACATTAAGTTTCATATCGATACGCTGACAGCGCTTGGCAGTTTTCTTGAAATAGAGGTTATAGATGCTACTGATGGGATGGATATTATTAAAATGAAGGAACAATGTCAATTTTACATGAACTTACTTGACGTTCAAAAGGAAGATTTGATAGAAAATTCCTATAGTGACCTGTTACAAATCTAATGCCTGGAATGTTATGAAAGAGAATCCCGATTTTTCAGTCCATGAGGTCGCCAATGCCTTTTTATGTTTTCCTTCTGTTGAAACGATTCCTACTTTAGGCAATGGACATATTAATGATACTTTTTTGGCCACTGACGAAAATACAGGCACTCAGCTAGTCCTCCAAAGGATAAACACCCATGTTTTTCGTGAACCAGAGAAGGTGGTTCAAAATCATCTGACCATTTACAATCATTTGACATTACAACCATCAGGATTGAAATTATTGCAACCCATTGTAAGTCAATCAGGGGACTATTTGTATAAGGATATTCATGGAAATGCGTGGAGAGCTGTAAAGTATATTCCTGATACCTTCGCCATTGAGTCAGCCGATACTACTGACATCATTTATCCAGCGGCAAAAATACTGGGTTTATACCTCCGTGAATTATCCACCTTATCTGCTGAAAAATTATATGATACGATTCCAAATTTCCACAACAGCATATTAAGGACCCGAGCCTTTTCTTATGCGGTCAAATGGGGCATACCAGAAAGGATCAGGGAAGCAAAAAAGGAAATACAATGGGTCAGGGAGCACCAATCAATCTTTATAAAAATCACCAGATTATCCCTGCCTTTCAGAGCGGTTCACAACGATGCAAAGATTGGGAATATCCTTTTTGATAAAAACAGTGGCCAGGCTTGCGCAGTCATTGACTGGGATACCACCATGAGAGGATCCGTTTTAAGTGATTTTGGCGATATGGTACGAACTATTTCCACTACCACGGCAGAGGACGCTCCAAATCTGTCGGAGGTACATGTCGATTACCATCGGTTTGAAGCATTAACCAGTGGATGGTTAGACGGAGTAGGTAGTATATTAACCTCTGTGGAAAGGGAAAATCTACTTTTAGGTGCCCATTGGTTGATATTAGAACAGGCTATCCGCTTTTTAGGAGATTATCTTATTGGTGACAAATATTATAAGATAAAATATCCCAATCATAATCTCGTGAGAGCAAAAAACCAGTTAAAACTGTTTCAATCGCTGCTTGAACAAGAAACAGAGCTAAAGAAACTTATTCTATAAATTCAGCCAATAGGTGAATTTAGCCACAAGTGCCCTATTCTTGGTAGTACTATTGAAAGTATCATAATTATCGGTATAAACCAGGAATAAATCGGAAACTGGAGCAAACCGCCATTGTAAACGGGCATTTACGTTTAAGTTTTCAACTTGGTTATTGTACTGAATAAAAGTGGTCAGGAACAACTTTTTTGTAAATGTAAAATCAATTCTTGGTCCTACCAATAGTAATTTAGCGGAACCATAAGGCGCTGGAAGTCTTATATCGCTATAATTGAATGACATTTCAATAGATCCATAGGGTTGATATCGCCAAACCAATCCGCCTTCAATACCCTTAATATTTCCATTGAAGTATTGTCCAAAAAACGGTTCCAACCTGCAGTTTATCTGTTTTCTTTGATCTGACGAAATAAAGCCATTTACAAAAGTATTCCTGAATTGAGAACCTGCCGGAAGGGCTTTTGCATCGGTGCGGGAAGGATCAAAAGCATCGAACAAATAGATGTAACTATTATTTATAGCTACATTAAAGAACCCTGTATTTTTTAGTTGCCCCTCAAATGATAGAGATAATTCCTGATCAGTCCTACCGTCTTCTGGTTGCCAGGTTTGTCCACTTTTTAACCCAAAAGAATATTGATTAACAGGACCATTTTTGGGATAAAAAAATCGACTAATTTCTCCATTGAGTGCAAAATAGTTGTTACGAGGTACGAAACCCACGGCAGGCGCATACTCCGATTTTATCCATTGGTGTTGATAAGTAAAATTCCATTTCCTGTCCTGGTAAACCAGTGTACTTCCGTGAGCAAAGCGATCAGACATTTTACCATTCTTATCGGAATTAAACATCTGGTGATAAAAGGTACGGCCATTCCAGCGATTATCAGAGGAAGCCAGATTATAATCGACACCAACTACTCTATTAAACCTTTCCGGATCAACCGGTTCAAAAGTTAGGCCAGAAGTAAAATTTTCTTTATCAACAAAAATGAAACCAATATTTGAACGGGAGAACAATTTGCGCTGGACGGCAGCCACTGTATAGTTTGCTCCCGCCAGTTTATTATCAGGATCGGACTGGGTATGCATATTCAACAAACCTACTCTCCAGTTATTATCTAATTTACCGCTCAATCTGGCACCATAAAGAATAGGCACCTGAAAATTATTTCCATCAGCATCTTTAGCGATTCCGATTCTCCGGGAGAAAAAAGGATTACTTCGCTGATCACCAAACCCAGAAAAGAGGTCTGCATTTTCCAAAAAAAACTGTCTTCTTTCCGGGAAGAAAATTTCAAAACGATCCAGATTTATTACCTGACGATCTACCTCTACCTGACTAAAATCGGGATTAACGGTCAGGTCTAAATTTATGGAAGGCGACAGTCCGATTTTCGCATCACCCCCTATTCCAAAAGTATTATTCGTAGGCGAATTGGTCGTGAAATCCTTAACGCTTCCCCCTGAAACATAAGGTATAACGGTAAAAGCCGAACCTGTTTTTTCTATGGGCTTCTCAAATTCAATTTTACTCATGAAAGCCAGGCTCATAGGTAGTTGATTTTGAGGAATATGGTTCCAGGTTGATTGGGTATTTGACTGGGTATCAAAACGATAAGCATTGAAATTCCAGGATGTTGAATTTTCCTTAAATCTCAGTGCAGCAAAAGGAATGACCATTTCAGCAGACCAATAATTTTCACCTATGAAGGCTTCGCCATGCCATTTATTGTCCCAATTTTCATTAAAATCGGATCTTTCCCTTCCTCCATTTGCAATAACCGCTTCTCTCATGACGCCTAAAGGATTGATACCAAAAACAAAGGCATTGGTTCTATCATTATACGAATCAAAAACAAACGTGACATTATCGTTTCCCCCTGCCCGAAAATCGCGTTTGAGCGAAGGAACTATATATTTATTTCCTTTTGAATGGCAAATGGCTGCGATGTACAAATTGTATTTATCGTAAGCCATAAAAATTTCTGTTTGCACAGGATTTTTAATACTATCGGTGGGAAAGAGTTGCCAAAAATCTTTGGCGCCTCTACCTTTTTTCCAGCATTCTTCGTCTACTTTACCATCTATAACAGGTTTTTCACTGGTAAAGGAGACCCTCATATTAGGTTGTTCCTCGTAAGTGATGCCAGGTGTCTGTGCATTTAACTTAAAAAAGTAAATTATTGATAATAGCACTAGAGGCCAACGTAGAATTTCAGGTGTCATATTCAAAATTTCAGAAAAGTAGAATACAAAAGTACATTCAAAAAAGGTAATAGTTTAAAAAGTATGCTAATATTCCTAAATAGTATTAATTTTAAACAATCCCCGCAAAGGTAACATTTTCATAAAAATCAGATGAAATGAGAAAAGTATTTTACCTCTTTACGTTATGTTTCTTTATTTTCAATACCTCATACAGCCAGGGTAAACCCCCATATTTTTCTGTTACCTATAAAGGTAACAATGAAAAACTGGACGGCAGATTATTGATTATGCTATCAAAAAATGATAAGGCTGAACCCCGTTTTCAAATTGTTGACGGGCCCGAATCCCAGCTCGTTTTTGGATTGGATGCAGAAGAATGGGTGGCCGGCAAACCTATCGTTATGGATGGCTCCAATGCTTTTGGTTATCCCGTTGAAAGTTTATCTGACGTACCTGCCGGAGATTATTACGTACAGGTTTTGTTGCACAAATACGAAACATTTAAGAAAGCGGACGGCCATATTGTAAAATTACCGATGGACAGGGGGGAAGGCCAGCAATGGAATCTGGCACCTGGCAACTTGTATTCTACCCCACAAAAAATCACATTTAACCCGGGTAGTGCCCGAATCATTCCGTTGTTTTTAGATAAAATTATTCCTCCCATCAAAGAACCGGAAGATACCAAATATGTGAAGCATGTCAAGATAAAAAGTGAATTGCTTTCTAAGTTCTGGGGAAGGGATATGTATCTGGGGGCTCACGTCCTTTTACCTAAAGGCTGGGAGACACATCCGAAGGCAAAATATCCTCTGGCCATTTATCACGGACATTTTCCCTCTGATTTTGGTGGCTTCCGCACTACACCACCGGATACGACCATTCCATGTGAATATTCCGCCCGATTTGGCATTGATTGTTATAATAGAATAGTTCAAGAGGAAGCCTATAAGTTTTACAAACAATGGACAGGCCCAAATTTCCCCCGCGTCATAGCTATTGAAATACAGCATGCGAATCCATTCTATGATGATTCTTATGCAGTTAATTCTGAAAATCTGGGTCCTTATGGCGATGCAATCACCTATGAATTAATTCCTTACATCGAAAAAATGTATCGTGGAATTGGAGAAGGATGGGCGCGTTTCACTTATGGAGGTTCCACAGGGGGCTGGGAAGCACTTGCCGTTCAGGTAAAATATCCAACAGAATATAATGGTTGTTATGCGGCTTGTCCCGACCCAATTGATTTTAGGGCAAATACCGTTTTTAACTTATACGAAGATAAAAATGCCTATTTTATAGCTTCTGACTATAAACAAACTCCCCGTCCCGCACACAGAGATTCCCTTGGTCGCATTTCAGCAACTATTCAGGAAGCTAACCATAGAGAATTGGCATTGGGCACCAAAACAAGGTCGGGACAACAGTGGGATATATGGGAAGCGGTGTATTCTCCCGTTGGAGAGGATGGGTACCCAAAGAGAATCTGGGATAAATATAGTGGTGAGATTTTCCCGGAAGTGGCCCAATATTGGAAAGAAAATTATGACTTATCCTATATTTTAAAGCGTGACTGGGCAAAACATGGTAAAGATTGGAAAGGTAAAATCTATATTTATTGTGGTGATATGGATAATTTTTACTTGAATAATGCAGTTTATTTTACAGAACAAATGTTAGAGGAAACCAAAAATCCTCATTACGATGGAGAAGTTGACTACGGCGACAGGGCGGAACATTGCTGGAATGGAGATCATACCCAACCAAATTATATTTCCCGCCTCCGTTACCATCAGATGTTCATTCCAAAATGGACTGCCAGAATTCTAAAATCAGCGCCAAAAAACGTCGATATAACATCGTGGCGCTATTAAATACCAATATGACAGAATCTATTTTTGATAATCACGGAAGAATCATAAATTACGCACGTATTGCAGTAACTGATCGCTGTAATCTACGATGCTTTTATTGTATGCCAGAGGAAGGCATTCAATATATGCCCAAAAAAGAATTATTGCAATTTGAGGAATTAGAAAGACTGACCAAAATCCTCACGGAACTAGGTATTTCCAAGTTAAGAATTACCGGAGGTGAACCTTTTGTGAGAAAGGATATCATGAAATTCATAGAAAGTATACATACTTTGCCCCATTTGAAGGAAATCCATATCACGACCAATGGAACCCATACGGCAGATATTATACCTGAATTAAAACGCTTAGGTATTAAATCGGTCAATTTATCCTTAGACACTTTAGATGCTGCCCGTTTTTTTGAAATCACCAGAAGAGATTTATTTTCAACGGTTTATAATACACTGGAGGCTTTAATTCATCATGGCATCCCAACGAAAATAAATGCGGTGGTCATGGCAAATAAAAACATAGATGATCTAATTCCTCTTTGTGAACTAACTAAAAATACGCCCGTAAGCGTCCGATTTATTGAAGAGATGCCATTTAATGGGACAGGGAGTCATTACGAGCATCTTCAGTGGAATCATATTAGTATTTTAAACTATATAAAAGATAAATTTCCTTCTTTATCAAAATTGGAAGACCCCAGATATTCCACGTCAAGTAATTATAAGATTCCGGGTTATAAGGGAGATATCGGTATCATCGCTGCTTACAGTCGAACCTTTTGTGGCACTTGTAACAGAATAAGAATTACACCACAAGGCACATTAAAAACTTGTTTATATGATCATGGGGTATTTAATCTTCGGGATTTAATGCGCAATGACGCTACGGACGAACAAATTAAAGGTGCACTCAAACAAAGTTTTTCCCATAGGGCAAAAGATGGTTGGGAGGCAGAAAAAAACAGGGAAGCCTTTTTTCCTGCCACAGAGTCGATGTCAACCATTGGAGGTTAAAATTATGTTATTTTCGCGAGCAAAAATTTCAGCTACTTCAAATGTCAAAAATTAACAAAGAAAAAGGTCCGGGTTTGGGGAGTATAAAAAAATCTTCTGTAGGATTACCTGCTATTCTATCTACGTTAAACATGGGTCTTTTTGACTTAGGTCCGGGTAAATCCACCCTCGTCATGCGGAAAATGAATCAATTTGATGGGTTCGATTGCCCGGGATGTGCCTGGCCCGACCCTGACGATGAAAGAACCCCCTTTGGAGAGTATTGTGAAAATGGAATAAAAGCCATAGCTACTGAAGCTGATTCAAAAACGATCTATGCCGATTTTTTTAAAAATCATGCCATCGATGAATTGAAGAGCAAAACGGAAATGGAACTTGGGAAATTGGGAAGAATTGGCGAACCCATGGTAAAATTACCTGGCGCCAGTCATTACACACCCATTGCCTGGGAAGAAGCCTTTGCCTTAATTGCTAAAAATCTTAAGACCCTTTCTTCGCCCGATGAGGCAGTTTTTTATACTTCCGGAAGAACCAGCAACGAAGCTGCCTTTATGTATCAATGGTTTGCCCGGGAATTTGGTACGAATAATCTACCCGATTGTTCCCATTTATGCCATGAGTCGTCAGCCAAAGCTATGATGAAAACGATTGGCGTTTCTAAGGGAAGCGTTACACTAAATGATTTTGAAAAAACAGATCTGGTTATCATTTTAGGACAAAATCCAGGGAGTAATCACCCAAGAATGCTAACGTCTTTAGAAAAATGCAAAAAGAACGGAGGAAAAATCATCAGTATTAATCCTATTCCTGAAGCAGGTCTCTCTGCTTTTAAAAACCCAAAAAAACTATTAAAGGTTTTTGGTAAAGGAACCATTCTCAGCGATTTATATTTACCTGTTACCATCAATGGAGATGTCCCTCTGTTGAAAGCCATCCTTCAGCTCCTGTTCTTTGAGGAAAGGAAAAGGCCTGATGCTGCTTTTGATATTCCTTTTATCTATGAATACACTGAGGGGTATGAAGCTTTTGCGAATCATTTGTTACAGCAAGATTTTAATACCCTAGCCGATGCTTCCGGAGTGGAAAGAGCGCTGATTAAGGAAGCGGCAGAGATGATCCGGAAGTCCGAAAAGATGATTATCTGTTGGTCTATGGGGTTAACGCAACATGAAAATGCCGTTGAAAATATTCAGGAAGTTATAAATCTACTTCTTGTGAAAGGAGCTTTCGGAAAGGAAGGCTCCGGACCTTGCCCCGTTCGCGGACATAGCAATGTACAAGGAGACAGGACCATGGGTATAACCGAAGCACCCTCCGCATTATTCCTGGAAAATTTAAAGGAAACAGCAGGTTTTGCCCCTCCCGAGAAACCGGGTTACACCGTTGTTGAAGCCATAAAGGCTATGGAAAGTGGTAAAGCAAAAGTATTTGTTAGCTTGGGAGGAAACTTAGCCAGCGCGGCGCCCGATGCCTCTTTTACTGCCAGAGCGCTGCAAAAATGTACATTAACGGTTCAAATTTCAACCAAATTAAACAGAAGCCATCTCGAAACCGGAGAAACGGCACTTATTCTCCCTTGTCTGGCTCGTTCAGAAAAGGATGTGTCCAATGGAAATATTCAGTTAGTGAGTACGGAAAATGCGATGGGTATTGTACAATCCTCTAAAGGAGTATTGCCCCCTTGTTCTACTCATCTTAAAAGCGAACCCGACATAGTTGCTGGCATTGCCCGACATACCCTGACGGAGACAAAAACTTTATGGAAATCATGGGCTGCTAATTATGATGAAGTCAGGGAAATCATTGAAAAGGTAATACCAGGTTTTCAAGATTTTAATACCCGGTTACGAAAAAAAGGAGGTTTCATTTTACCTAATTCTCTGAGGGAAAAAACCTTTCCAACCCCTTCCGAAAAGGCTCAGTTTACCATTAATGAGGTGCCTGACCTTTCTTTACCAGACAGCTCGTTCCGAATGATGACCATTCGAAGTCATGACCAATTCAATACCTCCATTTATGGTCTTATCGACCGGTACCGAGGCATTAAAAATGACCGGAAAATAGTCATGATGAATAAAAAAGATATGGATGCATTAGGATTAAAACCAAAACAAAAGGTGAATCTTTCTAATCCTTTTTCACCTGGAACGCTGTATTTATCTGGTTTTAGCGTTGTTCCATATCCCATTCCTTTGGGTTGTATTGCTACCTATTTTCCTGAGGCCAATGCCCTTATTTCCATCCAGCATACGGCTAAAACCAGCCAAACTCCTATTTATAAATCATCCATAATAACGGTTTCACCCACTACATGATTACTGTAACAGAGGCTTATCAGCTCGTGCTGGCCAATAAATTGAGTTTAAAAAGTACTGACGTTCCATTAACCGAAGCATTGGGAAGGGTTCTCGATGAGAATATTCAGGCTGACAGGCCATTCCCTCCTTTCAACAGGGTTACCATGGACGGAATAGCCATTCGTTTTAATACCTTTTCCACGGGGATAAGAGATTTTCCCATTGAAAAAGTACAAGCCGCCGGGGATGAACCTTATCGGTTATTGAATACGGAGTATTGTGTAGAAGTTATGACTGGGGCTATTTTACCCAAAAATACAGATGTGGTCATCCGTGTCGAAGATATTACGATTTCGGAGGGAACGGCTAGCGTTAATATTCATCATCAGGTTGAAAAATTACAAAATATTCACCTCTGTGGTTCCGATAAAGCTGCTGGTACCGTTTTATTGAAAAAAGGGGGATTGCTAGGTCCGGTTGAATTGAGTGTTGCTGCATCGGTTGGAAAATCTACCTTAAAAGTGCTGCAATATCCAAAAACAGTCATCGTTTCCACCGGAGATGAACTGGTTCCTGTTTCAGAAATTCCCGCTTCACATCAGATAAGAATTTCGAATAGTTATGCCATTTTTAGCTTTTTAAAAAAATGGGGGATTGCAGCTGAAATGATTCATTTGCCTGATAATGAAGAATATGTTCAACATAAAATAAAAGAACTCCTCGATAATTACGACCTGATTGTTCTAAGTGGAGGAGTATCGGCTGGTAAATTCGACTATATTCCTAAAGCATTAAAAGAGGCAGGCATACAGTCGTTTTTTCATAAGGTTTCCCAGCGACCCGGAAAACCATTCTTTTTTGGATCCAACGAGAAAACCCGGGTCTTTGCCCTTCCCGGTAATCCCGTATCTACCCTGCTTTGTGTCACTCGATACCTCATTCCCTGGTTAAAAGAAAGCTTAAGTTTAGCACATTCCATTCAACCGAAAGTCAAATTGTTGAAAACTATAGTTTTTAATGCCCCTCTGACCTTTTTTGTGCCTGTAAAATTAACGGCTAACCCAGAAACACCTATTTTAGAGGCCTATCCACTGCCAGGAAATGGTTCCGGCGATTTTGCCAATTTATTAGATGCTGACGGATTCATAGAATTACCTGAAAATGAAAATGAATTTCAAGCCGGGCACTTTTTCACTTTCTGGCCATTTAAATTACAAAACTAATCTTTCGCTTATGTCCTTTTCCCATCTTGACGATCATGATAATCCAAATATGGTTGATGTGAGTGACAAATCTGTCACCCAACGCGAAGCGGTAGCCAGGGCAAAAATTTATATGCCCCCGAATATTATGCCTTTTTTAATAGAAAATAATTTTAAAACCAAAAAAGGTGCTGTATTTCAAACCGCTATGCTGGCGGGTATCATGGGGGTAAAAAAAACAGCGGACTTGATTCCCTTATGCCATATTCTTCCCATTGAAAAATGTGATGTAAATATTTATGTACAGGGGGAAAGTGAAATATGGATTGATTGCACCGTCAAGGTATCAGGAAAAACGGGCGTTGAAATGGAGGCCCTCACCGGGGCAAGCATTGCCGCACTCACCATCTATGATATGTGTAAAGCCCTCTCTCAGGAAATGATGATTAAAGAAATTAGCCTGCTTTCAAAAACAGGAGGTAAATCGTCTTATCTCTCAAAGGAAGATTAAATGGGAAATCCGCTATATGGATTGGTTCTGGCCGGTGGTAAAAGTACCAGAATGGGAGAAGATAAAGGTCTCATTTCTTACTTTGGATTGGAACACCGTATCTATCTGGCGAAATTGATAGCCCTCTTTTGCGAAAAAACATATATCTCCTGTCAGGAAGATCAATTATCAGAAAACCTATATGGATTTAATCCCTTAATTGATCTTGTCCCTTCCAAAGGTCCAATGAGCGGCTTGATTTCTGCCTTTTTAACCCATCCAAATGCTGCCTGGCTGGTTATTCCTTGTGATTTGCCCCTATTTTCTGTAAAAAATATTTCCCAACTAATAACAGAAAGAGATGTACAAGGCATTGCCACTGTTTTTAAATCTTCCAATCATGATTTTCCAGAACCTTTAATTGGTATTTGGGAACCCTCCTCATTCCCCCTCCTGGAACAGCAATATAAAGAAGGTAATTATAGCTTACTGAACATATTAAATAATAATCATATATCTTTAGTAACTGCTTTTGACCCTGAGGGATTGACAAATGTGAATACGCCGGAAGAAAAAAGCGCATTATCTTTACTGCACCCTTCGGTACAATTTTGACATATATCGATTTTTTTTCTGTTGTTCACCAGTTGCCTTCTAAAGGAAAGAAAAGCATTTTTGGACCAGATTTCCTTAAAGGAATGCTCATTCAGATTGCCCATGACATATTTTGCATCTTTATCGAAACAGCAGGGAACGACCAGGCCATTCCAGGTAATGACGGAACCATGCCATAATTTCCAACATTGGTTTTTCAGTTTATTTTTAATTTCAAATTTACCGAGCCCCACCTCCTTGTAACGGGAAAAACGAGAGAGAGAAGGAATGAGGGGATTTCCATTTTCAAAATCATTCACCTGAGCCGATTTGAAAAGCACTCCGTCCACCTCCATTGATTTTGCCAGCACCTTCACCTCTTCCATTTGGTGTTCGTTAGGTTTTACGACCAGAAACTGAAAAAAAATCTCCGGATGGTTTACCCCCAGTGATTTTCTGGCTGCAACCATATTTTTAGTACCTTCGAGAACATTGGCCAGTTTACCAGATTTTCGATATTGTTCATAAACCTCCTGGCTTGTTCCATCTATAGAAATAATCAATCTGTCCAAACCGGACAAGACTGTTTTTCTTGCCACCTCAGGCGACAAAAAATGAGCATTGGTGGAGGTAATTGTGAATATATTCTTTTTATTGGCATAAGCAACCATTTCCAGAAAATTAGGATTGAGGTAAGGTTCCCCTTGAAAATAAAAGATAAGGAAGGACAAATCCTTATAAACCTCGTCTATTGTTTTTCTAAAAAAATCGATTTTAAGGGTTCCCGTTTCCCTGGAAAATTGCCTGAGTCCACTGGGACATTCCGGACAACGCAGATTACAAGCGGTGGTAGGTTCAATAGACAATGAAACCACATTTCCCCAATGAATGGGTTTCTTAAAGAGCATTGTGAATTGATAGGATAGCCAGACGATAAAAAGATTAAGCGACTTTCGCAGGGTAAATTTTCTTAGAAAGTGAAAGGCAAAATAAATCTTTTTCATGAATGAGTCCATTTAATTTTCCAGCACGGTGAACTCAACCCTACGATTAAACGCATGGTCTGATTCCGGACAAGTTACTCCATCTACGCAACGATTTCTTGGCTGGGATTCGCCGAAACCAAAGACTTTCAGTTGAAATTCAGCAACCCCCTGAAGGATTAAAAACTGCTGAATAGCCGTTGCTCTTCTTAAAGAAAGACTCTTATTATATTCGAAAGAACCTCTTGAATCAGTGTGGGCAGAAATTTTGACCCTCATGGAAGCGTTCGATTTTAAGGCAACAGCCAATTCCTTTAATTTTTCCTTTTGATTGGCGGGCACATTATAATCATTATAAGGATAATAAAGATTATCCAGTGTGAATGATTTTGGCATGTCAACCACAGGTGGAGGAGTGGGTAACTCCTGTAATGTAATTGCTGGGGAAACAGAAGGGATAGAATCGAGCAGAATAAAGATAGATCTGGGTTCTTGCCCCAGCGTTTGTTTTTCCAATAAAATCTCCTGTATTCTGTAGCCCGTTTTTTGAATTTTCAACCATCTATCTTCATCAAAAAAGGGTTGGAATTGAATGATTCCGTTACTATTTGAGGTATATATCTGATCCCATTTATCCATATTCTCCACATTTAAAAAATTCACCTGAACCTCTTCCACGGGAGAACCCAGCCGTTGGTCAAAAAACTGTAATTGAGGTACTGCGGGTTTTTTCTGTAAAAGGATTCCAGTCAGTGGAAATTCACTTTCAAACGCATAAATATCATCTTTACCTTTTCCCCCAGGCCTATTCGATGAAAAGAAACCAGAAGTGTAATCCTTTAAAGTAATGCCAAAATCATCAGAAGGGGAATTAATAGGTGCACCAAGATTAAGCAAGGCACCCCAGCGATTACTGCTTATATCAATCATAAAAAGATCAATAGCACCTAGTCCTTTATGGCCATTTGACGCGAAAAAAAGTACGCCATTTGGAGGCATATAAGGAAATCCTTCATTCCCATTTGAATTGATTTCCGGTCCCATATTGATAGGTTCAGACCAATTATCCCCATTTTTTTCAGCGAAATAAATATCAAATCCCCCATAACCCCCCGATTTATTGGATGCAAAATATAGTTTTTCACCATCGGGACTAATGGAAGGATGCATATAAGAATCATTCCCTTTATTGAAAGAAAGAGGTTTTACATTTCCCCAATTCGTCCCATTGAAAGACGCCTCATAAATTTGTAGTTGAATTTTCCCTTCTTCATCTAAAACGGGGGCGCCATTTAACTGGTTACTTCGGGTAAAGAATATTTTCTTCCCGTCGGTTGAAAAACTGCAGGGACCTTCATGTAAAGGGGTATTTATATCGATGGAAAAATTTTTCGATTTACCAGAAGGTAAGTCCTTTTTCATATCGGTCACTAATAAATCGTAGTATGCTTCATCAGAAACAGGGTCGGGCAACCCCATTTTTAGTTGGGAAGTCACGAAAACTAATTTCCCTTGAAAGAGAACGGGTGAAAATTCCCTTTCTTCGGAGTTCAGGCTTTGGAGGGGAAAAATATTTATGCTGTTTTCCACTTCCCCTGACTGACTGAAGCCAGTGATTCCCATAGCAAGAAAAATGAATAAAAAGAGTAAGTATGGGAAGCGCTGGCTCATAATGATCTTATTATTATTTCCGAATTAATAAAAACGGGGGGTGACAGCTTCTGCATTTTCCCCCTTTTTAGACGCTAAAAAGTAACGAATAATCACTTCTGCGGTACCGCTATTATATTTTTGAATATCAGAAAAAGAAGCTTCGAAAGCCATACCAAGATGCAGATGATCTCCCATTTGAAGCCCGGTAGAAACGATCGCTGTTTCACTTCCAATCCTATAGCTAAGTCCGCTGGAAATCTTTTTCTTGAAAATAGCCGACAGATTTATATCTGCATCAAAAGGTGCATTGGGTAAATATCGCCATAAAGTCTGAGGATTTAATTCCCAGGCCTCACCCAATGGGATGGTGGCACCTGCCATGAAATAATAGTGTTGTGTTTCTCTGGTTATCAACTGCCCCTTATCGGAAAAATCAATATTTGACCTTAATAAGCGAGGAACAGATAGGCCAACGTAGGCTCTCTTTGATTCATAATAGACACCTGCACCAAAATTGGGAAGATATTTAGACTGCAAACCTACCGGAATAGATTCATCTTGCTCAATAGGTTGCGTTCCCGTAACGAGACCAAAATTTTGTTGCATAAAACGCACAGACGTTTGTAAACCAAAGCTTAAAAAACCTCTTGGTACCGGTAGCCGATAAGCGTAAGAACCGTCTAATCCTGTTATTTGGGTAATTCCTACCGTATGTCTGTATATATTTCCACCCACGCCCACACGATTATTGAGGAGCGGCATAGAAAATAAAAGAGATTGCCATTTTGGAGCGCCGCTCAGGCCAATCCACTGGTTCCTCACCAGGCCAGTAATATTTATTCCCTGACTGCTTCCTGTTTGCGCTGGATTCATTGCCTGTTTATAGTACATGAACTGTGCAAAAGCGTCTTCCTGTTGTGCTGAAAGATTTTGTACCGGCAAAAACAGCGGCCCTAATAAAATTAAAAAATAGTATATAATCTTGTTCATCCCCTGCGTTTTTAGTATTGAATGATTAAGAAGGAAGATTGTGGTTTTTCACCGTTACCAAAGTCAACCACAAAAAAGTAAGTCCCACCTGGCAAGGCCACTTCTGAATATTTCCCGCCCCAATTATTTTGGTAAGGCCCCTGGGAACGGAAAACAATATCACCCCTTCTGTTATAAATGGTCACTTTATTATCGGGAAATTTATCTCCAAACAAACATGGTATAGCAAAAACATCATTTACACCGTCCCCGTTTGGTGTAATGATAGACGGAGCAATACATGATTTATCGTTACCTACTTCAATAAAAATTTCTCCCGTGCTGCAACCACAATCCTTATTACAAACTTGATAAACCAATAATTCATCTCCTTTAAAAATAGCATTAGGTTTATATTCCAATATACCTGATGAATTAATGACTGCTTCACCGCGGAAAGGTTTGTTCAACAAATTATAGGTAAGCAGTTCGTCTTTTGCGGCCGTAATTGACAGTGGAGCTTTCAATAAGGTATTGAAATCCAATTTAAAAGTGTCTCTCTTCAAGGTTGGTGGATTCAATATTTTCACCACCACCGTATCTCTTGACAGTTGGCCACAGATACCCTCATCCACTTCCCAAATAAAAGAATGACTTCCACCTGTTAATCCGAAAACAGAAGTAACGGGCGATTGGCTATCTGAGAAACGTGCACCTGTACTCAGTGATTTCCATTGAGCAACGCTTCCTTCGTTGACTGGTTCGGCCTCCAGCTGAATTTTACCATCAACCAAACAAATAGATTTATCAATACCTGCGAAAGGATTTTTTTGAGAAAAAACGATATCGACTTCATCGGAAGAAACGCCGCATTCACCGGTAACGGTCCAAATAAAGGTATATTTATTACCCGGTTGTAAGCCAGAAACCCCTGAATTATTTTTCTCCGGGGAAAGAATTCTTACCCCTCTCGCCGCTTGAATTTCGGACTGAGTCCACAATCCTTTCTCCTGATTAACCTCCCTGGCGTTTAAGGAAAATGAGTTTGCGTCGCAAAGTTTAGTATCTAATCCTGCATACGATTCACTCTGAGGTTTAATATTGATGATCAGTGTATCTTCTGAAAATTGCGTGCAGGCGCCACTGGAGAGAGAATAAATAAAGGAATAGCTTCTGCCTGGTCTAAGGTTTTCTATGCTGGCAATAGGAGCATTTGCATTTTTTATGTCAACCACCGAATTATCACTTGCTCTCCATAACCTCCAGCTTCCCTGGCTAAAGGAGGTAGCTTGTGCTTTTATATTAATGGTTGGTGCTGCACAAATAGCAAAATTATTTTCTACTACAGCCCTTTCATTTGGTATTGCAGAAATGGTTACTGGAAGGGAAGTTGTTGATTCTGAAGAACATAAAGAACCCTTCTGTTTTACAGAGAAGACGACCGATTTACCTATAAACGGAGTTAAATTTTGAATAGTAGTCAACGATTGTTTACCTGAATCAATAGGTACACCATCAGCATACCATATATAAGTAGCGCCTACCAGATAATTTGCGGTCGGTATTTTTAAAGAAATACTGGTTTGTTTATCTGTACAAACATCCTTTACAGGTTCAAGCGCGGGCAAAACCTCTGCAGGAAGCACAGTCACCGGAACAATGATAGGATCGGTAGAACATCCATTTACGGTCATGACGACGGAGAAATTTCCTTCCCCAATACTTTGTTGAATCTGAGAGATTATAACCCCGGCATTGGTGGAGGTAAAATTATTTGGCCCTGTCCATTTATAGGTAGCCCCATCAAACTGACTTGCATTTAAACGAAGGGTCGAACCTGCACAAACCGGAGTATTAGAAGTAACCGAAAGAATAGGGAGTGGCTTTACCGATACTTTGGAAACCAGTGAGGTATCGGAATTACATCCATTATTTCGAATAAATACGCTATAATCTCCTTCGTCAGAAAAAGAAACTTTGTTTATTTCCAAAACGGGTAATTGGGTTTCGACCATACGCCCATCAGGTAAACGCCAGTGATAACTGATATTTCCCGAGCCTGAAAATGGGGATGTTCTTAAAACAAAGGAATTGTTAAGACAAGCAGTAAGTCCCTGTTCCTGATTAAAAGGGGGCGCGGGCTTTGATGGTCTGTTTCCAAGATTAACCTGATAGCTTGCTGTTTTGGATTGACAATTATTCGCCGATAGAATGTACAACTGATAGGTTCCGTTGGCTACACTACCCAATCCTGTCAGATTTACCTGGTTATTTCTTCCGACAAAACCATTTGGCCCTGTCCAGAAATAGGAATAGGTACCATTATCTAAAGGTAGTAAATTAGGTTTTAAGGATAACGATGTATTACCCGCTGCACACGGATCTCCGAGCAAATCGAGGGAGGTAATCAAGACAGATTGCTTTACAAAAAGTTCTGTCACTGCATCTCCCTGACAACCGGCATTAGTGGTAAATCGAACGGTATATTTCCCACTTTGTGTTAATTCAACGCTATCAATGATAATATTTGACCCAGACCGTTGAAAATTCAATGGTCCCGTCCACTGATACGTTCCGTTTTCCTGAGGGGAAGAAACAGATAACCTTACGGGAGTACCAGCACAAACCTCCTGCGCAGGAAGAAGAATAGCAGGTTTTTCAAATGCATTGACTACCATCGGAATAAAATCTGAAAAAACATCAGAACAAGACAAATAAGATACTTTTAACCGCCAATCGCCGGATAGGGCAGCACTGGCATTGGGAACAGACAAGGTGGAGGTTAAGACTTTTACCTCTGAACGATCGGGGCGAATCCATGTGTATTCACCGGGTAAAAAGGTACTTTGCAAAAATAAGGTATCTCCGGCACAAACAGGACTATTACTAATAACGGAAGGTTTTGCGGGCACCTCAGATACCGCTACTTTTACCAAAGCTTCAGAAGAGGAACATCCTGTTCTGGAGACGGTTAATTTATAATTTCCTGCATTTTTCAATCCAACATTTGTTATAGGAGCAGGCACCCTAAGCGTGGAACTATAACCCTCAGGACCTGTCCATAAATAAGTTATTGCCTCTCCCTGCACATTAGTTCCTAAATTCAAGGTACCACCAACACATAATTGCACAGAATCTTGTAATGGTTTTGCTACAGGTTGTGCATATACTTTTATATTTCTTGCGACAGATGGTTCGGAGAAACAGCCGCTATTTTCAACCATCAGATAAAATGAAAGCGCGGTTTCTTGATTTTGGACTACGTTATAAAGAGGTAGCTCCGTTATAGCTTGTAAATTTCCCGTAGGATAAGTGCCTTTATACCAATGATATTTGATATTGGCACCCGCAGGATTTGCACCTGAACGCATATTGATAACCGAACCTGTGCAATAAACTTGTGCTCCCTGAATAATTGCGCGTGTGGGTAAATCAGTAATAAAAACATTGACAGTTCCACTTGATTTACAGCCCATTGTTCCTGTTACTTCGACCGTATAGTTTCCGCTGTGAATGCCGCGGCTAAACGGAATTTTAGGATTTTGCAGCGTTGAAGTGAATCCATTGGGTCCTACCCATCTATATTGAAAGGTGTTTCCAACCACCTGAGAGGGTGGATTTGCAAAAAGGAAAAGTGTGTCCCCGCCACATATATTTACCCTATAATCAGGCTTTGGCGTTTCCTTTTGCACTTTAACCACCGTATTGCAAGTATTTTTATTCCCAGCCTGATCATATACCGTTAGAATCAACGGAACATCCCCATTCGTTTGATCGCAAGTCAAGCGACTAAAATTTAGCTCTTTACGGGAAATCGGACAATTATCACTAAGACTTAAAATAACCTCATCGGGCGTAATGACAGGAAATAAAAGATCTCCAGGGCTATATTTTTTTGTAACCTGCTGACATTGAATTTCCGGAAACTGATCATCAATAGTTACGATATTAAAGGTACAGGTGTCCGCGTTCCCATTGGCATCACTGATAACATAAAAAACCTGGGAGGTTCCCGGATTCAATTGCACGACCGGCACAGGTTTATCTAAATCGAACAAAGTATTTGGATAAGTAGTAACGCCTCTGATATAAAAATAGGGGTTTATCCGATTTACGCTTAATTCAGCCAGAAAAAATGACTTATTATCAAATTTGGTGAAAATATCCACATTATCGCAAGGGCTAATCTGCCCTACGGTTTCGATTGAAAAGCTGACTTTTCCGTCGGCAAGCCAATTTTTTGCTATCTGGGGAGCTATTTTAAAGGAAATCCTTCTTCTAATATTGCAACCTGCGGCATCAAAGGGAATGGTACCAATGAATTCATTTCTTTCTCCCCGAATATTTAATCTTACCGATGGACTGGACATATTAAGTCTAAAATCAAAGGATATGGTCACACTGTCTTGCGTAGAAGTAGGCACATCGTTGAAAGCGACGGAGAAAGGGAGGAGAACATCACTAAAAATGGACAGGGCAACGCTACTATCCAGTGCATTTTTTTGTTGGTATAAAAAATTTTGACTACAGTTATCTGTTGAAATAGAAGGCCTGGGTAAGGGAACTGGCGCTATGCACTCGCCTGTTGGAACTACTGCTGTTTTGTCTGCACTACAACTAATTTCGGGAGCATAAAAATCTTTAACTGAGATAAACCAAACGCAGGAAGTGGAATTTCCCTCACAATCTGTTATTAAATAGGTGATTTTATGAAAGCCTGCAGGTAATGTGATATTTTTTGCGTTTTCATCTACCCAACGCACCGTATTTCCCTCATTTATCTTATAAAACACCCTTCCTGATGGACAAAGTCCTACGCTAAGAGGATAAGGAAGAGATACCGATGCGGCACAGGAACTATTATAGACCTTTATTTCTCTGTCTGAGGGGCATAAAACCTTTAACGAAGCCGTATTGGATACCGTTATTTTTTGGGTGTAAACTGATGAGGATGAACAATTTCCATTGGCCGTCCATTTTCTGTGAATTACATAAGATGTTGCGCAATTATTGGATAATGAACCAACAATACTGTCTTGATAGGTTAGGGTAACCGACTCACAAAGATCCAATAAAACAGGTCTGCCCGTAGCGGAAGGATTCGTGGAAGAACCACACGATACCGTAATATCGGGAGCTTGTTTTAAAAACAACGAATTTTCAAGAGGGGCGATAATTATTACTAATCGGTAGGTAGTTTGCCTGTTACATTTATCTGAGGCGGTCCAGGTACTTATTATTTTACTTGAAAAAGAGCATAGAGAATCTTTTGTAATTACCTCATTATAAGTTACTGATGCTAATTGACATGATTCAAAGGCGACAGAATTCCGATCGGGAACCACCTCGGAGCATGACAATCGAAGGGTATCGGGAAAAGGAGAAACGATAGTAGGCGGGAGCAGATTTCTGCGAATAAACAGAAAAACATTCTGACCTGTTTGCCTGCCTTGTGCATTAAAATAGGTGAAAGTATGTCTGATCGTGTCCTCGCAAGTCTGCATGTACGGATAGCCATCAGGCAAAGGAACCACTGAGACGGAACCACCTGCCTGCACCACTGGCACTTTGTATTTAATACTTAGGTTATCCAGCCAGGTCAGATAAGTCGATTCTCCCACGGAACAATTGACCACTAAGGTATCTCCTGGAGCGGCTTTACTTTCCAAACTGAAAAGTAAAAAAAAGAGAATAAACAAGGCAGGAATTCCTTTTACGGGGGAAGACCCGAACAATAAAATTGATCGGCTCATGAGCAAACAGGTTTTTGGAATGGTCTTAACGGAACCACTTGAAATTCAGAAAATCAAGTACAAATTAACCTATTTTTTTCAACAATGCCAATGAAAAAAAGACCTGTTTTGGAATCCTTCAAATAAAAAGTTCATTGGGAACATCTCCGGCCACTTCAAGTCCTGCCATTTCGGCCTTGTCCTGGAACAAACATTTATCTCCTTGAAAGAAAGACACTTGTAAAATTCCTTGCAAGCTTTCATTCACTTTTCCTGTCATTTCTCCCTTTATGGGACTCTTCAATTCACCTGCTCCGGGCTCGTGTTTCGCCTGAATTTCTAAGCGATATACTTTATCGCTCAATGTAATGTGAATAGAATCACCAACAATTTTTGTCTTTAATTTTGCGCCAGTATAGGTCGTAAACCGATACAATTTTCCCTCAAAATACCACCCTCCGAGGAAGCCATTAAAGTGACTTCCCAAAAAAGGAATCCTGGCAATGGACACCATTAGGGAAGCTTTTTTATTTTCAGAAAAATGATTACTCTGCATCCATATCCACCAGGAAGGGAAAGATTTACCCCAATCTTTTTCCATATAACCCAATCCCCGGTCAAAAGAAACTTCCTCCTCTCTGTCTGTTCGGTTTAATGTACCCGATAAATCGTGGTTCATACTTAGGACTCCGTGATAGCATTCCATCATAGGAACAAAACTATATGGGCCCATGACACCCGGAGAAAAAAAGGACCCGGGCCAACCCACCCGGTTATGAAATCGAACATTTCCTTTCAAGATGGGTAGATTGAGTATTACCCCCTCATTACCAAAATGATTATCACCCAATGTCAGGGAAAAATCGTGTTCGCCCGGTTGAAATGCTGCAACATCAAATTTGTAGTAGTAACTTTTCTTAGCCATACCGTCTAAAACCTGAATAAAAGCGTGATTTTCACCATTATCCCCTAAACTAATCCCTGGAATAATGGCATAAGCATGAGAACGCGTTGAATCAATCATTTTTAGGTACCAACCTTCAAAATAGGAAGATGATTTACCCCATCCATGGTACATTTCAGGTCGCCATAAAGCCCTTATTTTTCTTTGAATACTCATATTTTATCAGATTTAAAAAAAGCCGCAGGAAAATTCCGAACGGCTTTTAGTGCGTACTGCAATATAAATCTATTACGCGTACATTGCTTTACTCTGGGTAACTTTAAATTTTTCCTCCGACAGGACTTCAAAACGATAACCTAAATGATTGAAATAAGATAAAATGGCTGGAAGCGCTTTTTCCAGTCTGGGGAAGGCTTTTAGCGTGTCATGAAAAACGATAATGGACCCACCCGTCGCATGATTTATAACATTCGACGTAACCTGATCTGCATCAATACTTTCATCGAAATCGCCACTCATTACATCCCACATTATTATTTGATAATGCCTTTGTAAAAATTGAGCTTGTTTAACCTTCAAATGTCCATAAGGTGGCCTGAATAATTTAGATTTCGCTCGGGTAGCACCTTGTCTGACATCGTGGAAATAGGTAATATTTTCAGAACTCCACCCATTTAAATGAGTAAAAGAATGATTAGCCACACAATGACCGGAAGATTTTACGTTTTGATAAATTTCTGGATTCGAATCTATTTGTTTTCCAACACAAAAAAAGGTAGCTTTCGCGTTAAATTGAGCTAGTTGATCCAGGACCCAAGGCGTGATATTTTCGTTGGGCCCGTCATCGAAAGTCAGGTATAATACCTTTTTTTGATTGGGAACCCGCCAAACATAGTTGGGAAATAGCCCTTGTATAAACTTGGGCGTTTTTACGAGATACATAATGTTTTGTTTTGTTCAGGGATAAAAAAAATGATTGTTGAAAATCATCTATATCATTAAACGTAAAACCTTTACTTTTGCTGCTCAAAAATTTATTTATTTTCCTTTTATTTTCATTTTTCCAAAACATACTATGAAAAATTCATCTTTACGTTTTCGTTTTGCCCCAAGTCCGACAGGAGCACTCCACATTGGAGGTATCAGAACGGCTTTATATAATTATTTACTGGCAAAAAAACTGGGCGGTACTTTTATCCTGAGAATAGAGGATACGGATCAGTCCAGGTACGTGGAAGGCGCTGAAAAATATATTATTGACTCTTTAAAATGGTGTGGAATAACACCAGCTGAAGGTCCTGGCTTTGGTGGTGATGTCAGTCCTTACAGGCAATCAGAAAGAACCGCTATTTATGATGAATACATCGCCAAGCTCATTCTATCTGGTCATGCATATTATGCCTTTGATACCTCAGAAGAACTTGAAAAATACAGGACAGAGGCCGAAAATACCAGCAGACCCTTCAAATACGATTCTTTTACCCGGCTTCAATTGAATAATAGCCTTGCTTTACCACCTGAAACTGTTAAGGAATATTTAGAAAAGAATATGCCCTATACCGTTCGATTGAAAGTACCTGAGGATGAAAGCATTCATGTTCAGGATAAAATCAGAGGAGAAGTTATTTTTCATAGTCAGGAATTAGACGACAAGGTATTGAGAAAAGCGGACGGCCTTCCAACTTATCACCTGGCGAACGTTGTGGATGATCACTTAATGGGTATCTCTCATGTTATTCGCGGGGAAGAATGGTTGCCCAGCACTGCGCACCATGTTTTATTGTACAGAGCATTTGGCCTTGAGGATAACATGCCCGAATTTGCCCACCTTCCCCTTATTCTAAAACCTACCGGCAACGGAAAACTGAGCAAAAGAGACGGTGTGAAACTGGGTATTCCCGTTTTCCCCATTTCCTGGGTGGGAGAAACAGAGGAATCTTCTTTTACCGGATTCCGTGAAGCAGGATTTCTTCCCGAAGCTATGCTCAATTTTCTGGCTTTTCTGGGTTGGAATCCAGGTACTGAGCAAGAAATTTTTACCGTTGACCAATTAGTAGAAGCATTTGACATAACGCATATCGGTAAGGCTGGAGCGCGATTTGACTACGAAAAGGCAAAATGGTTTAATCAGCAATATATTATTCATTCCACTCCTGAAAATCTGGCTAATCTTTTACTCCCTCTTTTGCCCGAAAAATATAAGCCTGTTTCTCAAGACTATCTCATTTCCTTTTGCAAATTAATGCAGGAAAGGGTTGTTACAATAAATGATTTCTTTGAAAATGGATACTATTTCTTTGAACCTGTTCATACATTTGATACAAAAAACATAGCGAAAAAATGGTCGCCTGCCTTAAAGCAAACCATACAGCACCTGATAGAAAAATGGTCCGCTTGTTCCCCTTTTAATCAGGAACAAATACAACTTTCTTTTGATACCTTTATGCAGGACAACCAATTAAAAACCGGAGATATTTTACCCGTTTTTAGAATTGGCCTTGCAGGAACTATGAAGGGTCCCGCTGTTTTCGATCTGATCGAACTTTGGGGAATGCAGGAAGTTTCCGACAGAATGAATAAATCTTTTGAACATTTTGACACAACACTGCTAAGCTAAAATGGATAATTCCTTGTGCATTACCGTAGCGCTGGGCGATTGGAACGCAAAAGCTGACTTATTGAAACCCATAGACATTGGGATTACCCCAGAAATAACGGGTAATCTCAATTGCTTCTATGCCCCCGAGCTATCCGTTTTACCTTATGAAAATGGTGATTTTATAGGAGATACCCGATTTGGAAGTCCGGTAAATTTTATGAACATTCATTGCAATCCTCATGGCAATGGAACGCATACAGAATGTGTTGGACATATCAGTGAAGAGAGAATCCATTTGCCAGATTGTACGCACGATTTTCATTTTGTTTCGCTTCTAACCACTGTTACACCTGAAATACAAGCTAATGGAGACCAGGTCATTACCCTCTCTTTATTAGAAACTATCAAACTCAACAACGGAACTAAAGGCTTAATTATCAGAACCCTCCCCAACGAGGAAAGTAAAAAACAAAGACAATATTCAGGTACTAATCCTCCCTATTTTACAAAAGACGCCATGGAATGGATAGTTGCTAACCAAATTGAGCATTTACTCGTTGATATTCCCTCGGTCGATAGGGAACAAGACGAAGGGAAATTGCTGGCTCATAAATCTTTTTGGCAATTTCCTTTTAACACCAGAAAAAATGCGACCATAACGGAACTTATCTATGTACCAAACCATATTCCGGATGGCTATTACCTTGTCAATCTGCAATATTATCCATTTCCAATGGACGCTTCTCCGTCCCGTCCATTAATATATGCCCTTTTTTAAACCCATTCACCTACCATCAATACATTTTCTCACATGCATCAGGACTTCAGAAATACATTCAACGATCAATTTTCCAATGATAAATACCAATCCTTCCTGGAATCTATTCACCAGGATTTTCCAGGTGTCCTTGATTTTCGCATTGCTGAGACACCTATATTTTTAACGGATAGTTTTGTTGAAAAATGTACTGCGGCTGGTGATGAAATAATAGATTTTATTGTTCGGTCCGATTTTAAAAAACAAACAGAAAAGGCGATTCCAGTGGGGATGTTTACGCCAAATGAAGATGATTGTCCCCAATTACTATCTATCGATTTTGCCATCAGCAGAAATGAATTGGGTGAATTGACGCCTTATTTAATTGAACTACAAGGATTTGCTACTTTATTTAATTATCAGTCCTATTTGGCAGAAAAATATGTTACCCATTTTAACATTCCGGATACCCTAACACCTTATTTTAATGGTTTAAATCGACAGGGATTTTTGTCTTTATTGAAAAATACCCTGTTGGCAGAATTTCCAGCGGAGGAAGTTATCCTGCTGGAATTATTTCCGGATAAACAAAAAACAAGGATTGATTTTGTTTTGGCAAAGAGAGATTTTGGTATTGAAACGGTTTGCCTGACACAGATAATCAAAAAGGACAGGCACCTGTTTTACCTGAAGAATGGCAAACTTCAAAAAATCAGCAGAATATATAATCGCGTCATTCTGGATGAGTTGGCAACTTACCAAAATCTTGATCTTTCCTTTCAATTTACCGATGATGTGGATGTAAGCTGGGTAGCTCATCCCAATTGGTTTTTCAGGATAAGCAAGTATTTATTACCTTTTTTAAAAGGGGAATACATGCCAAAATCCTATTTTCTTAATGACTTTGACTTCCAGACAGAAGATTTGGATAAATATGTGCTAAAACCACTTTACTCCTTTGCAGGATCTGGTGTTGACTTACAACCAACGGCAGAGAAACTAGCCTTAATACAAGATAAAAGTCAATATTTGCTACAGGAAAAGGTGAGTTACGAGCCAGTTATTGAATCGTTGAACGGTCAGGTAAAGGCAGAGTTAAGGTTAATGTACGTATGGGACAAAACGAAAGCAAGGCCCATTTTAGCGACAAACATCACCCGCTTGAGCCGTGGGGCAATGATAGGCGTTAGATACAATCACTCCTTTGACTGGGTAGGAGGTAGTATTGGCTTTTCACAAAAAGGTTTGAAATAGTCCCATAATGGATCGACAGGAAGCGGCGCTTCTATGCTTACTTCTTCGTTAGACACAGGATGAATGAACGATAATTTCCATGCGTGAAGTTGAATCGATCTATCCTTATTTCCCCTTTTAAAACCATACTTTACATCACCCCTGATAGGTGAACCTATGGCACCTAACTGAGCCCTGATCTGATGGTGTCTTCCTGTAATCAAATCGATTTCGAGAAGCACATATTTTTCACTTTTTGCCAGAACGGTGTAACGAAGTTCAGCGGCTACGCCTTTCTCATTATCCTCGTTAACGGTACTTGTTTTGTTGGTTTTACTATTTTTAATCAACTGATTATGCAGAATGCCTGTTGATTCGGGCGGCGGATTCCCCACGATGGCCAAATATTTTTTCCGAATGGTTCTATCCTTGAACTGTTGATTAATAGACTGTAACGCCCTTTTCGTTTTAGCGAACAAAACAACACCGCTTGCAGGTCTGTCTATTCTATGGGTAAGGAACAAAGGAGAACGTGCATACCTTTCTGCCAGGGTAATGAGTGAAACATCCTCCGTTTTGTCTGGTTGTGTGGCTACGGCCACTGGCTTATTGAAAGCTATGAACTGGTTGTTGCGATAAATCACTTTATCACCCACTCGCCATTCTGGAACGTCTGCTATCATTCTACTTCTTCATAATCAACAAATTCTCCTTCCTTTTTCTTATCCTTTCCGTTATTTGTCACCTTTTCCTGTTGATTATTTTGAAAAGATTCAATACGAACGGATTTGGCGAAGAAGAACTTATACGCCACATAGATTAACCCTGCTGTTATTAATAATTTAAACATAAGTAAAAATTAAGAATACAAATATAGATGAAAAAGTGTAAAGATTTAAAGATTAATGATGCCAACGTAATAAAATAGACCTTAAAGAGGGTAAAGAGTACCTGGCCTTGGACAAATTAATCATAATTTTTATCTAAATTCGCAGTTAAATTATTAATTGTTATTTTTGTCCACCGTAAAAAGAATAAAAAGCATCCGATGTCATTATACAAAAAAGTTTTAAATGCGACCGGTTGGTTAGTTTTGCTAATCAGTACCGTTGTTTATTATTTTTCCGCTGAAAGAACAGGAAGTCTTTGGGATTGCGGTGAATTTATATTGGGAGCCTACAAGCTACAAATTGTTCACCCACCGGGGGCACCCGTATTTTTGTTAGTAGGCAGAATATTTGCATGGGTAGCTGAGATCCTTTCTGACAATCCGGAGAATGTTGCCTTTGCGATAAATCTTATGTCTAGCTTGTCCTCGGCCTTTGCTGCCATGTTTGTAGCCTGGATTACCATGCTTTTAGGAAAATTAGCCCTAAAAGGTAGAGAAGAAGAGCCAGATACCTCTGAAATTATAGCTTTGGCCGGTGCCGGTTTAGTCGCTGGTTTGGCTACTGCCTTTAGCACTTCTATCTGGTTTTCCGCCGTTGAAGGTGAAGTTTACGCCTTGTCTACTTTTTTTACGGCATTAACTTTGTGGATTACCATCAAATGGTATTGTCTTCCTGACGAACCCAAGCACGACCGCCTGCTCATATTAGCCATATATATGACTGGACTATCTATTGGCGTTCACTTGTTAAGTATATTAACTTTCCCTGCTATATCATTATTCTACTATTTTAAAAAGACCAAAAAGAGTACTTTCCTCGGAATGACCATTGCATCGGTGGTTGGATTGGTATTTGTAGGCGCGGTTCAAGCTTTTATTATTTCAGGTATCCCTGCAATATGGGGCTGGTTTGAAATTTTAGCTGTTAACTCCTTGGGCTTACCATTTAATAGCGGGTTAGTTATGCTGCTTATTTTTCTAGGCGCTATTATTTATGGAAGTTTGGCCTATGCAAGGAAGAAAAATAATGTCATGCTACACAATTTAGTAGTAGCTATGTCATTGATTATCGTTGCTTTGTCAACTTATGGCATGGTAATTACCCGTGCTGTTGCCAATCCTCCTATCAATATGAACGACCCTTCTGATGCCATGCGCCTAATCCCCTATTTGAACAGGGAACAGTATGGAGAAAGAGCCTTATTTAGGGGACCAAATTTTGAGGCCAATCCAATAGATGTTAAAACCGAACCCAGATATGGAAGAGTAGGTGATAGATACGAGGTGGTAGATCAAAAGATGACCTATATTTATCCGGAGGCCAGCAAGAAGTTGTTCCCCAGAATGTATGATGGAAGTATGGGCCGACCTGCTATATACAAGCAATGGATGGGCTTAGATCCAAATGCCGCGTTACCTTTCGGACGTCCAAATGGTGCTGATAATTTTAGTTTCTTTTTAAATTATCAGTTAAACTGGATGTATTGGCGTTATTTTATGTGGAATTTTTCAGGTCGCCAAAATGGGGAACAAGGTTATTATACATGGGATAAATCAGATGGGAATTGGTTGTCAGGTATCCCTTTCATTGATGAAGCAAGACTTGGTTCTCAAAGTAATTTGACAGATGCTATGAAAAATGATCCCGCAAGGAATCGTTATTTCTTGCTACCCTTCTTGTTTGGTGTGCTTGGTATGATTTTCCACTACAGGAAAAGAAAAGATGAATTTATTGGTTTATTAGGCTTCTTTATCATAACGGGTATTGGTATCATTGTATATTCCAATCAACCTCCCAACGAGCCCCGCGAACGTGATTATGTACTCGTTGGTTCATTTTTTACTTTTTGTGTATGGATGGGTATGGGTGTTTTGGCAACCATGCAGTTTTTAATGGCCAGAGTGAAACTGAATTCTTCAATGTCTGCCGCTGTAGCTGCCAGCTTGGTCTTGGTTGCACCTATTTTGATGGGAACGCAGAACTTTGACGATCATAGCCGTATGGGGCATTATGGTTCAAGAGATTATGCAAGTAACTTTCTTGAATCGTGCGCACCAAATGCCATCATTTTTACCTACGGCGACAATGACACTTATCCTCTTTGGTATTCCCAGGAAGTAGAGGGAATAAGAAGAGATGTTCGGGTAGTCAATCTAAGTTTAATTGCCGTTGACTGGTATATTGAGGGCTTGAGAAGAAAAATCAACGACTCTCCTCCCATTAAATTAACGCTGACAGCCGATGATTATCGCGGTAACAAACGAAATCAGATCATGTATCCGGAAGGGCTTACGTCAAACCCAATGACCTTGAAAGATGTATTGAATTTTATGTCTCAGGAAAATGGATTGACTACGCAGGACGGAAGTAAGACGGAAACGTATGTTCCAACGAGGGACGCATTTATACCCGTTAACAGGAAAGATGCTATCAAGTATGGTGCCGTTTCTGAAAATGATTCAAATTATGTCAATGTTATTCCCTTGCAGTTGTTAGGAAGTGATAATTATATTACTAAGGACGATTTAGCTATGTTGGATGTAATTGGCTCTAATATCTGGGAAAGACCTATCTATTTTGCTGTAACTAACAGACCTGACAAACTTTTTGGGCTACAAGATTACCTCCGGTTAGAAGGCCTTGGTCTTCGTTTGGTACCGACAAAGTATCCAACGGATCAGAATTATGGTATTATTGGTAGCGGAAAGGTAGATGTCGAAAAAATATATGAAAACGTTACTAAGAAATTTAGATGGGGTAATTTTGACAAAGAACCTACTTTCATTAACAAAAGTTATGAGCCCAGCGTTCAGAGTTTACAATTAGTCATTCTAAGAGGTGCTCTGGAACTACTCAACCAGGGCGACAAAAAACGATCCTTAGAACTTGTAGATCTCTATTTCAGTAAATTTCCCGATTTCAATTTCCGATATAACTATCGTACTCACTTTTTAATTGATGTATATTTAAAGGCTGGTGAATACAAAAGGGCTAAACCCGTGATTGAGAAATTAGCTGAAAATATCCGTCAGGATCTTCTTTTCTATTCTGGCCTGGAACCGGAGGTGTTAAATCTCAGTTATCAGGAAGATTATAATCTGGCACTAAGAACGGTGGATATTCTTTTGGAAGATGCCTCTTCTAACAGGGATGAAGCCTTTTTAAAGAAACTACAGAATACTTTCGCTCCTTTCCAGGTGAAACCTACAGACGGAAATAACCTAATGCAACCAATACAACAATAAATGTATGACCGCAATTTCCCTTGGCTGTGACCATGCGGGCTTTCCATTAAAATCAGTCATCCAATCCCTGCTCATTGAGCGGGGATTGGATATTCTGGATTTTGGAACTCATTCCGACGATTCTGTCGATTACCCGGATTTTGTACATCCTTCAGCAGAAGCCATTGAAAATGGAAAGGCTACCATGGGTATTCTCCTTTGTGGCAGCGGAAACGGAGTAGCTATGACGGCGAATAAACATAAAAACATAAGAGCCGCTCTTTGTTGGAATGCGGAAATAGCGACCTTGGCGCGTTCACACAATAATGCTAACATGCTGGCTTTGCCCGTACGTTATATTACCACCAATGAAGCAAAGGATATTGTAACCGCTTTTTTAGATACCCCATTTGAGGGTGGACGACATGCTCTTAGAGTTAATAAAATTCCCTGTTAATTCCCTGATTAAGGTAATTCTGCTTATAATTTTGAGGTACTCTCATCAATATCACAATAGAATAGTAAACCTATAATTTAGGAATAACGGTGTAAAATTAAAAACGGAGCCACTCGATAAATCATATCAGGTGGCTCCGTTTTTAATAATAGGTTACAAGTCAGGTATAACTTATTGCATCTAAATATCTATCCTTAGGAAATAATAGTAAATGGGGTAACATCAGGTACTTCGTCAATCAGATATTCAGTATATAAGCCAGCTGGCGTATGAAAACCAGTCTTAAAATTACCCTCCAATACTTTTTTTGCTATGAGCAAAGCCGTTAAAGAGGTAACGGTATATCCATTGGGCGTCGTATAATAAGCTTGAACCTTTTTACCCTCTGCATCGCTAACCTCACCCCAAATATAGGTTCTTGAATTTTGCCTTGCCTCATCGGTAGGCCCGGCAGGTCCTTGCTTAACTTTTTTGCGGGCAAATTCCTTAATGAAATCTAGTTTTAACAACCAGCTAAAAGCATTCATCCAACCCAGCTTACTGTATCTTTTTTTTGAAACGGTCGTGTATGTTTCAATATTTGGAATACCCGTGGTGTAATAAGCGGTGGAGACATCACCCCAGGGAATGGTCATAAAAAACAGATTTTTCCCATTATGTTGAAGCTCCATAGATTTAAAACCGAGGGGAACGGACACAATTTTACCATTTTCCCTAACTTTACTTCCCTCACCCATTCCTTCAACCATAGTTAGGGTGGTTCCTTTAGACATACCACCACCAAGGCCGGCAAATGCCAGTTTCAAGGAAGAAGCCGAGGGTAGTTGATGTTTTAAAAACGAAGCAAGGCAATCTGTTGGCACCACATCGAAACCTACGCCGGGCATCAATAGAATGCCCCTTTCTATAGCTCTTTGATTTAGGCTGGCGCCAAGTTCAAACACATTAATCTCCCCCGTAATATCCAGATAATGTGTATTTGTTTTCAAACAAGCCTCCATCATCTGAAGGGCAGTAAATCTGAAAGGGCCTGCACAATGGATAACAACATTTATATTTTGTAGCGCTTTTTCTGTTTCAGCAACATTATTAAGGTCAAAAATCACGTAATCCAACCCATTTTTGTCCGCCAGTTCCTTTATAGCTTCTTTAGATCTACCTCCAAGAATAGGTTTTAGCCCAAATGTATGAGCATCTTCAACCATAATCCTGCCTGTATAGCCATTCGCCCCATATATTAAAAGTCCCATAATTTAACCATTTATATTTTTTTCAATAAATTTTCAAGAAGTTTGAAATAGGTATTAGGAAATATTCTTACCAGCCAATCTACGGCTTTAGCATCTTTCCCAATAAGAATTCTTGATTTATTTCTTTCAACACCATCTATTATAATTTCCGCCGCTCGCTTAGCTGGCATGGTAAGCGATTTTTTTTCTATTTTGTTCAATAAATTCCAGGTTTGTTTTTCATCCAAATGATCAGATAATTTAGATTTACGGATAATATTGGTTTTTATACCTCCCGGATGAACAGAACTTACCCCAATTCCTGAGTTCAATAGTTCTACTTTCAACGCATCGGTAAAACCCTTTACGGCAAATTTCGAGGTACAATATGCTGAGGAACGAGGGGTAGCGGCATACCCTAACATACTTGAAATATTGACAATATGCCCATCTTTTCTTTGATAGATGTGCGGTAAAAAGGCATGGGTCATTTTTATCACGCCCCAAAGATTAATATTTATCAACCATTCAAAATCGTCAAGAGGTGTCTCCATAAAATAGCCGGAAGCTAAATTTACCCCGGCATTATTAAATAAAATGAGGGGAGAATCAGGAAATTCTCCAAGTACATTCTCCTTAAAGGCATGGATTGAATCCATTTTACTGACATCTAAATCATACGCATAAATATTTGAGCCAGCCAATTGCACCGTTTCCTGCAATTCATCGGGGACAATATCACCTATTACCACTTTCGCCCCTTTACCTACTAATTCAATGGCCAGCGCCCGTCCTATTCCCGAACCACCTCCTGTAATAATACATACACTATTTTTTATTGCTGTCATTTTAATATTTTTTGAACAAGATAGGAAGGAGGTGACTAATTTTTTAATAAGGCCATCTTAGATTTCATAAAGGCCAACTTACTTTCCATATTTTTTGCCAAATTCATCCTTTGGCCAATATCCTTTTTCAAATTAAACAACTGATCTTCCGGTGCATTTCCATTCTCTATTTGTACCGTTTCAACGATTGGGCTACCCTTATAAGGTGGAATATAGACATAATCGTCATATTTGTAAGCTAACCTTCCCGTTGCTTCAATAATGAGATCCCTGCGACCCTTTTTACTTTTTCCCAACAAGGCATTCAGTTGATTTTCACCATCTCCGTCAGGCAATGGAAGACCGAGCAAGTGAGCAAATGAGGCAGTAAAGTCGAGTTGACAAACCATCGCATTTGAAACGCCTGGTTTTATCACTCCCTCCCAATAGGTAATGAAAGGCACGCGGGTTCCTGCTTCATAGAGGCTATATTTTCCGCCCCTCAAGTCAGCAAATGGAGTATGCTTTCCCACTTTTTCAACCGCGTCGTCATAGTAACCGTCATTTAAAACAGGCCCATTATCGCTGGTAAAAACAATAAGGGTATTTTCCAAAATCTTTAGTTCCTTCAATTTCCTAAATAATTCACCTACGCACCAGTCCGCTTCGAGAATCGCATCTCCCCGTGGGCCCATACCTGAGGTGCCAACAAACCGGGGATGAGGAACGCGTGGAACATGAGGTTGGTGAAGTGCAAAATATAAGAAAAATGGCTTATTCTGTGAAGATTGGATAAAATCGAGCCCTTTTTGAAGAAAAATATCGTTCATATCCTCGTCTATCCACAAGGCATTTTTGCCACCTTTCATGAACCCAATTCTTGGAATACCATTATGAACACTTTGATTATGACCATGATGCCACTTCATTTTGGACATTAACTGAGGGTGGGTAATGGCCGTTGGCTCATTGTCAAAATTTTGCTGATAACTAACAAATAATGGGTCTTTTTCTTCTAAGCCCACTACCTTATTATTTTCAATATATACGGTTGGCACTCTGTCTGTGGTAGCGGCCATGATAAACGAATAATCAAAGCCCACATCGGAAGGAGCAAACGATATCTTTTTATTCCAGTCAATCGTACCATTACCCAAACCTAAATGCCATTTCCCAACGACTGCTGTGGTATAATTTGCCTTTTTTAAAACCTTTGGTAAGGTAGTCAGTGAGGTATCGATAATCAGGGGAGCGTCACCAGGTAATATTTTAGCCTGGCTATTTTTCCATGGATATAATCCTGTAAGCAGGGCATATCTACTGGGGGTACAAGTAGCCGAGGTAGCATATCCTTTATTAAAACGAACCCCATTTTTGGCTAAAAAATCAATATTTGGCGTATTGAGCGACCCTTTTTTATAAGCGCTCACATCTCCGACACCCAAATCGTCCAGATTGATGATAATGATATTGGGCTTTTTTACCTGCCCTTTTATGGAACCAAAAAGAGATGAAAAGGCGACGAGCGCAAGAAAAATTTTATACATAAAAATATTATTTCCCGAGAAGGATATTAATCCCTTTTATAAGCCTCAAAATGTTTGGCAATATTTGAGGTTTCGTGGTTACCCGAATGAATGATCACGCGATAACGGAGCGTTAATTTATCCCCTTTACTATACACCGAACCTAGTTTTTCATCTTTAGGCCAATACATTGGAGTAGGTGAAAAAAAGCCATAATCGCGGGTAAACCAGGGAGCTGGATAACCTGGATTTGAAGGGTGTTGTAAAATGGCCATACCCTCCATTTTGTCTCCTCTTTTTCCCGAGCAATCTATCCAGGGTGAAGGGAGGCCAAAAGTACCCTTTTCAGATTGTGCCCCTTCAGCATTTACCATGACGCCACCATTTATTACTGCAAGATCAGGATCCATTCTTCCACTAAAAAGAGAATGATTTGTTTTTTCTATGACCACATTTTCCAACATTTCCATGGTAATGTCAAAATCAATTACATACAGTTCATTGGATGGGGCAGAAATAGTAATTTTTCTAAAATCTTTAATAGGCGCATTAGCTCCCGGCCTTCTCCAGATACATTCATTTTCAATAACCACCTTATTATCTCCCGAGGGAACAAGATCGGCACGCAAAGAGATAATTTGCCCCCTTTCCAGTCCTTCCTGCCAAAAATTACCCCCATTCACCCTATCGCAACCAAAGAAAAGGGAGCTGTGGTGAGGGTAATTGGCATTCCTCATAGAGGTTATTCCAGACGTAGAAGGACCATTTACAGGAAAGAAAAACGGATATTTTTCTTCCTCTGAAAACAGATAGGAAGTAAATAAATTT
Organism: Bacteroidota bacterium; assembly: GCA_017858735.1. Classification (GTDB taxonomy): domain Bacteria; phylum Bacteroidota; class Bacteroidia; order Chitinophagales; family Saprospiraceae; genus BJGN01. The sequence continues at coordinate 46,661 of JAFMBH010000020.1, forward strand.
TTATTTATGAGGATATCAATTTTTTCGTTGTGTTTAACAGCTGAAACTTTCAATTGACCATATAATGGTAGAAAAAAAGTCAACAGGCAAATAAATGAAAAAGAACTTTTATAATTCACAATAAGTTAGATTAGGTTTTTAATTGGTTTCAAAAGTAACGTTCTCTGCTGTATTTTGCGCTTTAAGAGCAAGTTCCGTTGCCAGAAAACAGTGATGCTGAGACATTGCCGTTTCCGTTCTATTCAGAATATCGTCCACTAATTGTCTTCCGTAAGGTAAATCTTGATCTTTGCAATCAAAATATCTTGTTTCCTTATTATCTGTGAGAAAAAGATGATTTCCTCCGGAGCGGCCCGCAGGATCTATATTTTTCCTTATTTCAATAAATCCATCGGTTCCGAGGATAGTTAACCTGCCATCTCCCCATGATTTCAGACCATCGGGAGTAAACCAATCAACTCTTATATAACCCGTCCCTTTATTACCTCTCACCATCACATCACCGAAATCTTCAAATTGAGGATACTGAGAAAAATGCGTATTCCCGACTTGTGCAGCGATAATATCTGCTTTGGTTGAGCCTGTAAAAAAGAGAAACTGATCAAATTGGTGGGAGGCAATATCACAAATTATGCCTCCAAAATATTGTTTGTCAAAAAACCAGGGAGGTCTTGACTTTACGTTCATTCTATGAGGGCCCAGACCTATGGTTTGAATTACCTTACCGATGGCGCCAGCCTGAATGAGTTCACCGGCTTTAACTGTTGCCCTGTTTTCAAACCGTTCGCTATACATGATAGAATAAATTCTACCTGTATCTTTCTGTACTTTTTTTACCTGAGCTAATTGCGAAAGGGTAGTAATTCCAGGCTTATCGGCCATATAATCTTTCCCACTTTTCATCACACGGATGCCTAAGGGAGCTCTTTCAACGGGAGTAATAGAACTTAAAACTAACTGAATGGAGGGATCATCTAAAATAGCCGCTTCACTGTTAGCCACTTTAGCTTGTGGATACCGTTTGGAAAACTCGGCTAATAAATCAGCTTCTTTTGCAAAACAGGCAACCAATTCACCTCCCCCACGAATAACAGCATCTGTTTGACCATAAATATGACCATGATTCATGCCAATAACTGCAAATTTAATTCTGGGAGCCAGATAAGGATTTACTGGTAAGGGTTGAACTACTTCGGTATTTATTGCCCCGAAAGAGAAAGAAGGAAGCGCTGGGAGTACTAAGAGACCAGCCGCAGAGGCGACGGATTCCTTTAAGAAATCACGTCGCCTATTTGGTTGTTTTTCCATAAAAAATATTAAGAAATTTTCACGTTAGTCGTACCATAAGGTTTGCGTTGTGAACGACTTAGCATAGCATTAGCCTCATCATCTTTTACAAATCTTTCTGCTGTCGGATCCCAATTTAACTTTCTGGGTAACTTCATTGCAATATGGCTTACTAAACAAACAGAACAAGTTCTATGACCAATTTCCACAGGAGAAATCGGTTCTTTTCTGCTCTGAATGCAATCTAACCAATTACCATGTTGTTCATCGCTTTTATACAGGTGAATTTCATTTGCACC
>JAFMBH010000194.1 GCA_017858735.1 Bacteroidota bacterium
GACGGATACAGATATTCTATTTGAATCAAAAATCTTTTCCTAAAGTAATTAGACTTTATCCAAAATAAAGGTGCACATAATAAACAAGTTACCAGCAAGCTTGGAACTCATCCTTATAGAATCATAAAAACGTTAATATTTCTCGGAAAAAAGTTTAAAATTAACATTTTTTGTTCATTTATTAAAATAAAGACTAATTTAGCGTGGGGTTTTCACGTTAAAATAAAATACAATGCTAATTAGATTTGTTGCTAAGAATATATTCTCATTTAAAGATGAGACAGAATTTAATCTGTTCCCGAATAAAACACAGAGATTACAGCACCACAAAGTGACTATTGGCGATTTTGAGTTTTTAAGATTTAGTGCGATTTATGGCGCTAATGGCTCAGGTAAATCAAATTTAATTAAAACAATCTCTCTATTAGAAACAATGGTAGAAGAAGGCAAACTTCCTTCTGATATTGAAGATTTGAAATTCAAGTTAGATGAAGAAAATTCAAAATTGCCCATTTCTATTGGCGCTGAGTTTATTGCTAACAATAATGCATATTTCTATACAATCACATTTGATGAAGGTAAAATTCTAAATGAATATTTAGCACATAGCTATAAAAATAATGACGAATTAATTTTTGATAGGAATATAAATTGTGACATTCAAAGTATTAAATTCTATAAGGACTATTATAAATCCGATAAGGAAAAATTATTTGCAGAAGTTCTTGCAGAAAAGTTAGTTCAGCCGAATGAACTTTTAATTACCTTCTTAAGTAAAAAATATCCGGAAGATTTTAAACCAATTAAGACAGCATATAATTGGTTTGATGAAACATTAGTAATTATTAAACCAGACCCAAAACCTGATGGTATTGCACATATTTTAGATAATGACACATCGATAATGGATTTTGCAAACAAGTTTATTCCAAGTTTAAATACTGGTATTTCTAAAATAGAAATTAAAAAACAGAAATTTGAAGAATTTTTTGGGAAAGAAGATTTGAAACTAAGGAAACGAATGATTGATGCAATCAAGACCGAGCCCAATAAATTATCAATACTTACCCATAGCGATACAGGAGAAGAAGTGGCAATGGTTTATGAAAATGATGAGATAATTGCAAAACGAATAATTACTCAACACACAAATTCTGAGGGAAAAAATATTGAGTTTAATATTGGGCAAGAATCAGATGGAACTAAAAGACTCATAGATTATATTCCTGCATTTCAAGAAATAATAAATAATGATAAAGTTTATGTTATTGATGAAATAGAAAGAAGTATTCATCCTATTACCATAAAAGAAATTGTAACAAAACTTGCATTAGATGAACAAGTTAAAGGACAACTTATATTTTCAACTCACGAATCGAACTTACTTGACCAAAATATTTTAAGACCTGATGAGATTTGGTTTGCTCAAAAAGATTTAGACGGTTCAAGTAAAATTTACTCATTAAGTGACTTTAAAATTCATAATACTATTGATATTGAAAACGGTTATCTAAAAGGCAGATTTGGCGGAATTCCTTTTTTAGGAAATTTAAAAGACTTAAATTGGTAAACCATGAAGTATTTAAGTCGAAATAAGATATACGAGAAAGTTAATTCATTTAAAAATGCAAAAAAGGTTTACTTATTTTGCGAAGGAGATAAGGAGGTAAACTACTTTAAATTTTTTCAAGGTTTTGCATCAAACATTGATATAATTCCAATCCCAAATGATAACGGAAAATCTGACCCAATCAAATTAAAGGAGAATTCAGAAATGCTTTTTATGGGCAATGAAGCTGTGAGTCCAAAATATACTCTTTCAGCAGAATTAGAAGATGAGATTTGGTTTATTATTGACACCGACAGATGGAATGAAGGAGATAAAATAAATACATTAAAAATACATAGAACAAAAAAATAAAGATCATAAAGTATGGTTTGTGGTTCAAAGTAATCCGTCTTTTGAACTTTGGCTATACTATCATTTTTACTCTGAGAAGCCCCAACTTACAGAGACTTCAAAATTTGCCAGTTTCAAAGAATTTGTTGACTCGAAAATTAAAGGTGGGTTCGACAATAGAGGTATGCCTTTGGAGATTCAAAAAGCAACTTTAATAGCGGAACTGAACTTTGAAATTTTAAACGGACAACCTAAATTATATTCTACAGAAGTATTTAACCTTGCAAAACAAATAATTAGATTTACAAAACCTCAATTAGACCAATGCCTTGAAGACAGAATGAAAGGCCCTACTGGTAAAAGATAGAGTTTTGAGGCGGCATCCTAGTAAAATCGTCAACATTAATTTTACCTGATCTTTATATTTCTGGTAACTCATAATCCTCTAAATTTTTGGATACCGTTATTTGATATTGAGGAATATATAGCCCTTTTTTTGCGAAACTCCGTTTTCCTTTTCCTAAATCAATTTTTTCTTTGTTTAAAAATTTCACCCATTCGTGCTCTGATTTTTCCGCTAAATATAAAGATAGTCTTTTTACTTTCACTGAAGTACATTTTTCTAACAATTGCTGCACCTGATTGGGTACCTGAGTATTCCGGTTGCCATTGGGTTCTTCGTCAATTTTGGTGAAAATTTCTTATTTTGTTTTAATTAGAAAAATAGGAATGATCAAGAACCGGCTAATATTAACAGAAATCTTCATTAAAAAAGGTGCGATCGAAAAAATGTGAGCTTAATAAAATTAATGTATTCACCAATTATTGTGCAAGTTTAAGCCTTTTTATTGTGCAGTTTTAAGGTTTGCTAAAGGTCGTTTTGGCGTTGAAGGGTTTAGGTGATGTGACCCTATGGCTATTCCGGTTGAAAGTGAGCCATTCAAATAAAACTGACTCAACACAAAAATCTAAACATTAGGATGATATCCAGGGCTTTCTTATGAACTCCTTGTTGGTAGGGATTTCTAAATGAAGATCGGAAGTGTATTGGAGTAATATTGTCCGCACTATGATTTGATATTTCTAAATCATGTTCATCATGCAAAGCAGATAAATCATGGTTCAGACGATTATCAATTACATATTCAGGTAATATTATCGGAATATGTAGTGTAATCTGGTGAAATTGATTTCTATTTTTGGCATTTACCTGAAA
>JAFMBH010000082.1 GCA_017858735.1 Bacteroidota bacterium
ACTTTTTGCAAATATACTAATTATACGTCACATTATACTTAACTTAACACTAGTTCACCTCGTTAGGAATAAAATCCTTTCGAGGTGATTTTTTTGTTATTTATACCCATAAAAAAATTGGAGCACCAAAAGATGCTCCACGAATTCCCTAAAATCACCCGAATTAAATGAATGATACAAATTTATCCTCTTTGCTACCTTTAAATAGTGATATTTATCAACTACTCAAAGCAATATTTATCAATCTTTTTATCTTTATTAAAAAAGGGAAAATGGAATTAACATTCAATTCAATTGTATTTGAGCATAACACGGGTTTACACCCTGAAAATGCCATGCGATTGAGCGCTTTCAGGCACTTGCGCCAAAATGAATTGATAGATGGAGAAAAATATTTGAGTCTGGTACACAGTATGGATCATATCCATAAAATTCGTGCTAACTCAAAAGATTTTTATCAGATTGATGACGACACCTTTCTTTCCAATCAAAGCTATGCGGTCGCCTGTTATTCTGTGGGTGCCGCTGTTCAGGCTGCGGAAACGGGGAATTTTGCTTTAATACGTCCACCAGGTCATCATTCATATAGAGATAAAGCCAGTGGATTTTGCCTGTTCAACAACGTTGCTATTGCCAGTGAACATAAGGTCAGGAAAGGAAAACGAGTATTAATTATTGATTTTGATGGCCATTATGGCGATGGCACCGCAGACATCTTTTATGATACGGACAAAGTCCTCTATTTTTCCATTCATCAACATCCTGCCTTTCCGGGAACGGGTGACTTGCACCTCATCGGAGAGGGAAAAGGGAGGGGATTCAACATGAATATGGGCGTACCTCCAAACTCAGGAGACGACATTTTCTTAGACGCTTTCTCTCATTTTTTGCCCATTTTCAAGTCCTTTAATCCTGACGTTGTAGCCATTTCTGCAGGTTTTGATGGGGCCGAAGAAGATCCGCTTTTGCAGTTAAATTTATCTCCTAATGCATTTTATGACATTGGTAAAATGATTGCCGCCTCCTTTTCAAATACTTTTGCCGTACTGGAAGGTGGGTATCATCCCGGAGCGTTAGAACGAGGAATATATTCTTTCCTTGCAGGCATGAACGGACAGAATATTCCTTACACCGAAGAAAAAAGTATTTCAGGACTTAGAGCCTGGGAAACTTATGAAATGAATTTACATAGTGTTTTAGGCTTTTTAAAACCATTTTGGAAAATATAACCCTTTATGAGGCAAAAATTAGAACAGTTATTCGAGCCCCGAAGCATCGCTGTCATTGGGGCATCGGAAAGGGAGGGAAGTGCGGGCAGAATGATCATGGATAATTTAACCCGACATGGTTTTCCAGGCTCGTTATACCCGGTGAGTTCTAAACATTCTTCCATATTGGGAATGCCTGCATATAGTAAAGTGGGGAAAATTCCCGAGCCAGCTGATTTAGCTATTTTTTGTGCTCCTTTTAGGGTCTTAAGACAGGTTGTTGATGAATGTGTCGAGGCCAAGATTGGAAGTATTCTGTTTTTTGGACCCGATTTTGATACGCAGGATGTAGCAACCATTGAATACATTAACAAAAAATGTAAACAAGGTGAAATCAGAATGCTCGGCCCTTACAGCCTCGGCTACATTCATCCTCACAAGATGATTTATGCCACAAATATGCCTGTTCAAGTTAGAAAAGGGAACTTAGCCTTACTCTCACAAAGCGGTCCTCTGCTTGAGGCCATGCTGGATTGGGCCGGCGAACGGGAAGTGGGCTTCAGTCAGGTAATTTCTCTTGGGCTGGCTGGTGATATCGATTTTGCAGATTGTATTGATTTTTTAGGTACAGATGCTCATACCGCCGGCATTCTGATATATATAGAAAAGTTACCTAATGCGCGTCGCTTTCTAAGTGCCGCAAGGTCTTTTTCAAGAAATAAACCCATCATTATTTTAAAGGCAAATAGAAAGAAAGAGGATATAGACTGGAACTCCTCTGTTCTGGACTGGGAAGAAGAAAAAGATTTTGCCTACGATGCCGCTTTCCAAAGAGCAGGTATTATCAGGGTAGATACCATAGCTCAGTTATTTAATATGGGCCTGGCTGCCACCAATTCTGTCAGACCCACAGGAAATAATATGGTGATTTTATCCAATATTGCCGCTGGTGGCATTTTAGCATTGGATGCATTATTAAAAAGAGGTGGAAAACATAGTGTTTTATCTAAGGTGTCTGTTGAAAAATTAAATACCCTTTTACCTCATTCTTCTTCCGCTGACCGACCTATTCATGTGGGTAATTTTGCCGACACGAATAGATATACCGAGACGTTGAAGATTTGTTTAAATGATGATGCCGTGGATGCCATCCTCGTCGTTTACTCCGTTTATCTAAAAAGTGAGGCCCTGAAAATTGCTCAGGCCATTTCTCAATTAAAACCTTTAAGAAAACCTGTATTCACCGTTTGGATGGGTGGAAACCAGGTGGCTGAGGCGAGAAGGATTCTAGGACAAGCGAAAATTCCTTGTTACCCCTACCCCGAAAGTGCTATTGATGCATTAATGAGGCTCTACCAATATCATCTGGATCTGAAACTACTGTATGAAACACCCCTTTCTATACCTATCGACTTTAATGCAGACCAACAGGCTGCTAAATGGATTATCGACAAAGCCTTAGCTGAAAATAGATTATTACTTTCCGAAAAAGAGGGTCATGATTTACTCCTGGCGTATGGCTTTCCGGTCATTGAGAGCTTTTTAAGTACTTCGGTAGAAGAAGCTAAAAGTATTGCACAAAAAGTAGGTTTCCCTATCGTAATGAAAATCGATTCTATTGATATATTACAGAAAACTGCCGTGGGCGGCGTTCGTCTGAATATTAGGGATGTGAATGAAATGACCGAAATCTGGACAAATATGATGCTTAGTTGCTCAAAAGCCCATCCTTCCGCTGTTATTAGAGGCATTCGTATTGAAAAAATGGTGCTTAAGGGCTTTGATCTGTTTATTGGTTCTTACAAAGATCCTACTTTCGGACCTTTGATGCTCTTTGGAAAAGGCGGTTGGGATAAGGAGGTTTTTCCGGATATTCGCGTCGGTCTTCCTCCCCTGAATATGGCTCTCGCTCAGCAAATGGTAGAAGGAACCCACCTTTTTACCCTCCTAAAAGGTTACCGAAACCAATCAGGTGTTCAATTAAATCAATTGTATCTCTGGTTACACCGCTTTTCCTACCTTCTTATGGATTTTCCAGCCATAGCAGCCGTTGAAATTAATCCTTTTCGAATGGATAATGAAAGTGGCATGGCTTTGCACGTGGCGGTGAGATTACAGAAAACAAACGAATCGACAAATCAACATTTCAGACACCTGGCCCTTTCTCCCTATCCTGGAAAAGATTATTGTTTAGCTAAAAATCTTCGTTTAGGACAGTCCGTCTATCTACGCCCCGTAAGACCAGAAGATGAACCTGGCCTGGCCGAAATGCTCAAAAATGTCTCCCGCGAAACCCTGTATATGCGATTTTTCGGCTACATACCCAAAATAGATCATACCTGGTTAACCCGTTTTACCCACATCGATTACGATAGAGAAATAGCCATTGTCGCTACAATCCCTCCAACAGAAGATAAACCCGAGGCCATCATCGGAATCGTTCGTATTATCGAAGATGCCTGGAGAGAATCAGCCGAATATTCAATTCTCATTGCCGACCATTGGCAAGGTCAGGGACTGGGTCTTATGCTAACTGATCACATCCTGGCTATTACTAAAAAACGGGGTATAAAAAAAATAGTGGCTTCCGTACTTCCTAATAATGAGTCGATGATTAAACTTTTTGTGAAAAAAGGATTTACCATCGATAAAAAATATCCTGATGTTTACGACGCTTTGTTAATACTCTAATAACCTTTCATCTATTGGGAACATATCCGTATATTGCGAAAAAATTAGACTATGCCCACCTTTAAATGCTCCTTTTTCCTCCTCGCTTTCGTAGCCATTACCTCTTCTCTTCAGGGGCAGGAGAACAAGATGGATTTTGAAAAATATGACCCTCCCTCTTCTTTAAAAGTTCCGGAACATGCTTTATTAAAATCAAAATTCCCTTTTGTGGATATTCATAGCCATCATTGGAATATGGCTACTCAGGATCTGACTATTTTACTTAAGGAAATGGATTCCCTCAATATGGGTGTATGTATTAACCTTAGTGGCAGGGGTGGAAATGCGTTGAAAGGCATGGTAGAAAATGTTAAAAAATATGGTGCCGAAGATAGAATTGCCATCTTTACAAATGTTAGCTTCAACGGTATAGATGAATCTGACTGGACATCCAATGCCGTAAAACAACTCGAATTTGATGTGCAAAATGGCGCAAAAGGACTTAAAATATTTAAAAGTTTAGGCCTTAGCGTAAAAGATAAAGCGGGGCAAAGGGTCGCTATTGACGATATTAGGTTAGATCCTATCTGGGCAAAATGTGGAGAACTTGGTATCCCCGTTTTGATTCATTCCGCAGATCCCGCCCAGTTTTGGGAACCTTTTGACGAAACTAACGAGCGTTGGTTAGAGCTTAAAACGCATCCGGGAAGAAAAAGAAGTGATACCAACCCGGCTCCTTTTTCAACCCTGATTAAGGAGCAACATCATGTTTTCCAAAAACACCCAAAAACGACCTTTATTAATGCTCATTTCGGATGGATGGCAAACGATCTGGATTCTTTATCCAGATTTTTAGATGTTTTTCCTCATGTAAATGTTGAATTTGGGGCTGTTATCGCCGAATTGGGAAGGCAACCAAGGCGTGCCAGTGCCTTCTTTGAAAAATACCAGGATAGGATTCTTTTTGGAAAAGATGCGTACAATCCAGAGGAGTATTTTACTTATTTCAGGGTACTGGAAACCGCCGATGAGTACTTTCCTTACTACAAAAGATATCATGCCTTTTGGAAAATGTATGGCTTACAACTTCCAGATAAAATTTTGAAAAAGATCTATTATCAAAATGCTGTCAGAATTGTTGGTTTAAAAAAAGCAGTTTTTGAATAAAAAAATGACACCCTCATGAATTGTAAGTTCCTAATTAGCATAGCTTTTCTCCTCATTTGGATGGCTAACCTGTCGGGGCAAACTTTTACCCCCGAATCGGTACCTAATACGAAGATTCAAAATAATAGTTATATCAGTGATCCGTCTAATATTTTGGACGAGGCGACGTATAATCAGATAAATAGTGAATTAACTTTTCTGGAGGACAGCATTGGCAGTGAGGTAGCTTTAGTGATGTTGCCATCCATCGGTGAAGCTGTACCCAAGGATTTTGCCTATAAACTGTTTAATTTATGGGGAATAGGTAAAAGTGGGTCGGACAATGGGTTACTCATATTATTTGTTCTGGATCAAAAAAGAGTTGAGTTTGAAACAGGTAATGGACTGGAAAGCATTTTGCCAGACGCCATTTGCAAAAGAATTATAACCAACGAATTAATTCCTTCCTTTAAAAATGAAGCTTATGGGGAAGGCTTATTAAAAGGAATAAATGCCATTTCCTCCATTATTCAAAATCCTGAAAATGCGGTTGAATACGAGAAAAAGGAAAATAAAGGGGAAGGCGGTTTCTTTTTGGAACTATACGGCTACCTGACTGCTTTTGTTAATGGCATTATATTATTGCTATTAGGGCGAAGTTTTAAGAAAGATGAAACACCCTACAATAAATATCATACACTTAAAAAGTACAATATAACGCCCCTTGCCTTTATTTTTCCCATTCCATTTTTGGGTATCCTTTGGTTTGTCAGAAAGGAAATGAAAAAGTGGCGAAATACGCCTCCTCAAGAACCCAATGGAGTGAAATTAAGTAAAGAACAGGAAAATAGGTCGAATAACTATTTGAATTCAGGACAATCAAAAGAGGCTGAATTGGGGGTGGCAGAATACGACGTTTGGGTAGGTGAAGGGGCTGAGCCTACGATTTTGCGCTATGTAAAATCTCCAAAAAGTTACATAAAATGTCCTTCCTGTAAATTTCAAACGGAGAAATTGACCAATTCATCAACCATAAGAGCAGCAACCTATTCAAATACTGGAGAGGAACTTCAGCGATTTACTTGTTTACATTGCGGAAACCAACGGGAACAAATAAATACTATTCCTAAAAAAGTCAGAAGTAGCTCAGGTGGTTCCGGTGGTGGAAGATCCGGAGGCAGCTGGGGCGGTGGCAGAAGCAGTGGAGGTGGTGCCGGTGGAAGTTGGTAAAGACTTTTCAGAAAAAAGGCAGCAAATTATTTATTTGTTCCACTTACTAAGTTTTTAACTAAAAACGGTCCTTCATACACTAATGCTGTATAGATTTGAATGAGTGTTGCTCCTGCGTTCAATTTATTTTTTGCGTCTTCTACTGAGGAAACTCCCCCTACCCCAATAATAGGTAGCATTCCATTTGTTTTTTCAAAAATATAAGCTATCAGTTGATTTGATTTTTCACTAACAGGTTTACCGCTAATCCCTCCCGAACCAAAGGATTCAAGCAACAACGAATCAGTAGATAGGTTTATACGATTGGACGTTGTATTTGAAACAACTAAACCATGGCATTTCGTCGATTGGACTACTTCTATAATATCATCTATTTGAGATAATTCCAAATCAGGGGCTATTTTTAAAAGGATAGGTTTACTGGAAATCATCCTATTATTCGCCTGTTGCAATGCGGTTAATATGAGTGTGAGAGGTTCTTTTTCTTGCAAAGCCCTGAGTCCCGGCGTATTTGGGGAACTTACATTGACGACAAAATAATCGACGTAAGGAAATAGTTTTTCAAAGCAAATGAGGTAATCATCCAGCGCATTTTCATTTGGCGTATCCTTATTTTTTCCAATATTCCCTCCAATTATTAGCCCTTTTGGTCGTGAGAAAGCTATCAATTGCTCAACGAGAAAATCTACTCCGCGATTATTGAACCCCATTCTATTTAAAAGAGCGTCATCCTCTGGCAAACGAAATAAGCGGGGTTGAGGATTTCCATTTTGTGGTTTGGGAGTTACGGTACCCAATTCAATGAACCCAAAGCCAAGGGCCGGCATTTCATTCAGGTATTCACCATTTTTATCGAAGCCTGCTGCCAGGCCGATGCGATTTTGAAAAGAAAGGTTACAAAAAGAGACGGATGAAACATTAGATTCCGAAGAGCAATACCTTTTAAACAAGCCACCAATCAAAGGAATTTTCAATAAAACTTTAAATAATAACAACGTTAATCCGTGCGCTGTTTCCGGAGGAAAGAGGAAAAGAACGGGCTTGATAAAAAGTTTATAAATCATAAAACCGAAAATTTAGCCGCTAACTATGTTAAAGAACCCGAAGTTGAAAACCATTTCCATGAATATTAACAATTTCAATATTAGGATCTTCCTTTAACAATTTCCTAAGTTTGGTAACAAAAACGTCCATAGAGCGGGCCGTAAAATAGGTGTCATCGCCCCATATTTTAGTTAGCGCTTCAGCTCTTGCCACCACATTATTCATATTATCTGCAAATAAACAAAGAAGCGCTGATTCGCGTGGAGAGAGTTTCACTTTTTGATCAGAATTAGCTGCTTTTGTATATACCAGGATTCTAAGATCCGCATCATAATGATAATCTCCAATCGTATAATATCTGTTAACCTCTTTGGATACAGGATTTTCAGGAACATTGCTTCTTTTCCTTTTTAAGATGGCATTTATTCGCAAAAGTAGTTCTTCCGAGTTAAAGGGTTTGGTGATATAATCATCCGCACCGATTCTAAACCCCTCCAAAACATCAGCTTTCAGCGACTTTGCGGTTAAAAAAATTAAGGGCATAGAAGGATCTGCGTGTAAAATTTCCTTTGCCAAAGTAAACCCATCTTTTTCAGGCATCATAACATCGAGAATACAGATATCAAATTTTCCATCTTTAAAAGTATTCCAGCCTTTCACACCGTCATTTGCCAGTGTCACATCATATTGATATAATTCCAGATAGGAGCTTAGAACGTCTCCAAAATTCTGGTCATCCTCGACTAATAGAATTTGCTTATTATCCATTTTAAATGAGTTTCAAATGAAAAAATGATAAATCAATGAAGGGGAAAAAACAGGATAAAACTGCTTCCCTTGCCTAATTCACTGCGAACATCTATTTTACCTTTATGGGCTTCTACCATTGTTTTTACGTAACTTAATCCTAGTCCGAAGCCCTTAACATTATGAATATTACCTGTTGGTACTCTATAAAACTTATCGAAAATAAATTTACGGACATCCCTACCCAAGCCTATTCCCTCATCCTTCACAATAATCTCCAGGCCTTTATCTACATTCCTCGTAAAAACGGTAATATGCGGTTTTTGAGGAGAATATTTATTGGCATTATCTAAAAGATTATTTATAATATTGGACAAATGCGTTTGGTCTCCATTTATAAGGGGTGAAGCAGCATTTAAAAAGCCTTGAACGGATCCTTCTCTCGCCTCTACCTGCAGCGAAATATTTTCAATAGCTGCAAGAATAAGTTCATGCATATTGATAGACGACCATTTCAAATTAAAGTCCTTTTTATCTAAAAGAGCCATTTGCAGTACCTTCTCCACTTGCTTGTGCATACGAATATTTTCCTGCTTTATAATTCTTGAGAAACGCAGTATTTTATCTTCGTTTTTTAAGACGGAAGGGTTATTTAGCGAATCTGCAGCTAAGGAAATGGTAGAAATAGGCGTTTTAAACTCATGGGTCATGTTATTTATAAAATCCGTTTTCATCTCTGACAACTTCTTTTGAGTAAAAATAATATACAAAGTGTAGCCAAAGCAAACCAGAATAATACCAGCAAAAAACAGGGTTGCTATCAAGGTTTTACCTAAAGATCTTAGAATAATAGCATTTTTATTTGGGAAAAATATCCTTAACTCACCAGGAACCGGACGCTCCCTTGGAAAAACATTAACTCTGAAAGCGGTATTCTCCTCCCCGGTATTAACGTATTCTGGTAAAACATTTTCCTTTTCCTCCTCATAGTTAAATTTTTTGCCATCAAGAATGACAAAACTACCCTTTTCGAAACCATAAATTCCGTAATGATACCTATAGCTTGGAATTTGACTATTAATACCTCTAATGGCTAGCTCCTCTTTAAGAACTCCATCCAGATAATCCATTTTAATTCGATTCTCCAGATTTTTTTCTTTTTCTCTGGAGCCAAAAGGATTAAAAGTAGGGACATTACTGTTAGGGTATCTTTGGCTCATGGAAGAAAGGAAAAGGTCTTTTTCCTCATCGAGTTCCAATTTTTTAACTACCTCGTTTAGTGCACTAAAAACATTTTTTTCAAACCGATCGGTGTTTACCAGCCTGGCCGACTGAATGAGACGTATTTGTGACCAGATAACCCCAACTGTGGCAATAGCCATAAGCACCAAGATTCCAAAAATGACTTTTTTATTCATATAACTACAGTGTAAACCTAAGAATAAAACCCCCAGAAGCATCTGTTCTGGGAAATCCAGCTGAAGTTTTAGGTCTATTTTTCCTATAATCGAAAAAAGCCCTGAGGGAAAGTTGCCTGCTTATTTTATATTCTGCAGAAGGAGAAAAAGTAAGTGAATAATTACCTCTGGTGGGTTCAATAATTCCCTGGTCCAACAAGTGATTAAAGGTTACATCATCTCTCATACTCAAATTGAAGGTAATATCTAGATCATTACCTTGTGCTGAGGTATTTCTGCCTGCCGGGTCGTTATTACCCATTGGATCTGTAGTTTTGGGAACGGGACGCCCTCCTCCTTTTTTATTGGAACCTGTTAGAAAAGGAATATCCAGATTTCTAAGCAAATAGCCAAAACCAATAACAAACTCCTTACTTCTGGTTTCTGAAAGTTGATTACTTACAAAACTCATAGCCAGCAGGCGATTAACTTTATAATTTACATTAAGAGACATGCCGTTTTTCAAGGTAGCATCCACTGCAATAAGTGGAGAAAATCCTTCTTGAATGGCCACTTCCGGAATCTCGAGCCTGGCATAAAAATTACCATTTAGTTCGTTTAAAGCGCCGGAGCTTTGTGTCCTGATAAAATCGAGTCCCGAGTTGAACCTACTCACCGTAAGGGTAGATTTATAACCGTGTGTCAAGCTAAAATTCTGGAACAATTCACTAAATAAAGGGACTTTAGCTAATCCATTATATTGTAGTCTCCAGTTAATATTGGGTAACAACCCAAAAATATCCAGTGGAATGGAATTAGCATCAGCGCCGGTATAAGCCGCAATAAATGCGGGGATTAAAACATCTTGCTGCGTCCTGCCATAACCGTAAGAATATCCATTTTTTGCTAAGGTAGTATCTGAATGTGTACCCTCACCCAATCGATTTGACACAGCTATTCTATTGGTTTCGAATTGTTTGAAGAGATTTACCAGGTCATCTTTATCCTGGTTAAACAGGGTTTTAAGCGCTGAATAACTCATCGTCATCGTTCCAATATCTTTTGGTATAGCATGCGAAAAAACCGTTGAATTATCTAGCGTAGTGTCTTTAAAGAACTGGGAATGATTACTGGAGAAATTTTTATTAAACTCAAGCTCAATTCTAAATTCCTTGAAAGGTTCAACGGTCAGACGTCCGTCATAATTTTCTGCTCTGGACTGAGCCACCTCCTGGTTCAAAAAGACACTGGAAGAAATCCAGCCTTTTTTAGCTATTTCATTCAGCCAATCTGAGGCAGTATAATTTTCTGCATCGCTTAGCTCACTGATTTTAGGTTGCAGTCCTGCTACAAAATCCCATCCCGGACCTTGAAAATCGGGTCCCATTCCCATTAATTTTGCGGCTGGCATAAATCCGGGAACTACGGTACTACTTTGCAAGGTATAATTGAATCGAGCCCTTCGAAGCAATAAAAAAGGCCTTATCAACATCCTTTCTGCCATGCTGGGCTCTGACCCTTTTTTTTCTTTTTCTCCAGATTGAGCAGGCTCCTGATTTTGATTGTCGTCCTTATTTTTCTTAGATTTTGTGGCAGGTGCCCCTCTATCTATTTTTCTTAAGTAAGGAATTTTACCGTAGATAGATTCGAAATTAAAGTCAATGTTTGCCTGAATATTTTGGCTGTTCCGAATTTGATTTCCCAGACTATCTAAATTCAGAGCGGCTGCGTTCCATCCATATTGACCTTGATATTGTACCCTGGAAGTAATCCAATCCATAAATGGAATGACTCTAAAAGGAAGAGTATAACCCAAAGTAAAGGAGTGTTGATAAACTTTAGACCTACCTAATTGCTGAATATTACTCCAAATACTATCTTTTCTAATTTGTGCGGCTTTCTCAAGATTGTAATTTTCCAATAATCTTACCTCATCGGGTTCATCAATTACGGCAAAATTAGAGGCAGAGAAAGTAAACTTAATAGCCTTAGTTAAATCCCAGTTTACATTATATTCTCTATCCCAGGAAAAGCGTTTATTAAAGAAGGTATTGTATCTGTCTTCCAGCCCTGTAAACCGGTAACGGGTGGTATTAAACAATCTCGCCATTTGGGTACCGAAAGTGAATGAATTAGGCAGAGGGTTGAAGTTAATTTCTGAAATCCATTTTAAGGCACTCCCTTTTAAATTTTTAAACGGCTGAATAAAGTCACCTTTTCTTGAAAATGCGTAATTCAAAGAACCTGTTCGTCGCAAACTTTCATCGAACTCAATAAGAGGGCTTCGTTTATCTGTTTTAGTAAATGCGTAATTAAGGGAAAAGTTAGAAATATCCCAGGGTGCGGGATTACCTGGTTGTCCGCCAACCCCTCCCGTCCGCTCTTTTCGAACATTAGTGAAATTGTACCCTTGAATGGAATTAATTTCTCTGGAAAGTCTTTTTATAGAATCTCTGTCTGCCAGAGAGGGAAAGGTTGGTAATTTATCTTTCATCCTGATATCCAAATCAAAAGGATCGAATTCAGGAGTTGTAAAATTGGTTGAATATTGAGCGAAAAGAGGCAATTTAATACCCCAGGAAGCGGGGAGAAATCTATTTAGTTCAATAGAGCCTGAGACATCAAAGCCGGTGATAGCTTCTCTATTTCTCTGCAGCACTCTCTGGTCGATGGCACCAAAACCAATAGAGGCATAATTTCCGGCTAAACTGACATTGCCCAAATCAGCCAGTTGCATATCCAGGCGGCCGATAGCTGCTACACCCCCTCTTTCATCCAAACCAGTAAGCCTAAGTTCATTTACCCACACCTCAACATTTACAGGGCTTACCTGCCCACCATTTCTATTTCTCACCCCAATCATAGCAATTTTTGCCAATCCCAGGGAAGGATTACCTTTTATACTTATTCTGTGCTGCATTTCCGGATTTCCGACGGTGCCGGTACCATCTACTATTTGCCCATATTCGTCTGTTAAGGAGAAGCCAGCGTCATTTCTTCTTATTTTCAGGTCGGTAAAAAGAGAAAGAGCTACATCAAATTCATTTTCAGGCCTCCAGACTTCTTGTTTGTAGTCGTCGCTAATAATATTTGCGGGTAACCTGGTGTCATCAGAAAAACGTACAGGAATTTCGTATTCGTAATAATTATTTTTAAAGTCAGATCCAATACGAATAAAGACCGACACATCCCCATCATTTAAACTTGGGCCAACTACCTTTTCAGCATGAACAAACGCTTTGATTCTATCATAGACCCGCATATCGAGACCAACGTTTTTAAATACCGCTTTTTCCTCTCTTTCGCACAAACCTTTTATTTTCATGGTCAGTGACTGTTCGTTTTGAAGGGTATTGAAAACGCCCAGGGCTTGTTGACGTTGAATACCTACGGGTAAAACATAGCTAAAAGGCTTTCTATTACTATTTTCCTCAATATTTACGGCATCTACATCAAATTGTGTTTGCGCATCACAGGGTACATTATTTTGCTCATTTAAATCTTGAGAATATCTACGCCATTGATTACGAACCAATTCCATACGGGCAAATCTAAAAGTTACCTCACTTTCAAAACCGTGTAAATACATTCTCATGAAACGGATGGAACGAAAATCCTTTATTCCACCTACAGCCACTTTATCATTACCATTTAAGGGAACTCGAAGTCTGTACCATATTCTTTCACCGTTATCACTTTCAATACGATCTGTGACAAATGGCGTCCTGTTAACATCTATTTCTCTTGGATTTAGGGGATCGGCCAGGATGGGGATTTTATATTGAAAATAAGCCTCCGTTTCATTCAGCGTATTATCTCTGTTTAAATCTTCTGCATCAGGCACGTTAGTGGCCGATTGCAGTTGATTACCGCCCGAGTTCGACTTTGAATTACCTTCAGGACCGTTGAAATCTTTATATCTGGTTAACAGATCTGTGGTTTGAGCGTAACTAGGGTCATTAAAATTCCTGAAATTATCAGCGGCGGGGTCTGACTTTAATTTTTCTGCCGCACGCGGATTTGATTTTGCAATACTTGATAAATAAGGCGCGAATTTTTCCGCTTCCGTCGCATCATTCATACCATCAAGACCAATATCCTGTGCCAATCTGGAAGCCTCATCGATATCAAAAGCGTTGGTAATTTGCTGAGCAACGGGAATAACTGACCAGTTGGTATTATCCGTTCGACGGCTAGGATTTAAAGGTGCGGGAAGACCATTTTCAAAAAATTTCCGGGAATCTCTTAATATGTCCTCCGAAACGTTCCCAAGATTTATATATAATTCTCCTTGTTTCTTTTCATAATTATCTACCGCTTTTTTAGGATCAGCAGGATCTAAAAACGGACTGAGCACCCAAAATTCCAAAAACTCAATATTTGAAGATTGAAAATCATTGGTATTTAAAGCCCTCATCACCCCTCCCCATCTCGAACCCGGATTATCAAGTACCATAGAATCACCAATAAACTTAGCCCCTCTGCTGATGCCCGGATACCCTCCAGGCACATCAAAGTTATATGGTCCTCTATTTTCAGGATAGTAAGTCATATCAAACGTTGGAATATTGGGGAGCTGGTTAGGAGCAATCTGGGCATTTGGAAAAACTTCAATTTGAGGAACCTGACTTGTATAAGGATTTTTAGCATCCTGATCGGTACCTCGGGCACCCAAATCTATTCTATACCAACTTAATTTTGCTCTATTTGAGCCATAACGAAGGTCATTTACGAGCGCAGATTCGGGAAATAAAGGATTATTATTAAAGGCATCATTTTGGGGTACGGAAGCTAATACCCAGTTGGTTACAGGCTGCCTTAGGTCTAAACTACTGGCACTTCCTTCAAAGTCATCAATATAAACAACACCCCCTTTATCCTTACTATTTTGGTTTATCGCGCGGGAATGCCCCGGTCTAATCATAGCCGTTTCCCCTGTAAAGTTGATGGAAGATTTAGCTTTTGTGCTTATACCTGGTAAGGCATCCAC
Source organism: Bacteroidota bacterium (assembly GCA_017858735.1). Taxonomy (GTDB): domain Bacteria; phylum Bacteroidota; class Bacteroidia; order Chitinophagales; family Saprospiraceae; genus BJGN01. The sequence goes on from JAFMBH010000082.1 coordinate 14,433, forward strand.
TATTTTTGTTAAGAAAGGTG
>JAFMBH010000083.1 GCA_017858735.1 Bacteroidota bacterium
GGTTTATTTGCGGGTATTCCCTGGCGTAATTTCACTAATAACGACCTGGCCAATTCCGAAGGGTACTACGCTTCGGTCTTGTATGCCTTTTTCGCTTCAATCAATGCACAGGTAATCCCAGAAGATATCACCAATCATGGTCAGGCCGATATGACCATTATCTTTAGGAATCATATTTATGTGATGGAAATAAAGGTGGTTGACAAATTACCAGAGGGGAATAATGCGGCCCTTCAGCAAATTATTCAAAGGAATTACGCGGAGAAATATCGAAACAGAGAGGGGATAACGGTACACGAGGTAGGCCTTGTTTTCAACAAAACCGAACGCAACCTGGTACAAGCCGATTATGTAACTGCCACCTCGTAGAGACGCGATGCTTCGCGTATTTTCCCAGAAAGGTTTCAATGTTATATTTCCCGAAATTAAATGTTCTGAATCACGGATTTTATGGATTTTCAGGATTTCACGGATGACGCCTTTTTTTTGAGGGAATTTGTTGCACAGTATCGATTTTATTTCAAATAAATGCCAGTAGAGGCGATGCAGGCATCGTCTTTTCCGCCGACATAATAATCGTATCCTTTACGAAAATAGGACGCGAAGCATCACATCTGTCTTCTGACAGGTTTTAAATTATTGATTAACCATTATTCAATCTGATTGTATTTTTAACAAAATAATTTTATAAATAACGATAATATTAATGTTTGTAATTTAATTAAGTTAACTTTAATAAAATTAATAAAAGTAGTAAAAAAAAACAATGAAAAAAATCTATCTATCTATCTATCTGTCTATCTGTCTATCTGTCTGTTAGCCTGAATGGTCAGTCTAGTAATAGTCAGGATGTAGAAAAAGGTAAAAGTAATCAACGCAATGCTACTTATAATCTGGAAGAGATTAAAGTACGCTGGAAGAAGGCGGCCTTGGAGAATTGTCCTGGGGTTCCGTGTGTGGTTACTCCATCTTTCACATGCGGTACCTCTACCGTTGCTGACATTGATGGAAACACCTACAATACCGTATTAATTGGGACCCAATGCTGGACAAAGGAGAATCTAAAGGTTACCAAGTATAATGACATGACAGCTATTCCATTTAATAATTCCTATACTTCAGGAACGGTTTCAACAGTATGGCAAGGTTTAACTGATGGAGCTTATACTATTTACGACAATGAAGGAAGTTCAGGAGCGAATGCAACGAACTATGGATTTTTATACAATGGGTATGCGGCATTAGGAATTGCGACCCCAGGAAGTACCACGTATAAAAATTTATGTCCAACGGGATATCATGTTCCAACAGATTCTGATTGGAATAAATTAGTTATATTTATAGATTCAGGAGCTGATACAATTACTTCTATAACAACTCAGAGCTTAACTGCTGGGACTTTAATGAAATCAACTTCAGCTCTATGGAATGTTGGTTTTGGAACAATTTCAGGAACCAATACAAGTGGCTTTTCCGCTCTCCCAGGTGGTTATCGCTATAGCGATGGTAGTTTCGGCTATGTTAGAAACGACGCTTTCTTCTGGAGTGCTACTGAGTACGCCAACGTCGGCACTGCCTGGAGCCGCGGCCTGTCCCTCAACAATGGCGGTGTGTACAGGAGCAACAACTAGAAGTCCGTTGGCGCCTCTGTTCGTTGCCTCAGGGATTGATTATTTGTCTATTTGACTATTTGTGGGCGGGCAAATGCGGGTGGCAGCGCGGTGATTTTTTTCGACTACACTTAGAAATAAGCTAAAAAAATAAGCATAAATAAAGCACCACATTGACATAGTCGATTAAAGACAAATAAAATTAGAGAAGATAAATAAAAACGGCCAAGTGGACAAATTAAAAGTTCCACTTGGCCATTTTTTTACTAGATTAAAAAAACTTTTCACACAAAACTATCGCAGAGACGATGCATGCATCGCGTCTTCTCTTCGACAGGTTTCAATCTAATATTCACCCGATTTCACCTGATTCAAACCAGTGTCTGCTGCGTGCATAATTCCCAACGAGGACAGTAAAGGTGGTCTTCGGTTTGGGAGGAGATGGGTACATTAAGGAAATATTTCCCGTAAATATTAGTTTGAATCAGGATTTTCAGGATTAGAGAGAACTTCTCTGGTTTGGGTGTATGGGTTATTCGTAGAGGATTGCTTTTTATCATCCTTTTCGCCGCTGCGTAACGCATCGTCGAGATGCTTTGAAATGAAAGCACATTTAATAATAATCTTCCCACTCTGGCCAACCACGTTATAATTAATCCTGAAAATCCTGTGAATCCTGATTCAGACTAATGGCTGTTGCGTGCATAATTCCCAACGAGGACAGAAAGCTAGTCTTTGGTTTGGGAGGTAATGTTTATTCGTAAATGGCTACCGTATCGTGGCGTTCTGAATCACGGATTAAAATGATTAACAGGATTTCAAGGATTATGGGTGACGTCTTCGGCATGTTGGAATTTGTTGCACAGTTCCGATTTTATCTCATATAAATGCCAATTGAGGCGATGCATGCATCGTCTATTTTTGCGATAGGTTTGAATCTAGTAATTACCCCCAATCCCTTTTTTGAATCACGGATTTCACGGATGACGCCTATTTTTGAGGAAATTTGTTGCACAGTATCGATTATATTTCACATAAATGCCTGTAGAGAAGATGCACGCATCGTCTTCTCCGCGATAGCACGCATCTTATTCTTTACAAAAATAGGACTCGAAGCATCGCATCTGTCTACCGACGGGTTTTAATTTATTAAGTAATGACTTTTTAAATAATATTTTATTTTTAAAGATGGATAGTTTTATCCTTTAATAATCTTTATTTTAATAAATAATATTTATATTTGTTTTAATTATTTTCAATTAAAAAAACAAAACAATGAAAAATTCTATCTATCTATAAGCCTGAATGGTCAGGTTACTAATAGTCAGAATTTAGAAAAAGGTGAAGGTATTCAACGCAATGCTTCTTATAATTTGGAAGAGATTAAAGTACGCTGGAAAAAGGCGTCATTGGAGAATTGTACTGGAGTTCCGTGTGCGTCTATTACTTGTGCCAGTACCGTTTCTGACATTGATGGAAACCCCTACAATACGGTTTTGATAGGGACTCAATGCTGGACAAGGGAGAATTTAAAGGTTACCAAATATAATGATGGTTCTGTAATTCCTATAGATGCAACAGGTGCTATGTCTGGAACTTCAACTATATGGAGAAACTTAACTACAGGATACTATACCATTTATGGAAATGAATCGAGCTCGGGAACGAATGCTTCAACCTATGGCTATTTGTACAATTGGTTCGCTGTGGCTGGAATTATTACAGCCGGTGGAACCTCAACAAAGAATATCTGCCCTTTAGGCTGGCATGTTCCAACTGAAGGTGAGTGGAGTGCCTTAGGAACACAATTAGGCGGTATTGTGGTTGCAGGTGGCAAGATGAAATCAACGGGTACAACGCTTTGGAGTTCCCAAAGTGCAGGAACAGACAACTCAAGTGGCTTTTCAGCTCTCGGAGGTGGTTATCGTGATTACACTGGTTCTTTTAGGTTTTTTAAACTCAGAGCTATATTCTGGAGTGCTACCGAGATCGCGCCGCCATATCAAACCGATGCCAGATATTACCAACTGTATAGCCATAGAGACGATCTTTACCCGGACAGCGATGATAAGTCAATCGGTTGTTACGTCCGCTGCCTCCAGGATTGATTAGTTGTTTAATTGACTATTTTGTGGGAGAGACTTGCGGGAGGCCGCGCGCGGATTTTGGCATAACTGATTATAGTCTGAAATGGTTTAGGTTAAATTGAAAAACTGACAATTTCCAGCATTTACTGTTTTTGAATTATGATTATCAAGATTTTTAGGATTATATATGACGTCTTCGTTAAAGATCTTTTGGGTATTTATAAAATGGTTACTTTTCCTATTGCTTTTTTCCTATGCGTGCACGCATTGTCTTATCTGCGACAGGTTTCCATGTAATATTTACCACCAATCCTTTTTTCTGAATCACGGATTTAATGGATTTACAGGATTTCACTGATTATATACTAGGTCTTTGTTTTGATGGAATTTTATGCTCAGCAACGATTTTATTTCAACATAAAATCCGTAGCCACGATGCACGCATCGACTAATTCATAATGACGCATCTTCTTTTTCCATTATTAATAGAGGATTTTAATTCCATTTCCGAGAAATATTTACATTTTTACTATAACCTTATAAAATATCAAATGAATGCTAAATGCAAAAGCTGATCATGCAAGCCAAATTTATTTCAATAGTATTCTTCATTTCATTTTCAACTTATCACTCCTTTGGTCAAAACAAAGGAATTACCCTTTCTGGTTTAATTAAAGACCAGGCTGATTTATCCGTATTGTCTTATGTAAATATCGTTTTGAAAACTGAAAAAGATAGTGCTTTTGTAACAGGAACAGTAAGTAACGAGGAAGGTCGCTTTACCCTTTTTAATATTAAACCAAATAACTATCATTTTGAAATTTCTTTCATCGGCTATGTTACTAAAATACAATCTATATATGTTGGAAGCCTTTCTGAATTTTTGGATATAGCCACTATTGAATTAAATGAAGACATAAAAACATTGGATGAAGTTGTTATTTCAGCAAAGCAAGATGAAGTAGGCAGTAAAATGGATAAAAAAACTTTTAAAGTGGAGGATAATATCAGCCAAAGTGGAGGTTCTGTGCTACAAACAATGCAAAATTTGCCAGGAGTAACAGTTCAAGACGGTAAAGTGCAATTAAGAGGCAATGATAAAGTAACCGTTTTGATTGATGGAAAGCAAACTGCCTTAACGGGGTTTGGAAGTCAATCGGGTTTGGATAACCTCCCTGCTTCGGGAATCGAACAAATAGAAATCATAAATAATCCCTCCTCAAAATATGATGCAAATGGAAATGCCGGCATCATTAATATTATAATGAAGAAAAATAAACAAGAAGGATTTAATGGAAAAGTTGGCTTCTCAACAGGGTTGGGTTCGTTGTGGGTTCGGCAAGAAAACCTACCAACGATAAGACCCCAATACCAATTTACACCTAAAATAAATCCATCATTAGCCCTAAATTACAGGAAAAAGAAGATAAATGCATTTTTTCAAATAGATAATCTTTATACACAAACCTTAAATAAAAACGAATTTGTAACCCGAACATATAGTGATGGAACCATAATTAATCAGCAATTAAAAAGAAATAGGAACACCAATTATTTTACTTCAAAGACTGGTTTTGATTGGAGTATGAATCAAAATAATACACTAAGCATTTCGACTTTATTTGGGAGTGAAAAAATAATTGATAGAGGCGACCAACCTTTTTTTAATGTTGACAATTCAGAAAGACTAAGATTGTGGCAGTTTCTGGAAGACGAGCTAAAAACAACGGTAATGGTAACTACCGCTTATCAACATAAATTTAAACAAGCAGGACACCTATTGAATATTGGGTTAAACTATACTTTTCATAGAGAAAATGAAAAATATTTTTACGACAACTATTTGCCGAAAACAAATGGAACAGATGCGTTTAAATTATTGTCAGATGAGCAAGTTTATGATTTTAATTTTGACTATATAAAACCGTTGAAATACGGACGAGTTGAAACTGGATTAAAACTTCGCAATAGAAATATTCCGACCAACATGCAATTTATTCCTGGCGTAAATTCTGTTTTGGACTTCAATGCAGGTGGTTGGGCTACATATAAAGAATTAATTCCTGCCATTTATGGAAACTATGTCTTTGAAAATAAGAAATGGGAAGCAGAATTAGGATTGAGAATGGAATATGTAAAAATTCAATATGATGTAAATCCTAATCACAACACCTATAAAACTGATGGATATAATTATACACAAGCTTTTCCAAATGGAAGATTAGCCTACAAAATAAATGCTCGCAACAAAATTTCACTATTCCATAATCGTAGAGTTGACAGACCAAATGAAGTGGATATAAGAATATTTCCAAAATATGATGATGCCGAAATTATTAAAGTAGGAAATCCTGCTTTACGGCCACAGTTTACTAATTCATTTGAATTTGGCTACAAAACGAGTTGGAATAAAGGGTATTTTTATTCTTCTATCTATCACCGTATTACGGACGGAACGATTACTCGAATTTCGAGCATTGCTCCAAAAAGTAATTTAATTTACGCCATATTTCAAAATGCTGGTAGAAGTTTTAATACAGGTTTGGAAATGGTGTTGACACAAGAAGTCAACCATTGGTATTCTTTTAATTTAAATATCAATGGATATAAAAATCAAATCAATGCTTTTAGTGTTGAAAATAAATATCCCGTTATAAGTATATTTTCTGCAGACAAACAAGAAATAATTTCAGGAAATATAAAACTGAATAACATTTTTCATTTACCTAAAAATGTAGATGCACAATTAACTGCCATTTATCTGGCTCCCGACATTATTCCACAAGGAAAAATTGCACATCGTTTTTCTTTAGACCTTGGCATAAAAAAGAGTCTTCGAAAGGGGAAAGGAGAATTGTTTTTAAACGCAACTGATATTTTAAATACGATGATAATCAAAAAAGAAATTCAGGGTCAGGGTTTCAAATATCTTAGTACCGATTATTAGGAGACCCAAGTAATAAGGCTTGGTTATAATTACAAATTCTAACTTTCGACTCAACCAGATCAGATGATGCATGCATCGTCTAATTCCAATTATTCACGTTGTGTTATAACAGACAAAACAGCGTTATAAATGGTATGAATATTTGGGGAAGACTCCAGGATTGATTCTATGATAACCAAGTGGTTAAAAAAACTATCAGGTTCATATTTATGCATTATGTAATCGATAAGAAACTGTTTTTCTTCAAAAAGATCTTTACATTTAAGCAGGTGAAATAACTCTGTTCTGGGGTCAAAAGAGATTAGTAGGTAATTGGTATCGGGGATGAGTAATACCAGTGGATATTCCAGATAATCACTTTTGCTTACTAAACCCAGGCTGACTAAATTTATTTCAAAGAAGGTGTAATACATTTTTTTTGTAGGAAAGTTTTTTCCTGTAAAGTATTCCTTCATGGAGTCTATTTTCCTTTCAATTTGGTAGATAGGTATATTATCCACATTCAAAGAGCTATAATCTATCCATTTTTCAGTTTTTAAATCGTAAAATGCTACTTGACCAATCCTAAGCTTGTAATCAAATCGTTTATTTCCTGGTACCACATACCCTGGATAAAAATAAGTGTATCCATGATTTTTTGCATAATCGATTTCAGCGAGTAGGGTAAAATAACCCAGGCTATATTTCTCATAATCGGGATGATACATAGCAAAAATACTGGCAATAGCATTGAATCCACGGTCAAAAAAACTACATGCGATTAAATTTTCCTGGTCATAAACGGCAATTTCCCAAGTATCGTAGATACTTTCTTCTGAAAATTCGAGCAACATATCATTTAAATTTGGAGCCAAATTACCATCAAAATTATCAGCATAAATTTCGTATAGAATATCTTTTTCGTCATTAATCACTGCAGGCTGCACAATAATTTTAAATTTCGAGGTGATTTTATTAAACAGTTTACGATTAGAGCCTTTAAATTGATAGTTTAAAATGGGTAATCGTAGCCATAGCGCGGAATAAACATTGGAACCAAAAAAGAGAAAGTGGGTGGTAAAAATAACCTGTCCCATTCTATACCAACCTTTCTCAAGGTATTGGTCTAATTCCCAAAGGTTTAAATTTTCCGGATAATGTTTATCTGCAAACATATTTATCGTTTAACCAAATGAGGCTAATTCACCCCCATTTTTAAATAAAGTATCTACCTTATTCGATACATTAGCATCGATTATTAAAGGAGGTGCGTGATGCGGTTTTATCCGAGCATCGAATATCAGCGTTCCCTTACAGCCCCAGTGTTTATTCTCTGTAAATGCATGTACCCCATGAATGTCGTGAGAAGGATTGGTTCTTGTAAAAGTAGCCCATATAAAATTGGAGACATTAAAGCTCAGGAAATCACTGTCGTCACAAAGAATACAAAGGGGAAATTCGTGTAAATCGTAGTTTTCGAGAAAGCTACTAAGAGCGGCATGGTCTGTGTAACTGTCTTGATTTTTAAAGCCTGGAGCTTCTACGGCAAAAACACCGGCAATGATAATCTTAGGATTAGAAAAACCTGGAGGTAGCGAATTAAATGGAGGAAGCGTAGTTCCAAGACTTCGCAATTTAGGTCCGCAGGCAGCGATGATTACCTTAGAGCCGGTATTCCAACCATCGCCAGAATAATCGAGGGTATCAATAGTTGTTTTAGTTTGAAAATGTAAATCTCGTGTCCAGTCGGTTCTTTCTAAAATATGTGAGAGAAAAGGAACATAATCGTGAGCATCTAAATGAGGATTGTCGGAACCGTCGGCAATAAATAAAAATTTTGCCAGGGAGGTCTGTCCAGAGCCCAATATACGATTTGCCTGAATGAGAATTTCTTCGGGTCTTTTTTCCCTGAAAGGCATATATCGCTCACTTCCAATAGCTAATAAAAGTGGGTGCACCCCAGCATCATCTACGGCGTGAATCTGTTTTACTCCAGGAAATTCTCCAGAAGTTAAATCTTTAACCAGTTCATGAATTAAATAGCCAAAACTTGAGTCTTCCTGAGGCGGCCTACCCACTACTGTAAAATGCCAGATAGGATTTTTTCTATGCCAGACATGCTCTACTTCCATGACGGGAAAAGGATGTTCTAAACTATAATATCCCAAATGATCGCCAAAAGGTCCCTCAGGTTTGGTCTCATTTTTCCTTATTATCCCCGTAATTACAAAATCTGCATCACCTGAGACCACATAATTATCTTTCCAGGCATATTGGAATCTTCTCCCAGCCAATAATCCGGCAAAAGTCATTTCACTTAGTCCCTCAGGTAAAGGCATGATGGCTGAGAAGGCATGTGAAGGAAGACCTCCAACAAAAATGGATACTCTAAAAGGTTCCTCTAAAGTGTTATATTCTGTGTGATGAACGCCAATTCCCCGGTGTAATTGATAATGAAGTCCAATTTCTTTATCTGGTACATATTGATTACCAGATAATTGAACTCTATACATGCCAATATTGGATTTCATCATATTTTTTCCACCTGGAGGTAACGAGAAGACCTGGGGAAGAGTGATAAATGCCCCACCGTCCATGGGCCACGATTTTATCTGTGGTAACTGGCTAATCGTTGTTTTACCCCAGGTGCTGGCTGGGAAAAACGTTTTTTGAGGTAATGCCGTCAAAGCCGTAAAAGGGGCTTTCCAATATCTCAATGGATTACGCAAAAAATTCGTTGGATCAGCTTTTAGCTCAATGATTTTTTTTACGTCTGCTAAGGTATCTTTGAACAAAAACTCAGTGCGTTTTATGGTTCCATACAAATTAGAAAGTGCTGGAAAAGGGCTCCCCATCACATTTTCAAATAAAATAGCTGGCCCACCCTGATCATAAATTCTTCGATGGATTTCTGCCATCTCCAAATTTGGATCAACAGGAGATTTAATACGAATAAGTTCTTTATTTTTTTCGAGATCTGCTACACAAGACCACATATTCTTATATCCCATGGCAATAATTTAACTCAATGATTATTTTTTATGGATAACTTTTCAGCCAAAAAAGGCGCTGTCGGGGAATCGAGGCAATGAACTAAATCTTCCGGCGTGCCCTGGAAAACTAAATTACCACCCATTTTTCCACCTTCCGGACCTAAATCAATCACCCAGTCTGCCGACTTTATGATTTCCATATTGTGTTCAATAACTAAAACGGTATGACCTTTTTCAACCAACGCTTGTAAGGCTTCCAATAATTTTCTTACATCGTGGAAATGAAGGCCCGTAGTTGGTTCGTCAAAAATAAATAAATATTTTTCTGTTGTCTTTTCCTGGCCTAAAAATGATGCTAATTTTACTCGTTGTGCTTCTCCACCAGAAAGGGTGTTTGAGGACTGGCCTAAGCAAACATAACCCAGACCTACCTGCATCAAAGGATTAAGCTTAGTGATAATTTCCTTTGAATCTTTGAAAAATACTAATGATTCCTCAATGGTCATTTTTAGAATATCGAAAATATTTTTTTCACGGTAACGTACTTCAAGCACTTCATTTTTAAATCGTTTTCCCCCACAACTTTCACATTCCAAACGCATGTCGGCTAAAAACTGCATTTCAATGACTTGTTCACCTTCACCCTTGCAGGTATCGCAGCGGCCGCCGTCCACATTAAAGGAAAAGTGCTTTGCCTTATAATCCCGCAGTTTTGACAAAGGTTGACTCGCCATAAGTTCTCTGATGGCGTCGTAAGCTTTGACATAAGTTACTGGATTCGATCTCGATGATTTACCAATAGGATTTTGGTTTACCATTTCCACCTGGGTTATTTTTTTCAAATCACCACTTAAAGAAGAAAAAGAGCCTACTGATTTTACACCTACTTCACCTAATGCAGCTTTCAATGCAGGGAATAAAATATGTTTAACCAGGGTAGTTTTACCTGAACCGGACACCCCGGAAACAACAATAAACGTATTTAATGGAAAGGTTACGGTTATATTTTTTAAGTTGTGATGGGTAGCACCATGCACTATTATTTTGTCGATGCCCTTTCTTCTGCGTGACGGAATGGGGATAAATAAGCGGCCGGTTAAATATCCGGTAGTTAAACTATCTGAAGCTTCAGTATAAATGTTTTCGTAAGCACCAGCAAAAATCACTTCCCCTCCATGCACTCCGGCATGGGGTCCAATATCAATTAAATATTCAGATTCTTTTATAATATCTTCCTCATGCTCAACAATTAATACCGTATTTCCCAGATTTTTCAAATGTTTCAGAACATTTACCAATCTTTTCGAATCTCTTGGATGAAGTCCAACGCTAGGTTCGTCCAGAATATATAGTGAATCAGTTAGATTACTCCCTAAAAGTCTGGTTAAGTTGATTCGTTGGGTTTCCCCACCACTTAAGGTGGCGGAAATTCTATTCAAGGTTAAATAGCTGAGCCCCAGTAAGTTCATAAATTTGAGCCTTGTCCTTAACTCGTGCAACAATCTGGCTGATACCTTCGTATCTGTTGCTGATAATTGGATAGATTCAAAAAAAACAGCCAGTTCATCAATGGGCATATCCACTAAATCACCTATGGTTTTACCGTCAATTTCCACATAAAGTGCCTCTTTTCTCAATCTTGAACCTTCACAGGCAGGACAAACGGTCTTTCCGCGATACCGGGAAAGCATCACCCTGTTTTGAATTTTATAACTTGCGGCTTCCAATTCCTCAAAAAAAGCGTTGATTCCACGAAAGCTTTTACTGCCAGACCAAAGTAAATTTCTATGTATTTTTGAAAGTTCAGCGTATGGTTTATGAATAGGAAAATCGATGAGGGTGGCTAGGGAGATAAATTCCTCTAACCAAAGACCATTTTTTTCTCCTTTCCAACAAGCCACGGCACCTTCATAGATACTTAATGATTTATCGGGTATCACCTTCTCTGGATCGATACCCATCACCATACTAAATCCTTCGCAACTGGGACAAGCACCAAATGGATTATTAAAATTAAATAATTGGGGGGCAGGTTCAACAAAAGAAATACCATCTAATTCGAAACGGTTATTAAAATGCCTGTGTAACCCACCCGGTCCGATAACAAAACATTCACCTTCGCTCTCGGTGAACGCTGTATTTATGGAATCTGCGATCCTGCGCATGGATTCCTCAGAGGTATCTAAAATGAAGCGATCTATTAAAATCAACAGATTTTTTTCCTTTAAATCAAGAATTTTACTTCCCAATATCGGGTCTTCTGAAGCGATAAAATCTTGAATATCAGTGAGTACATCCTCATTTAAAATTCTTGTAAATCCTTTTTGTAGAAGTAAATCAAGTTCCTGAGCAAGACTTCGTTCACCATATTTATAGGGTAGGGGGATAAAAACCTGAACTGGGCTGGCTTGAGGTATGGAAAGAATAAAATCTACTACATCGCTTACCTCGTGTTTTTTAACCAGTTCATTGGAAATGGGAGAGTATGTTTTTCCAATTCTGGCAAATAGAAGTCTTATATAATCGTATATTTCCGTTAATGTCCCTACGGTTGAGCGGGCATTGGAGACGCTCACTTTCTGTTGAATAGCAATGGCCGGACATATTCCTTTGATGCTATCAACCTCCGGCTTTTTCATTCGGCCTAAAAATTGCCTGGCATAAGAAGATAAGCTTTCTACATACCTTCGTTGACCCTCAGCAAATAGAATATCCATCGTGAGCGATGATTTTCCAGAACCTGAAACGCCTGTAACGACAATTAATTTATTCTTAGGGATTGAAATGCTGATATTCTTTAAATTATTGGCGCGCGCTCCCCTAATTTCAATGGAATGGTCAACGGTTTTTTTTATTTCAATGCCTTTGTCTGTTTCAGTTTTTAGCTGGGCCATAAAGTGTTTTTCATTCAACTTTTTCAATTAGCGCAAAGCTAATACTTAGTAACTTCTTATTGTCGAAAAATACAACAAAGGATTGGACGAAAGGATTAGTGAATGTGAAAAATATTGCTTTATTCAGAGAAAAATGAAAAATTATTAAAAAAAATTAAATACAGGTTGAAAAATTAAATATGTTTTACTATATTTGTAATTCATTCTTTAAGTCACTAAAACACAATCTATCGGTAGCAAACTTCTACACTAAAGTAATTACGATTTTTAACGTAAACCAATTTAGGTATGACAGTTAATCCCATTAGTGATCAAGATCTCATTATGCTTTATTTAGGTGGTAGTGAGAGAGCTTTCGAAGAATTATTACTTCGCCACAAGCAAAAAATTTACGGTTCAATTTATCTTTTCGTTAAGGATTCCAATCTTGCTGAAGATATTTTCCAGGAGGTGTTTATCAAAATAATTGATACCCTAAGAAAAGGAAAATATAATCACGAGGGAAAATTTCTTCAATGGGCACTCCGTATTTCTTATAATATGTGTGTGGACTATTTCAGAAGAAATAAACGTAAACCTAAAACAACTACTACTGATTCCTTTGACATTTTTGATGTCCTTCCTCTTTCCGATTTGAATGCGGAACAGGCTATGGTTAGGGATCAAACCCATGACAAAATCAAGGATTTACTTGATTTATTACCAGAAGAACAACGGGAAGTGGTTATACTGCGACACTATGCTGACATGAGCTTCAAGGAAATTTCAAAACTTACCCGGGTTAGTATAAATACAGCTTTGGGTAGAATGAGGTATGCTTTAATCAATATTCGTAAAATTATAGAAGAAAGGGAGTTAGTCCTGGTCTAAAAATAAAAAACGGGGCAACTAAAGTAGTTGCTCCGTTTTTTTTTTGCAAATGAAAGCCTAAAATAAAAGGTCTTTTGGGCATTTATATTTAGACTGAGCACAAAGAATTGTTTTTTCCTTTACCCTACATTTCAGAAATTAATGCAATCATTACTTCAATAGAGCTGCGCTCTCCGCATATTCACGGGCAAAATAAGTGATAATAATGTCCGCACCTGCTCTTTTTATACCCATTAATGTTTCTTCAATGGCTTTCTGACGGTCTAACCATCCATTTTGAGCCGCTGCTATGAGCATTGCACATTCACCACTTACATGATAAGCTGCAATGGGTATATTGGTATTGGTTTTTAATAAATGGATGACATCCAGGTAATGAAGGGCAGGTTTTACCATAATCACATCAGCACCCTCCGAAATATCCAGGTGAGCCTCTTTTAATGCTTCCTGTAAATTGGCAGGATTCATTTGATAGGTCTTTTTATCGCCTGCTTTTGGCGCCGAATCTAAGGCATCTCGAAATGGACCGTAAAAAGCACTGGCATATTTGGCTGTATAAGCCATGATACCAGTATTGGTATATCCTTCATTGTCAAGATATTCCCTTATATATTGTATTCTGCCATCCATCATGTCAGACGGACCAATCATATCAAAGCCTGCTTCCGCTTGAGCTACAGCCATTTTTGCTAAAACGGGCAACGTCTTATCATTTAATATTTGACCGTCTTCCACCCAACCGTCGTGACCGTCAATAGAGTAGGGATCCATGGCAACATCACTTATAATACAAGAGGTGGGAAATTTCTTTTTAATGTTTCTCGCTGCTTTTAAATAAAAATTATCTTTAGAATAACTATAGGTAGCACCTTTGTCTTTTAATTCTTCTGGAATGGCAGGAAAAATGAGAAATGTTTTTACCCCAACGGCCATGCAGGCACCAATTTCCTCCAACAAAAGGTTTTCAGAAAAACGGAATATCCCCGGAAGCGATTTTATTTCCAGTTTTAT
>JAFMBH010000217.1 GCA_017858735.1 Bacteroidota bacterium
GACGCTCTTCCGATCTTTCGAGGGAAGGTCACAAGGTGGATATTTTTGGAGTTCGACAGACGCGGGGGCGGGATATGCTTGGTTGTATTGGTTGGTCAATAATAATTCAAACCTCCAAAATTCATCCAGTATCGAGGAATTTGGTGATAACTCTAAATCTTTGGGACTTTCCATTCGTTGCTTGAAGGACGTTCAGCCGACCTTAACTACCACAAATGCAGGTTCCATACTCTCAACAAGTGCTGTAACAGGCGGTAATGTAACTTCGGACGGTGGTATAGCGATAACTGAGCGTGGTGTAGTTTATGCCACCTCAGGCATACCGTCATTATCAAATAATAAAATAGTTGCAGGAACATCAGGAACAGGCACTTATACCGTTAATCTGACAGGATTAACAGGCTCTACGAAATACTATTTCAGAGCTTTTGCGACAAATAGTGCTGGTACAGGATATGGTACTTTAGATAGTTTTGTGACGCTAACGCCAGTAGTTTTACCCACTATTTCTACCACTTCATTAAGTGGAATCACGACAACCAGTGCTGTAACAGGCGGTAATGTAACTTCGGACGGTGGTGCAAGTGTAACAGAGAGGGGTGTTGTATGGTCCACTAGCTCGATGCCAACTATAACTTTAAGCACAAAAACAATTGATGGTACAGGTACAGGTAACTTCACTTCCGCTATAACAGGTATTGCACCAAATACTATTTATTATGTTCGGGCTTATGCGACAAATAGCGTTGGAACTGTATATGGTAATGAGTTGACATTTAATGCAGTTCAGGGTGTGCCTTGTCCCGGAACGCCAATAGTAACGGACATTGATGGAAATACTTACAATACAGTTCAAATAGGTATGCAGTGCTGGACTAAGGAGAATTTAAAGGTGTCAAAATATAATGATGGCACTTTAATTCCATTAGATTCCTCCGGTGGAACTTCAGGTAATTTTCAAGATGAAACCTGGTTTTCAAGGACAACAGGTGCTCGTTCGATGTATGAACATTCACAAACAAACTTTTCTAATTTTGGTTATTTGTATAATTGGTATGCCGCAAAAGGTATAACATCGTCAGGAAGCATAAGTTTTAAAAATATATGTCCGACGGGTTGGCATGTTCCAACAGACAGAGGTTGGGATACATTGATTACATTCCTTGGTGGTGAAAATTTTGCTGGAGGCAAGATGAAATCAATTAATAGCACCTTATGGGAAGCACCAAACTCGGGCGCTACAGACGAAAGTGGATTTTCAGGACTTCCGGCTGGTTATCGTGACAGTGATGGTAGTTTTAGAAATATTAAATACGGAGCTTACTTTTGGAATACAATTGAAAACAGTATTAACGAGGTCTATTTGCGTGAACTTGGAACTAATTTTAACAATATATATCACACCTCTCCCTGGTTTAATAAGACAATGGGTAATTCTTTGCGCTGTATAAAAGATACAATTTTTATTTCATCTGCTAATGTCCCAACGATTATCACCACACCTATTAGCTCCTTAACTACAAGTACAGCTAAAAGTGGAATTACAATCACAGATGATGGAGGAGCCTCAATAGCGGAAAGTGGTTTGGTATGGTCCACAAGTCCGAATCCTACGATATCTTCGAGTTCAAAGTTCGGAGATCGTTTTGGGAACTTAGCATTTGACTATGAAATAATAGGTCTTACGCCAAATACGACTTATTATGTTCGTGCTTATGCAAGGAATAGTGCAGGAGTTGGCTACGGAAATGAACTTTCTTTTACTACTTCAATAGCTTCACAGGTGCTATCCTGTCCGGATGTTCCAACAGTAACAGACATTGACGGGAACACCTATAACACCGTAAAGATAGGTTCGCAGTGTTGGACTAAAGAAAATTTAAAAGTTTCTAAATATAATGATGGAGCATTAATTCCTTTGGATACCTCTGGTAGAACTACGGGTAATTGGTCAGGAAATACTTGGCTTTCCTGGAATGTTGGTGCCAGAACGATTTATGAGCATTCGCAAGCTAATTATTCAACGTACGGATATTTATATAACTGGTATGCAGCGAAAGGTATAGCAACTGAAGGAAGCACAAATTATAAAAATATATGTCCGACGGGTTGGCATGTTCCGACGGATGAAGAATGGGACTCATTGATAACCTATCTTGGAGGGACAGAAATTGCGGGAGGTAAGATGAAATCAAGTGGGACCAATTTATGGAACTCACAAAACATTGGTGGTACGAATGAGAGTGGTTTTAATGGTATTCCTGGTGGTGACCGCCAACCTTTTGGCAGATTCGTTTACCTTGGTTCGGTTGGTCGTTGGTGGAGTTCTTCAGAATACGATAATTCATCCAGTGCTTCGTCCGTGTGGTTGAATAATGGCTTGGTTAGCGCTTATAATTTCCCTATTTTTAAAAATCATGGCTATTCTATCCGTTGCCTCAGGGACACTGGTTCGGTAACGACGGCTATGATCCCAACTTTGACCACTACAGTAGATTCAATTAAATCCACCACAGCCCGCTCAGGCGGCAATATTTCATCAGATGGAGGATCAACAGTGACTGAACGAGGTGTTGTATGGTCCACTAGCTCGATGCCAACAATATCTTTAAGCACTAAAACAAGTAATGGAACGGGTATTGGTAGTTTCACCTCGCAAATACCTGGTCTTAGCCCCAATACTACTTACTATGTCCGTGCTTATGCAACAAATAGCGCAGGAACTGGCTATGGTAACGAAGTATCATTTAAAACGATTCAGGGATTGCCTTGTCCGGGTGTACCAACCGTAACGGATTTTGATGGGAATACCTACAACACGGTGCAGATAGGCACGCAGTGCTGGACAAAAGAGAATTTAAGAGTTACAAAATATAGTGATGGGACTTTTATTCCACCTGATTACTCTGGAGGCACTACAGGCGATGGATCGGGTCAGACCTGGAGTTCCTGGACCACAGGTGCACGAACGATTTATGCCTATTCACTGTCAAACCTTACGACGTATGGTTACTTATACAACTGGTATGCTGCAAAGGGTGTGGCTACGACTGGAAGTACAAGTTATAAGAACTTATGTCCAGCTGGTTGGCATGTACCCACTCTTGAAGAATGGGACTCATTGATAACCTATCTTGGAGGGACAGAAATTGCGGGAGGTAAGATGAAATCAACGAGCACTACATTATGGGCATCTCCCAATACGGGAGCCACCAACGAAAGTGGGTTTACAGTTCTCCCAGGTGGTTATCGCAATCTCGATGGTAGTTTCAACGATATTAGTACCAGCGCTTTCTTATGGAGTGCTACTGTTGATACTTATTACGGCAGCACTAGCGCCTGGTACATCAACCTGGACACCAACAATGGCGTTGTGGGAAGGCACCTCTACCTCAACTTCACCAACGATTCATTTGGTGCCTCTGTTCGTTGCCTCAGGGACTCCGTTAGCTCCCCTTCCACAACCCTTCCAACGCTAACCACGACAGCTGCTGATTCAATAAAAACGACGACGGCGCGCTCGGGCGGTAATATTACGTCTGACGGAGGTTGTACGATAACGGCACGCGGTGTGGTATGGTCTACGAGTCAAAATCCGACGATAGCGTTAAGTACAAAGACTTGGAATGGATCAGGTATAGGCAGATTCACCTCAGAGATTACAGGTTTAAACCCCAATACAACTTATTACATAAGAGCTTATGCATCAAATTGTAAAGGCATTGCATATGGTAATGAGGTCTTGTTTACGACGACGGCACCTACAAACATCTCCACATTAACTACCACAGCTGCTGATTCAATTAAAACGACCACAGTCCGTTCAGGTGGCAATATTACGAATGACGGAGGTTGTATGATTACAGCACGAGGTGTGGTGTGGTCCACGAGTCAGAATCCGACGATAGCGTTAAGCACGAATACCAGTGATGGAACAGGTACGGGCAGCTTCAGCTCAAACCTAACCTGTCTTAATCCGAACACGACGTACTATGTGAGATCGTATGCGACAAACTGTCTGGGCACTGCGTATGGGAATGAGGTATCGTTTACGACGACGGTAGCTTCTCAGGGGGTATCTTGTTTGGGTGTACCGACCGTAACGGACATAGACGGGAATACCTACAATACGGTGCAGATAGGCACGCAGTGCTGGACAAAGGAGAATTTAAGAGTTACAAAATATAGTGATGGTACGATTATTCCACTGGATACATCTGGTGGAACTGTGGGAAATGGATCGGGAGAGACCTGGCTTAATAGGTTTTCAGGTGCCAGGACGATGTATGCCCATTCACAGTCAGACTTGGCGACGTATGGTTACTTGTATAATTGGTATGCTGCTAAAGGTATAGCTACATCAGGAAGTACAAG
Source organism: Bacteroidota bacterium (assembly GCA_017858735.1). GTDB lineage: Bacteria > Bacteroidota > Bacteroidia > Chitinophagales > Saprospiraceae > BJGN01. The sequence goes on from JAFMBH010000217.1 coordinate 4,375, forward strand.
TTACAAGAACTTATGCCCTAGTGGTTGGCATGTACCCACTGAGGAAGAATGGACGACTGTGATTACACATCTTGGGGGTGAGAACCTAGCTGGTGGTAAGATGAAATCAACAGGCACATCTTTGTGGATTTCACCAAATGGGGGAGCGTCAAATGAGAGTGGATTTACAGGTTTACCGGGAGGCAACCGAGCGAATAATGGATGGTTCCATTCTTTAGGATATTCTGGTCTTTGGTGGAGTTCTTCGGAGGATAAGTACATATCACTATATTTCGAGGGCTGTTTTGTTCGAAAAGGATCTTTTACTGGGGGTCATCGTAATGGTTTTTCCATCCGCTGCCTCAGGGACACTGTTAGCACCCCTTCCACAACCCTTCCGACGCTAACCACGACAGCTGCTGATTCAATTAAATCAACAACGGCGCGCTCGGGAGGCAATATTACGTCTGACGGAGGTTGTACGATTACGGCACGCGGGGTGGTATGGTCCACGAGTCAGAATCCGACGATAGCGTTAAGTACAAAGTCGAGTGATGGCACTGGTACGGGCAGCTTCTCTTCGAACCTGACTGGTCTGATAGCAAATACGACGTACTATGTCAGAGCGTATGCGATAAACTGCGCAGGTACAGCGTATGGTACTCAGGTAACGTTTACGACGGCGGCAGCATCTCAAGGTGTACCTTGTCCAGGTGTACCGACTGTAACGGACATAGACGGGAACACCTACAATACGGTACAAATAGGCGAGCAGTGCTGGACAAAGGAAAATTTAAGAGTTACAAAATATAGTGACGGCACGATCATTCCACTGGATACTTCGGGTGGAACTGTGGGTAATGGATTGGGAGAAATCTGGAGTTCCTGGACCACAGGTGCACGAACGATTTATGCCCATTCACAGTCAAACCTGGCGACGTATGGTTTCTTATACAACTGGTATGCTGCAAAGGGTATAGCTACGGCTGGAAGTACAAGTTATAAGAACTTATGCCCTACTGGATGGCATGTACCCACAGATGGGGAATGGACCAATTTAACCACTTATCTTGGTGGAGAATCTATAGCAGGCGGTAAGATGAAATCAACGGGCACAAACTTATGGTATTATTCCAATATAGGAGACACCAACGAAAGTGGGTTTACAGGTCTCCCAGGTGGTAGTCGCAATAGCGATGGTAGTTTCGACAATATTAGGGACTTTGCTTTCTTCTGGAGTGCTACTGAGTTCGGCGACTACGAGGACGCTGGGTACCGCAGCCTGTATCATAACGTTGGCTATGTGATAAGGAGCGCCTACGACTGGCACCAAGGTTTTTCCGTCCGTTGCCTCAAAGACTAATTAAAATGCCCATGATTACTTCCCAAATATACTTTTTCGATGTATTGATATCCTTGGTGTTGTCTTTTTTTCAACCGCTTTTTTTAAATACTTAATTTTAAGAAATGTATCCTATCAAATATACCCTGATATTTATCGTTACCTGCTGCTTTACCTTTGGTTACAGTCAGACGTCTAATAAATTCAATTTTCAAATGCTCATCCGCAATGCACAGGAGGAACCTCATGCAGATAAGCAGATTACGGTAGATGTCAGTCTTTTTTCAGACGATAATGGTTCTCTCTTATTTTATAAGGAAAGACATACCCTTATCACTGATTTTATGGGGGTTGCAAGCATGGTTATTGGTGAAGGAACATTGCTGTCTGGAAATCTATCAATTAGTCCAAGATTTTTAAAAATGGAGGTTGATCCAGAAGGGGGCACAAATTTTTCTATTAACTTTTCTGAAAAATTATCAAGCGTACCTTTTTCTCAATTTTCACAGATATCTCTAAAAATTCCTCCTAAATCAGTCGAGGTAGTAAATATTGCTCCTGGTACTTTACCACTTAGTAAACTAGGCTTCCCTTATGTAACGGCAGATAATTTGAATTCAATAAGTCAGTCATTAACCACTGCGGGAAATAAAAATTATCATATTAAATCTAATGGGACCTGTACCTTTGGAAGTGTAACAGATAAGGAGGGTAATACTTATAAAACAATAACCATAGGCACTCAGGAATGGATGGCTGAAAACCTTCGCGCCGGTGGTGGTTTTCCTCAAGTATCTTCTTCTTCCGATTGGAGCAATCTTCAACAACCTGCCTGGTCTTACTACGATAATAATCCAACGTATAATAATAGCTTTGGTAAGTTATATAACGGATTTGCTGTTAATCAATATAAAAATTTATGTCCAACGGGTTGGCATATTCCGAATGATTTTGAATGGAGTATCCTTTCCAAAACTTTAGGTGGAGATAATGTATCGGGTGGAGCTCTTAAATCAATAAATTCAACTTTTTGGGTGAATCCCAATGTTGGCGCAACCAACGCAAGTTGTTTCTCTTCCATTCCAAATGGTTATCGGGAAGCAGACGGAATATTCAAAGATAAAGGATCTTCTGCCGTTTATTTTCAATCTGATTTTTCTGTGTTACCTCTATTTAGAAATTTAATCACAGAAGAGTCCACAAATTTTAGATTAGTACCTAAAAATATTTCAACTATTAATAAAGTTGGCGCAGCTGTAAGATGTCTTAAAGGGGATAGTGTTGGCATTTATTCTCCTTTAGTGAATCTGGATTCTATCACCCAAATTTCTCCAAATTCAAGTAGGGTTTACGCTAACGTCCAGGATGGTGGTAGCCAGGTTTTAGAAACCGGAATAGTATGGTCAACAGTTGGTATTCCTTCCATCAATGGAAATAAATTAAGTACATCTACTGCAAAGTTGGGCAATTATGATGTCAACCTAACTGGCTTGTTACCAACTACAAAATATTATGTCAGAGCTTTTGCTGTAAATCAAATTGGAGTAAGTTATAGTTCGTTAGATAGTTTTATGACTACAAATCAAATAAATTTACCCAAAGTAAACACATCAAATTTAGGCGCAATTTTTGCAACAAATACCTTATGTGGAGGGGAAGTGACCTCTGATGGTGGTTCCCCTGTCACCGCTCGGGGTGTAGTATGGTCAACGAGTCCAAACCCTTCGATTGCGCTTGCTACGAAGACAATGAATGGCTCTGGTACAGGTGTATTCACTTCAAACGCAATGGGTTTAATTCCAAACACAGAGTATTATATCAGAGCTTATGCTACGAATTCAACAGGAACGGATTATGGTGAGGAAAGAACTTTCATCACCTTACCTCAGTTAACGACTACTTCAGTCACTGAAATAACAAACATATCGGCAAACACTGGGGGAAATATTATCCCAGCAGGCAGTGCAACTATAACGGCTCGCGGCGTAGTATGGTCCACAAGTCCGAATCCGACGATTGCACTTTCGACAAAGACGACAGATGGCGCTGGTACGGGGGTATTCCCCAGCAACCTGTCAGGACTTGCGCCGAATACGACTTATTATATAAAAGGGTATGCGACGAATGCAACGGGGACGGGCTATGGAGAGGAAATAACGTTCATCACCTTGCCTAATATTACAACTACCGCTATTACAGATGTTACAGAAAACGCAGCAAAGAGTGGTGGTAATATTACCCCTGTAGGTAATGCAACTATCACAGCCCGCGGTGTGGTATGGTCAACGAGTCCAAACCCGTCGATTGCGCTTTCGACAAAGACGGTAGATGGCACTGGTACGGGGGCATTCCCCAGTAACCTGACAGGACTTGCGCCGAATACGACTTATTATATAAAAGCGTATGCGACGAATGCAATGGGGACGGGCTATGGTGAGGAAAGAACTTTCATCACCTTACCTCAGTTAACGACTACTTCAGTCACTGAAATAACAAACATATCGGCAAACACTGGGGGAAATATTATCCCAGCAGGCAGTGCAACTATAACGGCTCGCGGCGTAGTATGGTCCACAAGTCCGAATCCGACGATTGCACTTTCGACAAAGACGACAGATGGCGCTGGTACGGGGGTATTCCCCAGCAACCTGTCAGGACTTGCGCCGAATACGACTTATTATATAAAAGGGTATGCGACGAATGCAACGGGGACGGGCTATGGAGAGGAAATAACGTTCATCACCTTGCCTAATATTACAACTACCGCTATTACAGATGTTACAGAAAACGCAGCAAAGAGTGGTGGCAATATTACCCCTGTAGGTAATGCAACTATCACAGCCCGCGGTGTGGTATGGTCCACGAGTCCGAATCCGACGATTGCACTTTCGACAAAGACGACAGATGGACCTGGTACGGGGGCATTCCCCAGTAACCTGACAGGACTTACATCTAATACGACCTATTATGTAAAAGCGTATGCGACGAATAGTTCGGGTACTGGCTATGGAAATGAAGTTAGTTTTAAGACGAATATAATTCAGGTGTTTCCTATTGTGAATACGTCTATACCTATCAATGTGGAAAGCAATAAAGCCTTAGCCGGCGGCTTTGTCAACTCAGAGGGGACCAGTCCGGTAACGGTAAGGGGCATTATCTGGTCTACGACACCATTGGCTAAAGAAACAGGCAAGGACAGGACAATGGTACCTGGAGGAGGGACTGGTGCATTCACTTCGCTGCTGACAGGTTTAAAACCCGATACCTGGTATTACACGGTTGCGTATGCGACCAGTTCAGTTGGCACCAGTTATGGTGGTGAGATATCCTTTAAGACAAAACCTGCGTCTATTCCGGAGGTTACCACACTGAAGTGTTCTGAGATTAAGGAGAAGACGTTAATGAGCGGCGGAAATGTCACGGCAGACGGGGGAGATACCATATCGGCGAGAGGGGTGGTTTGGTCCACGAATCCGGCTCCGACCCTTTCCATGAATGTTCCATTCAAAACAGATCCTGTCAAGGATAAGGGGGAATATATGATTAATCTGTCTGAATTGACGCCAAATACCAGATATTATGTCAGAGCGTATGCGACAAATAGTGCGGGTACGGGGTATGGTTTACCTGAAAGTTGTGTTACGCTTCCGTTATTGGCTACCACTGCGCTCAGTGCTGTGTGGGAAGACACGGCGAAGAGTGGGGGTACTTTTACGCCTGAGGGCAATGCGGACATCACCGCAAAGGGTGTAGTATGGTCTACGAATCCGAATCCTACGATTGCGCTTTCAACAAAGACGGTAGATGGCACGGGCACGGGTGTATTCACCAGCAATCTGAAAGGACTTACGCCCAATACGATTTATTATGTAAAAGCGTATGCGACGAATGCTACGGGTACGGGATACGGAAATGAGTTAACGTTTACGACATTACCAAAACTGACTACGACTGGGGTATCGGAGAAGATGGAAAACACAGCGAAGAGCGGAGGTAACATCTCACCAGCAGGCAATGCACCTATCACAGCCCGCGGCGTGGTATGGTCCACGAGTCCGAAACCTACGATTGCGCTATCTACAAAGACAGAAGATGGCATGGGCACAGGTGTGTTCACCTCTTCGATTACAGGTTTAACGGCAAAAACCACATACTACCTCAGGGCGTATGCTACAAATGGGGCAGGTACCAATTATGGAAACGAGCTAAGTTTTATAGCGGAGAAGGATACATTTTCCTGTGTAGGTACCCCGACAGTAACAGATATCGATAATAACACTTACAAAACGGTGCAGATAGGTACGCAGTGCTGGATGCAGAGTAACCTGAAAGTGAGTAAATACAGAAACGGCGAAGCCATTCCCACAGGACTTAGCGATTCTGATTGGCAATATACACACAAAGGTGCCTATGCCATTAATGAAAACAATAATGCCAATGACGCCATATATGGGAAATTATACAATTGGTATGCTGTTAAAGATGTCAAAGGACTTTGCCCTACAGGCTGGCATGTACCCACGAAAGATGAATGGGATAAACTTGTGTCTCATTTAGGAGGACAGGTGGTAGCTGGAGGGAAAATGAAATCCACTACAGGTTGGCCACCTTATAGTGGAACTACCAATGAAAGTGGATTTACAGGCCTTCCGGGCGGCGTGCGTATCTTTATTGGTAGATTCGGTAGACCTGGGTCTTCTGGTGTTTGGTGGAGTTCTTCGGAAGCAGAGATCCCTCCTAATTGCGGTGTTTGCCTTACTGGCCTTGCTAGCATTATGGGCCTGGGAAGCAATAACGTTGTTAGCAGGAACAACGACAATAAGGAAAGTGGGTTGTCAGTTCGTTGCCTAAGGGATTGACTATTCGTCTATTTGACTATTTGTGGGCGGGCAAATGCGGGCGGTAGAAAGGGGGGCTTGGGGGGAATTCCCCCCAATGGGTCTTTATATTAAAATATACGGAAGAGTAAAGCGTAAGTTTATATCAAGACTATTTTTAAAGAATTGTTGTTAAACCTGTAAACTTTTTTTAGGACAGTTCAGTATTTTATCAATCATTTTTTGCCATATCCAAACGGCAATGATGACGGTAAGCAAGATCTAGGCGTTTATCTAGGAATAAATATTACCTGCAAACCGAATACGTGTTCTCTCTAATCCGTGTAATTTCATTATATGCTCGAGGAAATTTATTAGCAGCCAGAATTTTTTTCCAGTATCTTTGGTTCTTTGGAAAAGGCAAAAGAACAGGGTGCAATAAGTTTCAGTATCGTTAATCTGGTCGTAAATAGCATTCCCAGGATGAGTTGACGCTTATGCTTACACACATTCCCAACTTGAAATAAGGTTAGAACATTTTATCGAAAAGTAAATTTAAGTTAAAAAGTCTTTCTATAGTTTTTTTTGTGAGTTTTACATTTGTTTGTTGTACATTGGGAATAATAATTAAATTTATATTTTACATTAAAATTAATGAACAAATTCGAGGATTTAATTGAGAATACAATGGAGGAAAAATAAATGATACTTCAGCCTATTACAGCTAAATTAGATGTTGATACCTCCCATTTAACTTATTTGGTAGAAAGTAAGTCACATGCAGAACATGCAATAAGAATAGTTTTAAACAGCATTAAAGGTGAATAGTCTTACCCCATATCACGCCAAATATTTTGCCTACGAACTTACCAAGCGTAGTTCGTCTGATAGTATGCAGAAGTTAGCATCTACTTTGGTGGACGCATAAGTTGACCTCAACCCTCATCAGGTGGATGCAGCTTTGTTTCTTATGAGTTGAAGTCACTAAAATATTACAGGAAGTTGTATTGCCACATTATTATTCATAAACCATGTTCCTTCTCTAAAACTTAGTAGCCGTCCGTCCAAGTACCTATTTTTTGTTAAAAATGGTCTTTTTTGCTTTAGGTCAAAATGATGCGACCAAGTTTATGCGGAAAATCAGAAACAGAAATTTGTCCAGCTTATGAAGAATTCTTTTTAATGTTGCGGGGTTATTGTAAGTAAATCAATAAATCTCCTTCCCTGTTTTACCACGCGAGAAGGTTATTGTTTGAGGAATAACCACTGAGCAAGAAGGTTTCTTCTTCTTCTCTTTTCCACAAATTTGTCAAGCAATCGGGGGTTCCGGTTTTTCACTCACTCTTTCTTATGGGATAAAGATTGGTCTGTAAGAACCTAACAAATATACTGTAAGAAAGTGATGCTGACCTACTTTATATTCAAGAATTATTAGCTTATTGTAGCACCAAGACTACTGAAATATACACTCCTGTTCATACCAAGTGCATCTTATAGATTAAAAGTCCATTTGATGATTTATAAATTAAATTGAATATCTTGGGTTTGAAATAAAACGAAACAAACCTTCCCTAATACATACCAAAATGGTTGGTTTAACGAAAGATTGTTTCGGGTATAATCAAGTTAGCAGTAATGGCACAAAATGAATCGCCCTAAAATAGGTTGACATAAAATCAAACAAAATGAACAAGACAAAATGACTAACTTTACAACATGGACGAACAAGGAAACATAATTGACTACTTAGAGGACTTAGAAAAAAAAGACCCTTTACTTCTCCATGGAGACAGTTTGGAGTTGCTTAAGAGCATCCCTGACGAATCCATTGATTGTGTTATTACAAGCCCGCCCTATTGGGGGCATAGACAATATAGTGGTAGTGGAATTGGACAAGAAAAGTCATACGAAGAATTTGTTTTAAACCTAACTAAAATTACGAAAGAAATTCATCGGGTTCTAAAATCCTCAGGCTCTTTCTGGCTAAATCTTGGCGACACCTATAGAAGTAAAAAATTACTCGGAATTCCTTGGAGGGTTGCTATTAGAATGATGGACGAACAGAATTGGGTACTTCGCAACAGTGTAATTTGGAATAAGCACAAAGGCGGACTTGATAGTAGCAAAGATAAACTCAGGAATGTTCATGAAAATATTTTTCATTTTGTAAAAGACGAGAAGAAATATTTTTATGATGGTACGAGCATAAGATCAAATGCACGGAAAACAATTGTAAAAAATGGCTCAGTTATTTCTGCAACTGGAGTAAGCGGTGTTCGATACAAGAGACAAATTGAACTTTCAACCATTTTGACTGACGAAGAAAAGGTAAATGCGTTTAGCGCATTAAATGAGGTATTAGATAGGATTAGAAATAATGAGATTGCTGATTTTAGAATGATTATTCGCGGACAGCAGAGAGCAACACATTCCGAATCTGAAAGTGTTTCTGGAAGGGCAAAAGAATTGAACAAGAAAGGTTTTTACTTTTTATTCTATCATCCCGATGGAACTCTTCCCGGGGATGTTTGGGAAATCATTCCAGAGGACACCCAAAAAAGAAAAGACCATTATGCTGTGTATCCAGAAGATGTTTGTAAAATTCCAATTTTAGCAACTTGTCCATTAGACGGTATAGTGTTAGACCCATTTTCTGGTAGCGGAACAACTGCCTTAGTCGCATTTAAACATAACAGAAAGTCAATAGGCATTGACCTTTCAACGGATTATATTGAATTTTCAAAAGATAGAATTTATGAATATAGATACGAGAATAGCGGAGTTCTTCAATTTTTCGACAAAGAATGATACCATAAATTGGATGGAAATTTTAACGAGTCAACACTGCGGATATCTTGGTAAAAGGTGCATTAAGGTTCGTAAAAGCTCACCCGAAATTTCTATTGGTACGTGCTCTGTAAAATACGGTAAAGATAATCAAGACATAATTATTTGTCCTCATCGACTTATAGAAAAGCGAAAAATATTTGTTGACTGCTTTCACTTACTAACGTTACACGAGCCAGGCAACGAACTTCATATCATACCCGAAGTTAATATACCAGGAGGAAGTGTTGATTATTTTCTTGCTTCAGTAGCTGACAAAAAAGTGAAGGATTTTGTTGGAATTGAACTTCAAACACTTGATACAACTGGAACTGTTTGGCCTGAAAGGCAAAGATTTATAACAGACCTTAATCTCGTTGAGGAGCCAGCAGAAGGTTATGGAGATAAGCCTTATGGAATGAATTGGAAAATGACAGCAAAAACTATTTTAGTTCAACTTCACCACAAAATTTAGACTTTTGAACATCTCAACAAACATTTAGTTTTGGTGTTGCAAAACCATCTTCTCGATTATATGAAACGAGAGTTTTCCTTTTCGCATTTGAGCAACATGCCAAAAATTGGAGATCCTATGCACTTTCATTCATACAAGATGGTTTTTGGTGAAGATAAAAACTATCATCTTTCGCTCAATGAAAGAATGAGTACAGACAGTGCTGGAATGGCAGCCGCAATGGGACTTCAAGCAGAAGCTAAAGTAGAACTCGAATTAATCATAAAATCCTTGGAATCTAAAATTTCAAATGCGACCCTTTTTACACTATAATGCCACAACTGCTAACTGCACCTTTGCGTTATGGCACCGCCATTGACTTTTTAAGCTAACGGTTTTGCTGACGCCAGAATTTTTCTACCTTTGAACTACTCTACGTAAGGCCGATTTACAGTATCCGTCCGTCCAAGTACATATTTTATAATTTCTGGAAATTACTAGGGAGTAA
>JAFMBH010000195.1 GCA_017858735.1 Bacteroidota bacterium
CGGGTGAAACTGAAAAGATTATATCCGTCATTACATGATTAACTTAACACTAGTTCAATGCCTGCTTTGTGTGTCAATACCGTTTTAACGAATATAACGCATACTACGTCGGGTGCGACAGGTATAGGCCTCGCTTCAGGCCTTCCAGCGGGTGTAATAGCTAATTGGTCAGCCAACGTATTGACAATCAGTGGAACCCCCCGCGAAAGTGGAACCTTTAATTATTCCATTCCCTTAACAGGAGGTTGTGGTTTGGTGAATGCGACGGGTAGTATAACCGTTGGAGTAAACAATACGGTAAGTGCTCCAAGTTCAACACCAACCTTATGCATTAATACAGCGCTGGTAACTATTACACATAATACCACAAGAGCAACCGGTATTGGTGTGGCCACCGGTTTGCCACAAGGTATTAACGCGTCGTGGTCAGCTAATACCATAAGCTTAAGTGGTTCGCCTGCGGTAAGCGGTACTTTCAATTATACCATTCCTCTAACGGGTGGTTGCGGTGCGGTCAGTGCAACGGGAACCATCACCGTTTCTCCAGTTAGTACGGTGACCCCAGCTTCTTCAACACCTACGTTAAATATTAACAGGCTGCTTACAAATATTACGCATACAACCACTGGTGTTTCTGGAATAGGGGCCGCAACGGGGCTGCCAGATGGCGTAAGTGCGGTGTGGTCGGCAAATGTGGTAACTATTAGTGGTGTACCAACAATAAGCGGTATTTTCAACTATAGTATTGCTTTAACCGGAGGTTGTGGCATTTTAAATGCAACTGGAACCATCACTGTCAACAAAAATGATCAGGTCGATTCCTTGTTATGCGGAACTTACCTCATTGATAATATGGAAATTTATAAAGGAGAACCGTATTCAGGGGTAATTATTTTGTCCTACAAAGGTGGTAATGGGGGCGATTTTACCGGAATGAACCTTTCATCCACTGGAGTTACTGGCCTCAATCTTACCCTTCAACCTGGAAAATTGGCAGTGGGTAATGGTTCCATAGAATGGGTCGCAACGGGCGTTCCAACCGATACTGGAAAGGCAATATTTAACATAGCCTTTGGTACAAAAACTTGTATCGTCGAATTGCCAGTGACCTTATTATTACCAAAATTATCTCTTGATTGTAATAGCAGCCAATTGACTCCGGATGATCTAGGAAAAGATGTGGAATATACTGGGGTATTGAAGATCAATTATCAAGGCGGTAACAACGGTAAAGTTGATCCTTTAACCCTTTCTTCAACAGGTGTAGCAGGCTTAACGCTTACGGGAGATTCCTTAAGATTAAATCCAACGGGAGGTACCCTGAATTATACCGTAACTGGAAAACCAACCTCGACAGGTGTTGCTGGCTTTACGATTACCGTAGGCGACAAAACTTGTCAAACCTTATTCAATGTCATAGACAATGAGGTGAAGCTTTCCAGCTTTTTCACTCCAAATGGCGATGGTAATAATGATCGCTGGGAAAATCCAGCGCTTGTTTTCTACCCGGAATCTAAGGTTTATATTTTCGACAGAACAGGTAGATTACTCGTTGAATATCCAGGAGTCTCCCTAGGTTGGGATGGAATGATTGGACAGATTCCTGCCTCTGCAGGCGATTATTGGTATGTGATTCAGGTAACTAAAGATGATATCCGCAGGGGGAATTTCACTTTAATAAAGTAATTAAGTCATGAGAGTTATTGTTTTCTTTTCATTTTTGTTGGGTTTGAATTTCGCTGCAAGCGCGCAAAATTTCCTTTTCCAGAATCAGAATTTTTTCAAACCCTATTTAACGAATCCAGCGTTAGCCGGGAGTCAGGGACATGGAAGTGCCACATTGATATACAAAAAGCAATTGGCGGGCTTCAAAAATTCTCCTAATTCACAAGTTATTTCCGCAGATTATCCTTTTTCAAAAAGTAAAATTGGAGTGGGTTTCAATTTATTCAAGGATCAGAATGGAGCCAGTTCGTATGCAGGCGTTGAAACAACTTTTGCCTATCATATCCTTACCACAAAAAAAGGGGATAAAAAACCGTCGGGATTTTCCTTCGGATTGTCAGCAAATATGAATCAATATAGGATTGAATTAAAGAACTTTTTAGCCCTGGGCGTTACGGATGATGTATTTAACGATAAGTCAAAATTCAATCATTTAACTCCTAACTTTAATGTGGGCGTCAATTTCTTCACGCATGGTTTTTTTCTTGGTGTGTCTGCCTATAATTTTCTACCTTTTTTCAATCCTGTTTTTACCGATGAAAATGATCTTCAGAATGCCTTCACCGTATTTGTATCTACCGGATTGGAATTGCCAATAAAGGATAAGATAGTGATACGACCAAGCATGCTTGTAAGAACACAGGAGAATGCGGATTATCAATTAGATATTTTGGGAGAGGTAAGATTTATGACCGCACAAGGATCTTTTTTTAGCCTGGCACCTGTTTACAGGAATTCCAGTTACCGGACCATCACAGGAAGCCAGTCTGTCGGCTTAAATGCCCTGGTATCTAAACATCCTTTTGGTATTGGTTATCAATTTGACTTTCCCTTAACAGGAAGTAATTTCTCTGCTGGAGATCATGTTTTTTCATTTACCTATCAACTAACGGCAAAGCCTAAAACAACCAAGAAGAAGAAATAAAGACTAATACATCAAAATAAAGAGGGTGGCAGGCTTTAAAACCTGCCACCCTCTTTTAATTTAAATTATAAACGTTCAGAAAATTTTAGGGATGCTGTTCTTCTTAAGATTGGTTTTCTTATATTTGAAGTAATTCGAGATTTTATTTCAGAAAACCCTAATATTTTAGAGTATGCAACCTGTATCAAGAAGAGATTGGCTTCGATTAAGCGGTTTAGCGCTGGCCTCGCTTTCCCTCCAGCAGAAGTTATCTGCCACCGAAAGTTTAGCTGAGCAGCCATTCATGCCATCGGTGGGTAATCCAATGGCTCGATTGAGTTCAAATGAAAATCCTTACGGCCCTTCTGAACGGGTAAAAAAGGCGATCATTGATAAAATGGATGTGGTTTGCAGATACCCTTTTTCTTA
>JAFMBH010000021.1 GCA_017858735.1 Bacteroidota bacterium
CGAATCAAATATCTTTTGAAGGACAATTTTTGTACATAAATAAGTGGGCTTCACCCCTTCAAGTCCTAAACTGCCTGACGCGAGGGTACTACCTGTTTCCAGCGGATTGTCAGAAGCATAATAAACATATCGAATGGGAATATCCTGTGGTATATTATTTCTAATTTTTGATGCAGACTGTATGGCCTTTTGATAATGAGCTCCCTCCATTTCCAAACCGATAGCATGCCAGGAGGAATACAGGAAATAGTTTAGAATATCCTTATTTTGCAAAGAAGTTCCGAGGACGGTAACCATAGGACCGTAATAAACGCCCAGATCATTCCCCTCAAAATCGGCTGGAACAAGGTCATTGTCCACCGGATAATTATCGGCAGTACCTTCAAAAACATGCGCAGTGGGAATCATAATATCCCCTTTTTCCCCTTTCAGAATCCCCGCTTTCCCAATCACAGAGACAGAGGCAAACGATAAATTTCTATGGGTAACTTCTTCCCCCCAGGGCCTGAAAAGCTCATCGAAAGTTTCATAGGCTTGCTCACCAAAAGCATAATCCATGACTAAAAGGAGAGGTTTTTCTTTACTTATCGCCTTATTTGATTTGATTTTTTGCAAATCTATCAACTGAACCGGAATATTTGTTCCCGAGATATCTTCTATTGGATGCAGGCCATTTTCTACGGCGTAATCATGGACAGCCCTTCTCAAATGACCATTTTCCTCCATACTCAATATTTTTGCCATTTCTTCCAAAGAGGTTTCCTCTGAAAAGGTACCTGCCAGCGCTTTTTCGGCATAGAGGCTATTCATAACGCTATGCATATTGGCGCTAATCAGGTGAATAGGACGATCGATTAAATTATTTTTCTGCAGAAAGACTTTAATATTTTGCGCCCAGGATTCCCCATGAAGGTGATGACCCAAATGTTCCCTTAATGCTACAGAAAAACTAATTTCCCTATCTTTCTGGTTATTCAACTCATTCATTGACAGCGCCCCCATCCAGTAAACAATGTCGAATAAGGAATTTAAATGCTGGTCTGACTGAAATTTATGACAAGCTAAGACCGTCTCCTGATAGGTTCTTCTAAGAATGGTGCTGAGGTGAGTGTAAGCAACGGGGAGATCTGCATTATTCTCATCATTATTGTCCAATACCCATTTTTCTATAAACAGCCATTCCTTAGATTTCTCCCCTTTAAAATCTATGCTATTTTTTCTAATTTTTTCCGATTCAATATAAAGAAAAGTAAGGTGCGTCATGATATCATAAATATCGCTTCGTCCCCTGGTCATTTCAATAAACATCTGCTCCTCATCTATTCTATAAGCATTTCTTTTACGCTTTGGTGCAATCAGAGAGGGAAAACCTGCCTCAGAATACCCTTCGCGACTTACCATGCGAATCAAACGACAAGATTCTATCCCTTTGGGAAGACGTTGAAAAACGTATAATAAACCATCTAACTCAATCCGTTCGGGATGAAACAGCGTACCATAAATTTCAGGTCTGAGTACCATGAGCGCTTCAATCATTGCTTCCCCCGACATGCCTAAAGGTTTATAACTTCCCCTGATAAACAAGTGTCTCATGGCAATATAGAGCCGTTCCACTGCTGCGCGTGATTCCTGGGCTCTTTCTTTTGAATAATGCATATCAATGAAGGATTTGGTAGGCCACAAAGCTACTAATATAAGCGATGAAAGTCATACCCAAAAATTGTATCATTGGCCATTTCCACGATTTGGTTTCTCTTTTGACCACGGCTAAAGTACTCATACATTGCATGGCAAAAACATAAAATAGCAATAAAGAAATGCCCGTTGCCAAATCATATCTGGGTTTTCCTGTTTCCGGATTTTTTTCAACAGCCAAACGCTCTCTCAAGGTCAATTCATCATCACTTTGTCCGAGGCTATAAATAGTTGCCATGGTACCGACAAAAACTTCCCGTGCAGCGAAGGAGGTGAGGAGTGCAATACCAATTTTCCAATCGAAACCCAGTGGACGAATAGCGGGTTCTATCGTTTTTCCCAATATTCCGGCGTAAGAAGCTTCGAGCAAATAAGCCTTTGAAAGATTTTCTGCCTCAATGGGTGAGAGTTTCATTTCAACAGCCTCCCTTTTAGCCTCCCTATTGGCAGCTTCAATACCCGATTTTGGCCCGTTATTTGCTAAAAACCAAAGAATCATAGAAATAATCAGTATGATTTTTCCCGCTTCCAGCGTAAAGGTTTTTACCTTTTCCCAAACGGTCAGTCCTACATTTCTCCATACAGGCAGCTTATAATCTGGCAATTCTAATAAAAGGAAAGAAGGCTCGTCGCTTTTAATCCACCATTTTAACAACAAACCCGACAAAAGCGCTGCAAAAATCCCTAATAAATATAAACCCAGAAAAGCTAATCCTTGTAAATTAAAAATATAACCCACTGTTTTAGAAGGAATTACTAATCCAATAAGCACCGTATAAACTGGAATTCGCGCGGAACAACTGATAAAAGGGGTCACCAAAATGGTAATCAATCTTTCTTTCCAGGAAGAGATGGTTCTGGTACTCATGATAGCAGGAATAGCGCAGGCACCACCCGAAATAAGAGCGACCATACTCCGACCGTTCATACCAAATAACTGCATTATTCTATCGAAAAGAAAAGCAGCACGTGACATATAACCAATTTCTTCTAAGATAGAAATCAGAAAAAATAGTAAGGCAATCTGGGGTATAAAAACAAGCACACCACCTAATCCGGCGAGTAATCCTTCCGTCAAAAACTGGGTAAACCAACCGGCTGGTAAATGGGTGGTCAGATAAACACCCAAGGTCGAAAATCCCTCTTCTATGAGGGTCATTGGCCATTCGGCCCATATATAGAGTGATTGAAAAAGGAAAGTTAAAACACCGAGAAACACAAATAATCCGAAAATTCTGTTGGTTAATAAACCATCCAGCTTTTCCGAAAAGGTAAATCCGTCGCTTTCTCCTTTCTTTAACACGGAGGACAACAGCGGCGTAAAAAAGTTATATCGTTGAGTCACTTCCCTTACTTGAAAAGGCAAACTTTTAAACGCATTTTCTCCAAGAATACTCAGCAATTGAATTCGTTCACTGGCTGAAATGAAGGGAAGCCATGGAGCATGATGGGCGATTAATAATCGTTTGTATGGCGAATAAGCAGGAAAAACAGCGTTTAGCTGTAGTGTCATATTTTCCTCTGTTTCTGAAAACTTATACGATGAATTCTTTGAGCTATTCCTGACATTTTTTAATTCAATGAGTTCCTTAACCCTATTCAGCAGGTCAGAAATACCCTCTCCACTTCTGCCACTCACAGAAACCACTGGAACATCAAGTTTTTTAGACAGGCGTTCCACATCAATATCCACCTTTTCCTTTTGGGCTAAGTCAATCATATTCAGCACCAAAATCAGTGGGACACCCATATCTCTTAACTGATCTAAAAGCAGTAAATGCTTATCCAGTTTCGTAATATCTGCTACATAACAAATTACATCGGGGTGATAAATATCTTTTGTATCCAAAAGACTTTGAACCACCAGTTTTTCATCTCTCGAGGTGGGATATAAATTGTAAAGACCGGGAAAATCAACCCAGGAAACCCGTGTTCCGTCCGATAATTTAGTGTCTGCAGATTTTATATCAACGGTAACCCCGGGAAAATTTCCTACCTTTTGTTGTAATCCTGTAATAAAATTAAATAGCGATGATTTTCCACAATTAGGATTACCTATAAGGGCAACACGCGTTGGCTTCCGTTCTGATTCCACGATAATGATCTGATAAAATTTACATCAACACAATACAACAAGCTTCCTCACTTCGCATGGCAATGTGTAGCCCATCTGATTTTACATACCACCCACCACCAAATGGTGCCTTACGTAAAATTTCAATGGTGCAACCAGGTACCAGTCCCATCGATATTAACCGACAAGCTACCTGTTCATCTTTGAAATAGGAAACTACTCCTTTTACGCCGACGCGCGCACAGGAAAGGATTTTCTCACTTGTATGAAGCTTTACCACTCGATTGCTTATTTTGATTTAATCTAATTAACACAAATCTAACCCAAAAATAAATGCAATGTTTAAATATTAAGATGTCAAAAGTCATCTCGTAAAAAAATACCTAATATTAGGTATAGGTAAAAAATTATCCCCATTGGAAATCTTTATAAAATTAAATATTTATCTTTAACTAAAACACTTAAAATCATTGTTAAAAATGCAAAATCGCCGCCATTTCCTTCAAATTATTCCTTTATCGCTGGGTATGATGAGCCTTTGGCCCAAATTAATTGAAAATAACGAGTCAAATACACCTCGTTCTGCGCCCGATGGTCCACCATTACGCGTGGCATTTCTCGGACTAGGTAGTTACGCCAACAGAGTGGCAGAAGCTATTAAAGACAGTGAAAGGGTTAAAATTACAGGACTAATCAGTGGAACGCCCGCAAAATTGGAAACCTGGAAAAATAAATATCAGGTGCCCGATAGTAGCTGTTATCATTATGGAAATTTTGATGATATAAGAAATAATCCTAATATAGATGCAGTCTATATTTGCACGCCCAATGCACTGCATAAGGATCAAACACTGCGATTGGCCGCTGCAGGTAAACACGTTATTTGCGAAAAACCTATGGCCATAAACGTGAAAGAAGCTAAAGAAATGATCAGCGCCTGCGAAAAAGCGGGGGTAAAGCTTTTGGTTGGTTACCGCATGCATTTCGAAGCTAAAACACAGGAAATTGTAAAAATGAGAATGGCAGGGGATTTCGGTAAACTAGTGTTTTTTCAAGGTCTTTGTGGATTTAAAATTGGTGACCCTAATCAGTGGCGTCTAAATAAAGATTTAGCGGGCGGCGGTGCCATGATGGATATTGGCATTTATGCCATCAATGGCGCACGCTACATGATTGGTGAAGATCCGGTTTGGATTACTGCGCAGGAAACTAAAACTGATCCTGTGAAATTTAAGGAGGGCGTCGATGAAACCATCCAATTTCAAATGGGTTTCCCCAATGGCGCCGTGGCTTCTTGCCTGTCAACCTATAATACCAGCTTTCTTGACCGATTTTTACTCACCGGACACAATGGTTTTGCGGAACTTCAACCCGCAACTGGTTATGGTCCAATAAAAGGTAAAACAAACAAAGGGGAACTAACCCAACCTCATGTTACCCACCAATTAATGCAAATGGAGGAGATGGCGGAAATTATTTTGCGAGATAAAATCCCTTTCCTACCCGTAGATGGTAAAGAAGGGCTAAAGGATATGATTATCATAGAAGCCATTTTTAAGGCGGTCCAAACGGGAAATAAAATACGTTTGACATGGGATTAGATTTATCTAAATTTAATAGCTTTACTTTTATGTATTTATTTCACCATAAATGGTTCCTAATTTTTTTACTTATTTTTCTGCCTATGATCGTTGACGCTCAAAATAATATACCTGATGCCATGGCTAAAAGTCATTCCGATGCTTATTTATCAGGTATTAAAACCTTGAGGGAATTTCTAATTATACCCAATTTAGGTTCTAATAAAGAACATATAAAAGAAAATTTAGCCTGGTGTCAAAAAGTATTTACCGAACTTGATTTCAAGACTGAAATATTGACAACCAAAGAGGTACCAGTTTTACTGGCTGAAAAAAAATCGCCCAATAAAGAAGCGAAAACGATTCTTTTCTATTTACAAATCGATGGGCAACCCTTTGATCCCTCTGAATGGACCCAAGAAGATCCATTTATTCCCGTGCTGAAAATACCCGATGGTGAGCAATGGAAAACTATCCCCTGGGATAATTTTGTCCCGCCCTATCCGCCAGATGCAAGAATTTTCGGTCGTTCTACCTCCGATTCCAAAGGAAATGTTGTGGCATTTATCACCGCCCTCAGAATGATGAAGACGGCGGGAAAAACGAGCCAATATAACTTGAAAGTCATCATGGATTTTCAGGAAGAGCTGGGTTCCCCTACGCTTCCTCAGGCAGTTACTGACAATAAAGAAGCCTTTGCCGCCGATGGAATGATTATTTTGGATGGCACAAGACATGTTTCCAATCTGCCTACTTTAACCTATGGGGCAAGGGGCATTTTATCGGTTACTTTAAGGGTATTCGGCCCAACAAGCCCTATGCATAGTGGTCAATATGGAAACTTTGTACCCAATCCGGTATTTGCCCTCTCCAGACTCATTGGTGGCATGAAAGACGAGGAAGGGCGCGTTTTGATACCAGGTTTTTATGATGCGGTTCAGCTTGATAGTCAAACAAAGGCTATTCTTTCCTCCGTGCCTGATAATACCGAGGAACTTATTACTCGTATTGGCATTGCAAAACCTGAAAAAATAGGCGAATCTTTTCAAGAATCTTTGCAATATCCATCCTTAAATGTCAAAGGTATTTCCGCAGCAAAAATTGGTCGCTTGGCTACAACGATTATTCCTGATGATGCCATCGCTGAATTTGATATTCGATTGGTTCCTGAAACACCCGCTGAAAAAATGATTGAGCTTTTCAAAAACTATGTTTTACAGGCAGGTTTTCATTTGGTGAAGGATGAACCAAGTGCGGAAGAAAGAAAAAACTATACGAAACTGGCCTTCTTGTCTTTCCGCATTGGTTCGAAAGCTTATCGGACAGACATGAATTCCTTTTTGGGAAAATGGGTAGAACAGTCTATGCAAAAAACATTTGGAAACCAATATGTTAAGGTTAGATCCACAGGAGGTTCACAACCTATTTCCCCCTTTATTACTACCTTAAATATTCCGGCCCTCGCGGTTAATATCCCCAATCCGGATAATAACATTCATGCGGCTGACGAAAATCTTAAAATAAGCAATTTCATCGAAGGCATAAATATTTGTTTCGCCCTGCTAAATGAAGAAATTAAAAACTAATTTTTCTTTCATCTCCTAATCTATATCCTCATGTTCTTAAAATGGTTCTATCGTATTTCTGCCTTCCTGGTTTTCATTCTATTGCTCATTCTTGTAAGATTTGGCTGGGCGATCAGAGACAGGCACCCTGATGCTGATATGAATGTACACATTGAGACGGAGGAAGATTTTTTACAAGCTGGATTCGCCTCCGTTGACATTACGCCGCAAGTGCCTGACACATGGATTGACAAAAATGAGGATGCACAATATGACCCCAAAGATGGCGATACGTTTACCGACGGAAATGGAAATGGAAAATTTGATCCAGTGTGGATGGCTGGTTTTCAGAACAATAGACCTGCCATGGGCGTACATGATCCTCTTTGGGCCCGAACGATGATTATTGCCAATGGTAAGCATAAAATAGCATTAACCGTTATTGATGCCATCGGATTTGGCGCCGATGATATTCTCACGGTTAGAAAAATGGTGGCAACAAAGCTAAATATTGATTATGTGGTCATTATGAGTACACATAGTCACGAAACCCCTGATTTGGTTGGACTTTGGGGTAAATCTCCGTTTTCCAGTGGTGTCGATAATACCTATAAAAATCAAGTTCAGGAGGGTATATTACAATCCATTACCCAGGCTCACCGCCATTTAAGACCCGCTATTTTTCGGGTAGGTCACGATCTAACAGGTGCAGCTAATCTGGTCGAAGATTCCAGGGAACCTATAGTAATGGATCCCCGAATAAATATTTTACAAGCCATTGATGCAGCAATGGATACGACGCTTGGCGTATTTTTTAACTGGTCTAATCACCCGGAAACACTTTGGAATAAAAACTTGTACTTAACGGCTGATTTTCCATATTATGTAAGGGAAGCTCTTGAAAAAGGGTTGAAAAAAGGGGATTCTACGCTGATAAAGGGATTAGGGGGAACGGCTATTTTTTCTATCGGAGCTATTGGCGGATTAATGACCACCCGCCCTCATTTCCCAATTCCGGGATTTAAGGAAGATACCGTTTATCTGGAACCAAGCTTTGATAAAGCTGCGGCTCAGGGTTATCAATTGGCAGCACTGGGTATACAATGTCTTGAAAAAGGAGCCGATAATGTGACCTTTAGTAAAGCTAAACTAAAAATCAATGCGAAAACCTTAGAACTTCCGCTGAAAAATCCATTGTATCGGTTGGCCGCTTTTATGGGCGTTGTACAGCGTGGAACAAGCAGCTGGATTAATATCAGGACTGAAATAGCTGCATGGCAGCTCGGAGACGTACATTTTTTACACTATCCTGGCGAATTATACCCTGAAATATTAAACGGTGGGGTTGAAAAGCCCAAAGGACAAGATTATAATATGGCACCCTTTGAAACACCCCCATTGAGAAGTTATATTTCGTCAAAATATTCCTTCACAATGGGACTCTCAAATGACATGATTGGGTACCTTGTTCCAAAGAGTCAATGGGACGAGAAACCACCCTTCACTTATACCTTTAAAGATGCGCCTTATGGAGAAATTAACTCTTTAGGACCTGAAACAGCGCCCATTTTATATCGGGCGATGAAGGAATTATTAAAGAAATAAAGGCCTGGATTAATGAGGAATTATCTGAAGTTTAGCAAATTTCAACATTAATCTTCTCTCAGGTTCATCGATGTCCCTGAAAAGAATGGTGGCTACCCTATTGTCTCTTCCACCGTCTATTTTTGTGATTTTCCCCATACCAAATTTTTGATGCACTACCGTCATACCAGGCGAAAGTGTTTCGGGAGGACTCGCTTTAAAATCTTCAGCATTAAACTTATCTGGCATTTTATTTACTGGCTTTCGGGCATTTGGAGCAAATCCTGTTACCGTCGAAGTAGTTTGAACAGACCTGTTATTTGACCTCATGGGAGAGGTAGATTCTAAATATTCCCCAGGTAATTCCTCTAAAAATCTGGACATTTCACTATACTTCATTTGACCAAACTTATATCTACTCAGTGAATAAGAGAGCGTCAGGAAAGTTTCTGCGCGGGTAATTGCCACATAAAAAAGGCGTCTTTCTTCATCTAAACCCTCTGTGGTATCCATAGACATGTGAGAGGGAAAGAGGTTTTCTTCCAGTCCTGTTACAAAAACGGCTTTAAATTCAAGGCCTTTAGCAGAATGCACCGACATCAGCGTGACGGTTTCATCGCCTGCTTCCTTATCGTCCAAATCTGTATAAAGGGCGATAGATTGCAAGAAAGAGACCAATGATTTATCTAACTGCCCATCTAACTGGTCCGATTCATCTTCATCTACAAAATTCTTCACAGCATCTAGCAGCGCATTTACGTTTTCTATCCTTGACACACCTTCGGGCGTCCCATCGGCCTTCAGCAAGTCAATCAAACCAGATTGTTTAGCGGCCAGGGTAGCTAAATCAAAAGCATTTTCCGTATCCTTTTTTGCAGTGAAAGAAAGGATCATTTCCACAAATTGTTTCAACAATTTTGGTGCCTTTTGATTATTTATCCCTTCCACTTTAACCACTTCCCAAAGGGGAATCTCCTTTTCAGCAGACATTTGGAGCATTTTTTGAATGCTCGTATCTCCAATACCCCTTCTCGGATAATTAATTATTCTTTTTAGGGCTTCATCATCGGACGGATTGATAATGACCCTCAGATAGGCGATTAAATCTTTGACCTCCTTGCGCTGATAAAAAGAGAGTCCGCCAAAGACTTTATAAGGAATATTTTCCCGTCGGCAATATTCTTCGAAAACCCTTGACTGGGCATTGGTTCTATACAAAATAGCGATATCACTAAAAGAAAGATGGTACCTATTTCTCAGTTCCGTTAGCGTATTGATAACTTGTTTCCCCTCTTCGTTATCGCTTACGGACCGAATCACTTTAATTTTATGTCCTGCGCCCTTATGCGACCAAATTTTCTTCTGTATTTGTTTTGTATTGTGCTGAATAAGGACGTTTGCCGCCTGCACAATTTCCTCGCTACTCCGGTAATTTTGTTCTAACTTAAAAACCTGAATACCGAAAGGCTTAAAATCGTTTTCAAAATCAAGGATATTCTGAATGGTTGCCCCACGAAAAGAGTAAATACTTTGAGCATCATCGCCCACTACACAAATATTTCTGGTACTACCTTCAAAATGAACCAATTTCCTAATAATAGCATATTGCAGGTGGTTGGTATCCTGAAACTCATCTACCATTACGTATTTGAATTTTTTCCTATATTTATCTAAGATATTCTCTGGGTTACGTTGCAGCAATTCGTAGAGACGATAGAGCAAATCATCAAAATCCATGGCACCTGCTCTTTTGCAACGCTCTGTATATTTTCTATAGAGCGTGGCAATCATGGGTCTGCCGGCAGCCTTATCTTGCTTTAAAAACTCGGCGTTAGTTTCATACATCGTTGGAGTAACCAAGGCACTTTTAGCGGCGGAGATTCGATTTCTCAGTTGATTCACCTGATAAGTTT
This sequence comes from Bacteroidota bacterium, assembly GCA_017858735.1. GTDB lineage: Bacteria > Bacteroidota > Bacteroidia > Chitinophagales > Saprospiraceae > BJGN01. Next base: position 10,412 of record JAFMBH010000021.1, read on the forward strand.
CCTTATCGAGATTTAATTCTTTAATCAGGGCAGAAAGCACATTTTTCGAATCCTCTGTGTCATAGATTGTAAAACTGGTAGGATAACCGATATGGTGAGCCTCCATCCTAAGGATTCTTGAAAAAAGGGAATGGAAAGTTCCCGCCCAGATACCATTAGCGCTGGCACCAACGACCGAATGAATCCTTTCCTGCATTTCCTTTGCCGCCTTATTGGTAAAGGTAAGGCTTAAAATACGGTCTGCTGAAATACCAGATTGAAGGATATGAGCAATTCGATAAGTTAACACCCTCGTTTTCCCTGAACCCGGACCTGCAATCACTAAAACGGGTCCGTTAAGGGTCGTAACCGCATCTTTCTGTACCGTATTTAATGAATTTAAATAATTTTGATTTGACATTTACTTTTTATACTTCATTTTTCAGCTGATTATTTTCCAGGGCTTCCCAGTATTCTACGGCTCTTCTCGTATGGGGAATGCAGATGGATCCTCCCACCAGATTGGCAATAGAAAAAACTTCGAAGAGTTCCTCTTTGGTTACGCCCAGTTCATAACAAGTACCCAGGTGATACTTAATACAATCGTCACAACGAAGAACCATCGAGGAAATTAATCCAAGCAATTCCTTTGTTTTAGTGTCTAAGGCACCCGCCTGATACGCTTGATTATCGAGGCTCCAAAAACGTTTAATAACCTTATTATCAACCGATAATATTTTATCGTTCATTAACGACCGATAATCGTTAAAATCATCAACTACAGACATTTTTTATCTATTTAGGGTGTAAAGATAAATGAATAAGGGTTCAATTATCGGGTAATTATTCCAACTAAATAATTATTTGCTTGTTAAAAAAATCAAAACAAGATGAAAATAAAGAAAAAGCAATGGGAATTAATTCTGCCCGTAAAATTAAAGGAACTTTGGAATTTCTTCTCTGTTCCCGATAATTTAAATAAAATGACGCCTGAAAATGCAGGTTTCAGAATGATTTCGTCATTGAATGGACAAAAAATATTTCCGGGCATGTTGATTGAACACGAGGTCCGCCCCATTTTAGGCATTCCTTTGTATTGGGTAACAGAAATAATTCATGTTGAGAAACCTCACACATTTATTGACATACAATTAATAGGTCCCTATGCCCTTTGGCACCATCAACATACTTTTATAGCCCATGAGAAGGGTGTTTTGATGACTGATACGCTACATTATCGGGTTGGACTAGGTTTATTTGGCACTTTGGCTAATAGTCTTTTTGTAGAAAAAAAGATAGAAGAGATATTCGATTTCCGGCGGGATGCCGCGGTAAAGCTATTTGGAAAGGCCTAAATAGGACAAATATTATAGCAGAACATTAATTTATTGTATTTTAGATGAAAATTCTACCAAAATGATGCGACCACTTCTTTTTTTCCTACTATATGTAGGTTTGTTACATCCTGTTACAGGACAGAAAAAACAATTAGAACACAGCGATTTTGCCCATTGGAAAACATTGGGTAATGCAGTTATTTCTGCCGATGGAAAATGGGTTTCCTATAATTTAACGCCAGGAGAAGGAGATGAAACCTTGATCATTCACCAAACGGAGAGTGGTGAAAATTTCGTTTTCCCCAGAGGTTCCCGCGCTTCTTTTACGGCGAACAATTCTCATGCTGCTTTCTTAGTCAAAGTACCAAAGTTAACCCTTGATTCTTTGCGACGTAAGAAAGTTAAGTCCGACGATTTGCCTAAAGATACGCTCTTCCTTTTTCAAACGGCCACTGGAAACGTAACAAAAATACCTAAAGTAAGAAGATTTGCTGTGCCGGAAAAATGGAGTGGATGGATTGCCTATCATAAGGAAATTGAAAAATCAGAGGGAAAGAAAAAGAAAGAAGGTATTCAAACAGGTACGCAATTTGTCATTCAATCGACCACTGATACTTTTTCTTTTGTCATGCCATTCACCAAAACTTTTCAGGTAGCTGAAGAAGTGCCTGGTTTAGTTTTACATGCAACGGGGGATGATGAAAATAACCTTCCCGGCATTTATTTCTTTGACGGACTCACCAGGAAATTAAGACCTGTGTATCGAGGAAAAGGAGCATTTGATAATTTAGCTATTGATCGCAAAGCAAGACAAATTGCCTTTGTTTTGGATACCGGAAGTGTTAAGATAGATCCTAGACCTATGTCTTTGTATTTTGCTTCCTTACAAATGAGTGATTCGGCCAAAGTTATTTGTAAACCAAATGATGGCTTTTTACCACAGAATTATGCGGTAAGTGTCCATGAAAAATTAAGATTCTCCCGCGACGGATCTAAATTATTCTTTGGCATGGCGCCGCCTCTTCCTCAAAAAGATACGAATTTACTGGAAGAAGAGATTGTTCAAGTGGAAGTTTGGGGAACAGAAGACCCTTACATTTATCCAATGCAGAAAGTGCGTTTGGATCAGGAAAGAAAAAATGCGTTTACCGCTGTATTTATTCCGTCCCTTGGTAGAAAAAATATCCTCGCAACCAATGACATCCCAGAAGTAAAAACCAATATTACCGCCAATTCCGATGTGGTGATTGGCTATACAGAAGACCCGTATTTGAAGAAATTCACCTGGGAAGGAGGGCCTATCGGAAAAGATTTGTATGCCATTTCGACCCTCACTGGAAAAGCTACCCTCATTGAAAAAGAGGTCCGCACAACGCCTCAACTTTCTCCCGCCGGTAAATATATTTATTGGTTCGATAGTCCCGATTCTACCTGGCGTGCCTACGAAACCGCTACAGGAAAAAAATATGACCTGTCCGGAAAAAATAAAAATTTATACTTTGATGAACTCAATGATTCTCCCGATTTTCCTTCTCCTTACGGTATAGCCGGATGGACAACTAATGACGATTATATCCTTCTTTACGATCGTTACGATTGCTGGAAGGTAGATCCGAAAGGAGGTATTTTACCAAACAATCTAACCTCGGGCAGGAAATCAGGTACCACACACAGATTAATCCGTGTCGATGCTAACGAAATTGCCATAGACGAAATTAAGCCCTTTCTTTTTCATTTTCATAAAGATGGAAGTCATGAAGAAGGCTATCTATGGTTCAATTTACACACAGGAAGTAAAAACATAGTTCAGGAAGGTCCTTTTAAATATACGCGGCAAGTTAAAAAAGCTGCTAAAGCGGAAAAATGGCTTTTCACAAAAGAAGATTTCAATACTTTCCCAAATCTGATACTCAGCACAGACTTTAAAACCACAAAGGTTATTTCTAATGCCAATCCTCAACAAGCTGACTATAAGTGGGGAAGCATGGAGTTGGTTCAATGGACTTCCCTCGATGGTACTGTTTTAAACGGATTATTAGCAAAACCCGACAACTTCGATCCTACTAAAAAGTATCCGATGATTGTAAATTTTTATGAGCGCAGTTCCGATGGCTTATACGGGCACAAATTGCCTGTTGCTGGAAGAAGTCAGATCAATTATACATTTTACACCAGTAGAGGTTACCTCGTTTTCAATCCTGATATACCTTATAAAATAGGCTATCCCGGGGAGAGTGCTTTACAAGCCGTTGTATCTGGAACCACCGTATTGATAGATAAAGGATTTGTCGATAAAGATAATATCGGCATACAAGGACATAGCTGGGGAGGCTACCAAATAGCCTATATTTTAACCCGTACAAATCTTTTTAAATGCGCCGAATCGGGTGCACCGGTGGTTAATATGTTTTCTGCTTACGGAGGCATTCGCTGGGAGTCGGGAATGAGTAGAATGTTCCAATACGAGCATACGCAATCGAGAATTGGCGGAACATTATGGGAAAAACCAATGCAATTTTTTGAAAATTCACCGCTGTTTTTCTTAGATAGAATAAATACACCCGTTCTTATCCTTCACAATGACGCCGATGGTGCCGTTCCATGGTATCAAGGTATTGAATTCTATATGGGCATGCGCCGCCTCGGCAAACCAGCATGGATGTTGAACTATAATGGCGAACCTCACTGGCCGGTAAAACTGGAAAATCGTAAAGATTTTCAAATAAGGATGCAACAGTTTTTCGACCATTATCTGCTCAATAAACCACTGCCTCAATGGATGGCAAAAGGGGTTCCTGCCATAGAAAAAGGAATAAATAAAGGATACTAAATTATATGCTTAAAAAAACACCTGCACAAGATTGTTGTCAACCTTGTGCAGGTGTTTTAATTTTTATGAATAATAATAGTGCTAATGTTACGTTTCAAACTCATACATTTCATTAGGTGAGTAATTGGAGTATAAAAAAACCAGGATAGCTATTTTTTTAACCCCCTCATTTAAGGCATATTCAAAATACATTTTTAATATATATTAAAAACACAACATACATATAATACTATATTTCAATAATATAAAATTGCAATTAAAATTTTGAAGCAAACAACACATTAAAAATACTTTAAATATATTTCCATTAATCTTATGATTTTTCGCGTCTTATTATTTTCTTTGTTCTAGGAAGACAGATGAAAATTATTGTTAAATCTTAAAAGTTTGATAATCAATATTTTGTTTTATTCCTTGTTTGATTACCTCTATTATGACACTTGGAGAACACTATGGAAAACACACTGAACAAACGTTCGCTGTCAAAGGCGACTAAATTGCTTGAGGTATTATACCTACCTGAGAGCAGAAAACTTATTAAAATAATGGAATCTCACGAATCCATTGAAAGTATTGACTTATTAATTCAAACGGGATGGCAAGAAGAAAAGCTATCTAAACATTTGAATTTACTACGGCAAGTAGAAGCAATTAACATGACTTTTCTTGGCGAAGGAAAGGCTGGCTATGAGCTAAATCATGAAAAAATATTAATTGTTTGCAAAACAGCTAAAGTACTCAGCAAAGCCGTTGTGCGCAATGTAGTACTCTAATCTTTTTTATCACCGCAGCTTGCAAACGCTGGAAATTTTATATTTCCTGAAAGCAAGCTGCGGTTATATCGGGTATACAACCGATACCTATCTCCTCCCCTACAATGACCTGCTTTTCTGCCGTATAATAAATACCCCCGTTTATTGGGTCTTCACTTAACATAAACGGACTATCCATATCGAAGTTGACCACTGCTTCATGGGCCAGGGCAAAATGCGCCAATGCGGTGATACCCAATCTACTCTCAGAAAAACAACCTACCTGACATTGCATTCCTGCTGTTTGGGCAAAAAGGGCGGACAGTTGTGCTGAACGTATGCCCCCTGCCTTTGATATTTTTATGTTAAAACCGCTACAAGCATTTTCGCGAATAAGCGAGAGAGCATCAGAGGGATCAAATAAACTTTCATCTGCCATTATAGGTATTGGACTGTGTTTATGAAGAAAAGCCATGGCTTCAAAATCTCTTGCCTGAACTGGTTGTTCGCAATATTCAACATTATAAGGGATAATGTCAGACAGTACCTTCAAAGCGGTAGTAGTATCCCAACCTTGATTTGCGTCTATGCGAAGAGGAATAGCCTCACCTATAGCTTCTCTGACCAATTTAACCCTTTGTACATCATCTTTAAGCTGCGTTCCCAGTTTTATTTTTATAGCTGGAAAGGCATCATCAACATATTTTCTTGCCTCCAAAGCCATATTCTCCGGACTATCAATGCCCACAGTCATGTCAGTAAACATCTTTTTTGTATTATTACCGCCCAGATAGGCATAGAGAGGCAATCCAGCAATTTGTGCTGACAAATCATAAAACGCCATATCAAGGGCACTTTTAATCCCATTTTGCCCGACTACCATTTTACTTAAAGCCTTTTGCCAGGTTAAAATATCCCATGGATTAATGCCAAGAAGTGCCGGCGCTATTTGTTGAGCGTAATGTAAACAGGACGCCTGTGTTTCATTATGTATTTTCTCATAAGGACTAATTTCACCATAGCCCAAAAAGCCAGAGTGTGTTTCCATGACAATAAGCACATTTTTAGCCACCGTTATCGTTTCAAGGGAAATAACGAATGGATATTTTAAAGGAATATCCATTTTAAAAATGCGGATATGCTTAATACTATGGTTCATAAAAGGAACTTTGAAGATTATTTTAAAAAATTAGTTCAAGGTATGTTAAAACCTACAATAAATCCATTTCAAATTTTGTTAAATTTACATTCACAAAATTAAAAAAAAATCTATGTCAGTTAGGGTGGAAGGTCTCACCAAAATATATGGGGAACAAAAAGCCATCGACAAGCTCAGTTTTCAAGTTGAAAAAGGTCAGATTCTTGGCTTTTTGGGTCCAAATGGTGCCGGAAAAAGTACTACCATGAAAATACTGACGGGATACTTGCCCCCAACCGAAGGCTCAGTAGAAATTGGTGGTTTTGATGTGCAGGCAAACCCTAAAGAAATAAGAAGATTGATTGGTTACCTGCCAGAAAATAATCCCTTGTATGGCGACCTGTATATTAAGGAATATCTTCACTTTGTTGCTGGCTTTTATCCTATAAAAAATCCCTCCGCCAGAGTTTCCGAGGTCATTGATCTTATTGGACTTACCCCTGAAAAACATAAAAAAATAGGCGCCTTATCCAAAGGTTATAAACAAAGGGTTGGACTGGCTCAAGCCATTATTCACGATCCTCAGGTTTTGATACTGGATGAACCAACTACGGGATTGGACCCCAATCAATTAGTGGAGATCCGATCTCTGATAAAAGCATTGGGCAAGGAAAAAACATTGATTTTTTCTACCCACATCATGCAGGAGGTTACCGCCTTATGCGACCGTGTTCTCATTATAAAGGACGGTAAAATGCAGGCAAATGATACCTTGCAAAATTTACAATCTACCTTTCAAGGAGAATGGGTTACTACGGTAACGTTCCAGGGTCCTTTTACCTTAGCTCATTTTAAAATAATAAAGGACGTTCAGCGTATTCGTCAAATACATACCGATACTATTCAGGTAATTACCGCGCCAGGCATTGATGTAAGACCCTTAATATTTAGGCAAGCTGTTAAAGACGATAATATCATCATTGGTATGCAACAAGACCGACGCAGTGTAGAGGAAATATTTCAAAAACTAACAGGATCTGACATTCAATGAAAAAAGTAATCCTTTTTCTGGCTCTTTGCTTCACTTATGCCTTTTCTTTTGGCCAACGCGCGCTAAATCAGGAGTTAAAGTTAGTGGACGGTCTATATCTGAATATTAATGAATACAAAAAAGATGCTCCTTCCCGTTTATGGAAAGAGTATGAGGTTGTCTGGACGTATAACACGAAGCTTAGGTGTTACCAGGTTGAAAATATACATAAAAAAGGTCATCCTGGTTCAGGCATTCAAGACTCTGTCTGGGGATTTACCATCAAAGGCATTCCATACATTAGAATTTCTCCGGACAGTTCTGGCAGGCCCTTAACCTTGTTTGCGGAACTCACGGTAAGAGGACTGATAAATATTTTTTCTTATGAAAAAGAGAACCAGGAATTGTTTCCCATGAAAGCATATAATCCATTAACAGGAACGGTATTTAGAAAAGGCGTGGTAAAAAGAAATATCACAACCATGGAAAAGCGGATTTTCCATTTAAAGGACGACCTCATTATGCCCTACGACAAGAATATTCTGGAGCAATGGATTGAAAAAGACAAAGAGATTTTACGAGCGCTCCGCTTCGCTTCGGAGGAAGAATATGAAGAAAAAATGACGCGTGCGCTTATTGTTTTCAATGGCCGTTACCCTTTTATCATTCAAAAATAATATGCAAATTCATGTGGGTAATTTATAAGAAGGAATTAACAACATTTTTCAATAATCTGACAGGCTATTTGGTTTTGGGCGTGTTTTTAACCGTTATGGGATTATTTTTATTTGTATTCCCGGAAACCAGTTTACTGGAATCAAATTTTGCCTCTTTAGAGCCATTTTTCGAGATGGCCCCCTCCTTATTTTTATTTTTGGTGCCAGCCATAACCATGAGATTATTGGCCGAAGAAAGACAACTGGGAACGCTTGCCCTTTTACTCACTAAACCGATAGATGAAATGGGCTTAGTTATCGGGAAGTTTCTAGCTGCGGTATCTCTCCTTTTCCTCGCATTGGTGCCTACCCTATTTTATTATATAACCCTGTATTTTTTGGGTTCACCCGTTGGTAATCTGGACACTGGAGCCATCATGGGTTCTTACTTGGGCCTTTTGCTCCTCGGTAGTGCGTTTGCCTCCATAGGCATGTTAGCCTCTTCGCTTACTGAAAGTCAGATAGTTGCTTTTGTGTTAGCGGTAACGGGTTGTTTTTTATTCTTTTACGGCTTTTATTTCCTTTCAGGGCTTCCTGTTTTTTTTGGAAAATGGGACGCGTTAGTGCAACAATTTGGAATGGACTACCATTATCATGCCCTCAGCAAAGGAGCGCCTGACACCCGCGACCTTATTTATTTTCTGTCAGTGATTGCAATATTTTTATTAATCACCCGATTTGTTTTGCAATACCGCATTCGTTCCTAAGTCAACTCCATCATGCGTTATAAACAAGCTCTAATCAATCTTTCTCTCGCTATAGGCATTATTATATTGTTGAATGTCTTAATGCACTCCCACATTGGGAATTTTCCTCTTTACACCCGCTTTGATCTTACTGAAGACCAGCGGTTTACCTTAACTCCGGCTACTACATCGTTACTACGCAATCTGGACGAAGTTGTTTTTGTCAAAGTATTATTACAAGGCGACTTTCCCGCGGGTTATAAGCGTTTACAAGAATCTGTGGAAGATATGCTACTAGATTTTCAGAGTGAAAATGCCCTTATTTCCTATCAGTACGAAGATCCTTTAGCCGGAAATACCGAGCAGGTAAATACAAGAAAAAAGCAACTGGCTGAACTCGGCGTACTCCCTGTGAGCCTGAATGTCAGGGAAAATGGGGAGAGAAGTCAAAAACTCACCTACCCTTATGCCATTTTTTATTACAAAGGGCGGAGTATTCCCGTTAATTTTCTGGAAAATCAAATTCCCGGCGTTCCCCCTGATGTTATTCTGAATAAAGCAGTTACGCTGTTGGAATATAAGTTTATTCATGCCATTCAACAGTTAAAGCAAAGTACCAAACCTACCTTGCTTTTTTTGGACGGCCATGGCGAAAGTTTACCCGCCGAAACCGCTGATATAGAAAATAGCCTAAGGGAAACATTTAATACCGGACGTATTGTTCTCGATAGTGTGGTCGCCATTGACAGCACAGTAAAAACCCTAATTATTTCTTCTCCCAAAACGGCATTTTCAGATAAGGATAACTTCAAAATTGACCAATATGTCATGCAGGGTGGCCGATTATTATTTCTCGTTGATAAAATAGCTATTCATTTAGATAGCTTACGTCGTGGAGAATATTTGCCCAATGAAAGGAATCTGAATATAGATGATTTGCTATTCAAATTTGGTGTGCGATTACAGCCTAATTTATTGCTGGATATGCAAAGTAGCGTGATACCTTTAGCTACCGGGCAGGTTGGCAATGCCCCTCAATTTGAATATTTCAGGTATCCCTATCATTTGGTGGTTATACCCAATAGTGATCACCCAGCCGTAAAAAACATAGGTCCCATCAATATGCAATTTGCTGGAGGGATTGACACGGTAGCTACCAAATATCCAGTAAAAAAGACGGTTTTACTGCAAACTTCTGCTGAAAGTAGGTATCAATTCCTTCCTTTACGCATGAATTTTGACTTTATGAGATATCCTTTAGATGAAAAGTTGTTTAATAAAGGGCCTCAATCGGTAGCCTTATTATTGGAAGGGACATTTTCATCTCTTTTTGAAAATAGATTGTCAGCAAATATGCTTTCATCCCTTCAAAATCAAGGTAGGTCTTTTGTAGGAAAATCGCCTGAAACCAAAATTATAGTTATTTCTGACGCTGATTTAATTCGGAATAGAATAGATAAACAGACTGGGAAAATAATACCGGCCGGTTATAATGAATTTGAAAAATACACCTTTTCCAACAAAGATTTTTTACTGAATGCGTTGGAATATTTGTCTGACGATGAAGGCATTATAGCAGCAAGGGGTAAGGATATAAAACTCCGATTATTAAATACCACTAAAATTAAGGAAGAAAAGGTTAAGTGGCAAATCATTAATCTTTTACTACCTTTAGTTGTTATAATGCTGGGTGGTGTACTCTTTCATTTTATCCGTCAGCGCCGTTACCAGTAACAAGAAAAACCAATGCGTCGAGAATCGTTTATTTTAATGTCTGTTTTTGTCCTCTTAGGCGCTGGATTCATCTTCCTTCAACTAAAAAATAAACCCTTGGTTGATCCCGACAGAACGTTCCATATTGAAGACAAGCGGCGCGTTCATGAGGTATTTATAACACACAGAGATGGGGAGCAGGTGAAACTAAGTAGAAAAGGAAACTCCTGGTTGCTCAATGATCGTTTTCCTGTCAATCCCAATGTTATGGAAAATGTATTGGATGCCATAGCCCGCATACAAATAAAATATGTTCCTCCACAAGCTGCCGTACCTGCCATCATAAATGATTTAGCAAAAAATGGAATACGAGTGGAGATATTTGACCGGAATCATGAAAAAATCATGGGTTACTACGTCGGTGGTAGTACGGTTGATGAACGGGGAACACATATCATCAGAGAAAACAGCGATTTGCCTATGATTGGAGAATTAGCTGGTTGGGAAGGCAATTTACGCTTCCGTTTTAGGATGAGAGGTAATGAATGGCGCGATAAAACAATTTTCCAGTATAAAGTAAATGAGTTGAAGAGTGTTCAATTGATTTACCCAAAACAACAGCTTGCTTCCTTTACCCTTACTCAGCAGAATGGCTCTTTCCAATTGGAATCTTCAACCACCCCTAAAAAAATAGTTAAAATGGCAAATGCCAGGGGTATAGCGTATTTATCAGGCTTTGAAAAATTAGGGGCAGAAGCCTTTGAAACAGGAAATCCTTACAGAGATTCTATTGAAAATTCACTCCCCTTTGTAACCATTAAACTACAAGAAAAAAAGGGAGCCCAAAGAACCTTGAAAGTTTGGCCCATTTATCCGCTGCAATCGTCTGACGAAGGCGTCGTTTTCAGGAATGAGACCGGCACTGTTGAACGCTACTTCGCGGGAGAAGAAAACGGAGAATTTTACTTGATTCAAGATCGCGTTTTCAGGAAAATATTCCGAGGCTTTGATTTTTTTACTCAAAATTAATAATCTACTAACTTTTTGTGTCAAAAGAAGTTACTTATAATAAAATGATGCGTTTAAAAGAAAACAGAAAAAGAGAAAGATAATGATGCAAGCAAGTTCAGTAAAGGATAGATTGCAATTTATAGATGCCATCAGGGCTTATGCCATATTAATGATGCTACAAGGGCATTTTGTAGATACCATGCTTGCTTATCGTTTCCGAGATCTTGAAAACGCATTATATTCCACCTGGTTCTTCATGCGAGGTATGACGGCACCTATCTTTTTTACTATTACTGGTCTTGTTTTCACCTTTTTACTACTTCGCGATGGCAGACCAATCAAAGAAAATGAAAGGATTAGAAAGGGAATTCGTCGTGGATTTTTCCTAATATTCCTGGGTTACTTGTTGAAGGTAAATTTCCCAGCCTTCTTAATAGGTTGGTTTTATAAAAGTTATCCTGCTTTAGATGTTTTACACAATATAGGATTTGCATTATTAGCTCTTATCGGATTATATTGCCTCCATTTAGTAAGTAAAATTTCCTTGCCTCTACTCTATTTCGGAGGCGGTATTTTCATATTTTTAATAAATCCTACCTGGCTCGCTTACGAATGGGACTTCTTACCCATTGTATTAAGGAATTACTTTGATGCTGACAACGGTTCTATTTTTCTTCCCGTACCCTGGCTTGGCTTTACTTTGTTAGGGGCAGGAATTGGCTGGCATTTATTCCACAAAACGTATTTATACAGAACCTGGTACTGGCCAGCTATTTTATTGACAACAGGTCTAACCATACATTTTTTCTCCTCTAAGGGATTACTTTTGCTACATCAGTGGACAGGTTGGGAAAATTTTATAAAATTAGCTTACGATAACGTATTATTCTGGCGATTTGGGCATGTGCTAATCATCATTTCCCTATTTATCTTCCTGGAGAAAATCATCACATTCCCTCCGTTGATGTTAAAAATAGGTTCGGAAACTTTAACTATTTATGCCACCCATTACGTGGTACTTTATGGTACCTGGTTAGGAATTGGTATTAAAACATTTGGACAGTTCACCTGGCACCCGGTACCTGTTATCATTGGAGCTATTCTTTTTGTTTTAGCAGCCATTGTTTACATCAAATATATTGAAGAAATAAGAACAAAATTAGCGTTACATATCCCGGGGAGATTGCGATACCTTAGACGATACGTGCATGTAATGGGTAAACGTTTATTAAAACAAGTGCTCGATCAGGTCAGGCAATGGATTAATCGCTTATCGACCAATATAGGCATTTGGTAAAATACCAAAGTTTGTTTCAGGGAAATCTTGTATTTTTAAAATGAAAAGTTTGAATTTTTTATTTTAGATAGGTATATTAGTCGGAACAATACCTACACTAAATGAATCGTACGTTCTTCTTTGTTATTTCCCTGCTATTATCTACCCATTTTTTATTTTCGCAATCTGTCACGCTCACAAAGCCAAGTGCTCAACAACTGCGTTGGCATGAGATGCAATATTATATGTTCATCCATTTTGGCGTTAACTCATTCACCAATCTGGAATGGGGTGAAGGGGCAGAAAATCCAAAAATATTTAACCCCAAAAATTTAGATAGCAGACAATGGGCCAGAATAGCAAAAAAGGCAGGCATGAAAGCTATCATTTTAACGGTTAAGCACCACGATGGTTTTTGCCTTTGGCCTTCAGCTTACACGGAACATGACGTAGCAAACAGTAGCTGGAAGAATGGCAAAGGAGATGTATTAAAGGAACTCTCTGAAGCATGCAAAGAATATGGCATTAAACTGGGCTTTTATATCTCCCCCTGGGACAGAAATAATCCTATTTATGGAAAAGATGATCAGGCGTATAATACCTATTTTAATAACCAGTTAAAAGAAATTTTAACTCAATACGGACCTATTTTCGAGGTTTGGTTTGATGGCGCCAATGGAGATCGTGAAAATCCTGAAAAGTATCAGGTCTATGATTGGACCTTATTTAACGAAACTATTCGTTCCCTGCAACCCGATGCACTGGTTTTTGGAGCGGGTTACGCCGATATAAGATGGGTTGGAAACGAAAGAGGGGTAGCTTCAGAGACAAATTGGTGCACTTTCGACTCAAAACAAAGAAATCCAAGTGAGGACGCACCTATTCCACTTCTTCAGGCAGGCATTAAAAACGGAGATTTATGGTGGCCCGCTGAAACCGATGTGTCTATCAGACCAGGTTGGTTTTATCATCCGGAAGAAGACACAAAAGTCAAATCTGTAGATCAATTGGAAAAAATTTATTTTGAGTCCGTGGGCCGGAATACAAATTTGCTGCTGAATATCCCAATCGATAGAGAGGGTCTTGTAAATGCTGCCGATTCTATCGCGCTCATGCAATTAAGAGCTCGTTTAGATGCCACTTTTATTGATAACAAAATAGAAAAATTATCTAAAGGAAAACTGGAAAATAATGCTGTGGTCGTTGAATTAAAAGGTAAAAAAACCTTTGACGTCATTTCTCTTAAGGAAAATATAAGCCAGGGACAAATAATTGATGGTTGGAAAGTAGAAGCCTGGGTGGATAATCAGTGGGTTTTACTTGGTGAAGCGACCACCGTCGGTTACCAAAGATGGCTCATTTTACCCAAAACAACTTCTCCTAAAATACGAATTCGCTTTGAAAATCCCCTACCTTCCAATCAATTATTAGACGTGAATCTGTATTTAAGAGCCTCTCCAAATCCTTTACTGGACAAAAAATGAAAAAATACATTCTCATTATTTTCCTGATAATTGTAGGTTTACAGCTGATGCAAGCTCAGGATGACCCATTTATAGGTTATTTTGAAAATAAAGCTGTGGAATTCTCTTTGAAAATCGATAAAGCGCCCAATAATGATTACAACTGCGTTTTACATCTTCAGGGGAATACTATTTCCTTCACAGGAACAAAAATATTGGGAATGATATCCGGGATGTTAACGTTTCAGGGACAAAGTCTATCCTATTCATTGTCAAAATTATTGGGAATATATTACTTTACGTTGGATGGTATTTCTTTAATGGTTGAAAAAGGAAATCCTCCAACATCTAAAGATTCTCCAACGGTTAAAAAAGAAGTTACTCAGCCAGATTCCCTCTGGGAAAAGAGAATTTCTGGAAAGAAGCTTGTTTATCTATATAACAGTAGTGGATTTTCCGATAAAACAGTTATTAATTTGTATTCAAATAAAACTTTTGAAGGTAGTATCGAAAGTGTGTCTGTTTCTCAATTAGGGTCAGGATCCACTCGAAATTCTTCCAATGGGACGTGGAAAATTAATAAATTATCTAATGGTACGTGGTTGGACTTAACCCATAAGGATAGAACTTCGGAAAGTTTTTTGCTAGAACAAAGGCAAGCAGGAAATGAAATAAATATGAATGGTAAAAGATTTTTTGTTACTGAATTAAACTAAATATTTCCTTATATTTAGTTTATTATAAACCCTAAATTTATTCGTTTTGGCTTCACCCATTTTGTCATCAAACCTTCTACGATATAGCCTTATTTCAAGTATTCTTCTTGTATTAGGTTATTTTTATGTCAATAAAGAGGAGCAAGCCCCCATTTCAGACCCCAATGACCTTAATCAATTAAATGTTGAAGCAAGGACTATTTTTGCCCACCATTGTTATTCTTGTCATGGAGAGGTTAAAAGTAAGGGCGGCCTTCAACTACATACTAAAGCAGCCGCGTTTGCCGGAGGTGATGATGGTCCTGTCATTATACCCGGAGACATAGACAAAAGTGAATTAATACGTCGTATTACACTTCCGCATAGTCACAAAGACTACATGCCTTCAAAAGGAGAAAAACTAACGAAAGATCAGGTTCAAACGCTTATAAAATGGGTTGAAGCAGGGGCACCCTGGTCCGATAGTATGACTACATCGGTTTACAGATTGGCTCCTTTCGAACTTATGTTGCCCAAAGTGCCCACCCCCAAAAAAGGACTTTCAAATCCTATCGATTTATTTGTCGATGTATATTTTGAAAAAAATAAGGTGCAGTGGAAAGATCCTGTGGCCGATCCTTTATTTATTCGCAGGGTTTACCTGGATGTTTTAGGATTACTTCCCACGCCAAATGAAATAAAAGCATTCAACGAGGATAAAAACCCTAAGAAAAGGGATAGATTGGTTAAAACATTGTTGTCTAAAGACACCGTTTATGCGCAACACTGGTTAACCTTTTGGAATGATTTGTTGAGAAATGATTATTCTGGAACGGGTTATATAACGGGAGGTCGAAGTTCTATAACCCCTTGGTTATATGAATCGTTAACAAAAAATAAATCGTACGACTCAATTGTTCACCAGCTTATCAGCCCTTCAGAACCTTCAGCAGGTTTTATCAAAGGCATTCAATGGCGAGGAACAATCAATGCCAGTCAGCGGGTGGAAATGCAGGCGGCACAGAATGTAGCGCAGGTATTTTTAGGCTTAAATTTAAAATGTGCTTCTTGTCACAACAGTTTTATCAGTGACTGGAAACTTGAGGATGCTTACGGTTTTGCTAATATTTTTGCTGAGGAGCCCCTCGAAATTTACCGATGCGACCAGCCTACCGGTAAAACTGCCTCAAATAATCTTCTTTTTCCATCCTTAGGGACATTAAAAGAAACCAATGACCGAATGGAGCGATTAAAAGATTTGGCGGGACTGTTGGTTCAGGAAAAAAATGGTCGTTTGTCCCGCACTTTTGTAAATCGGATATGGGCACAGTTTATGGGCAGAGGTTTTATTGAACCCCTTGATTTTATGGACAACCTGCCATGGGACCAGGATTTGCTGGATTGGATGGCCTTTGATTTTGTGAGGAACGATTATGATATAAAAAAGGTAATGTATCAAATTTTAACCTCTAAAACCTATCAGCAACCGTCTGTCGCTTTTGAAGAACCTGAAAAATTAATATCAAAAGACTATGTTTTCCAGGGGATGGTACGCAGGAGGCTTTCTGCCGAACAATTTGCCGATGCTATAAGTCAGGCATTTTACCCTGTTTACACCGACTCAAATTTCGTTAAAAAGCACTTTCCGCAAATGAATGAAATAAAATCTCCCTTTGTAAGGGCTTCCATGGTAAAAAATGATATTTTCATGACTGCATTGGGTAGGCCTAACAGGGAAAATGTAGGGGCAAGTAGAAATAGCCAATCCAATTTAATTCAGGCGCTTGAGGTGACAAATGGTCAGATATTAAATACCAGACTACAGTTGGGATCAGAAAAATGGTTATCAGCCAACCTAAGAAAAGACCAGTTAACAGATTCTCTTTTCCTGAATTTTTTAGGACGAACCCCGACAATAAGAGAGAGAAGAGCAACAAATGCCTTATTGTCTGAAAAGCCTGAGGGCCCGGAAATTCAGGATCTGGTATGGGCGTTAACACTGCTACCTGAATTTCAATTGATTTATTAAAAGATTCAAATTTAGTGAAATGATAAATGCATGGAATAGGCGTGAATTTTTAAAAACTGCCTCACAAGCTACCTTGGCCGCTTTGGCTGCTGGTGCACCAATGTCCTCATTACTAACTAGTTGTTCCAGGTCAAAACCAATAGACACCAGTACTGCCGACACTGTTATATTACTATGGATGGCAGGCGGAATGGCACATACGGAAACCTTTGACCCTAAGAAATATACCCCTTTTGAAAAAGGGATGGAAGGAAATCGCGTTCTTTCCACTTTTCCAAGTGTTCCAACAGTTCTTGACGGTATATCATTTTCAGAAGGATTACAGGAAATTGGTAAAGTAATGGATAAAGGGACCCTTATTCGCTCTTATGTGGCTGCCGATTTAGGACATATTCTACATTCCCGGCATCAATTTAATTGGCACACCTGTTATGAACCGCCACAAACCGTTGCAGCTCCTCACATAGGTGCATGGATAGCAAAAGAATTGGGACCTAAAAATCCGGTAATCCCTGCCTTCATTGATATTGGCCAGCGATTTACCGTAGGAGAAGCCGAGGAATTAAAAGCATTTCACACCGCTGGATTTCTGGGAAATGAATATGGCCCATTCTTTATTCCCGATCCAAGTCAGGGTTTAGATAGCGTTCGTCCCCCGATTGGCATGAATTTAAAGAGATTTGAAGCCAGAAATAAACTCTATAAGGAACTTACTTCTACTTCACCCATTGGAGAGTATGGAAGTGATTATCAAAAAGAATCCTTACAACGTTCTATGGAACAGGCATATAGCTTGCTTCATTCCCCTGAATCTGCCGCTTTTAATTTATTGGACGAGCCAAAAGAATCTTATGATGCCTATAACACTGGTCGCTTTGGACTGGGTTGTTTACTGGCAAAAAGATTGACCAAACAAGGCGCCCGTTTTATCAGTGTTACCACGGAATACGAACCATTTTTTGGCTGGGATACTCATGACAACGGTCATACAAGACTGGCTGTAATGAAAAAACAAATAGATTGGCCTATTGCCCAACTCATCAGAGATTTGGACGAATCAGGGCACTTAGACAGAACGCTGATCATTTTAGCCAGTGAATTTAGCCGCGATATGATGGTAGAGGGACGTCCCGACCTGAAAGTAAAGGAGCAAGTCGATCAGCCAGATATTCTGCACGAACTGAAATATTATGGTATGCACAGGCATTTTACGGACGGTTGTTCAGTATTAGTGTTTGGCGGCGGTATAAAAAAAGGATTTGCGTATGGAAAAACATCGGATGAAAGGCCATGTAAAACCATTGAAAATCCAATAAAAATTGATGGGCTGCACCAAACTATTTATCATGCACTGGGTATTTCTCCGGATACAAATTATGACGTTGAAAAAAGACCATTTTATACTACACCCGATGGAAAAGGGAAAGCCGTTATGGATCTTTTCGCATAAAGCGTCATTGGTATGGTTTTTTGCGACCCATTTTTTTAAATGGGAACCTCATTTTCTGTTAGTTAGCCAGATAAGTATTTTGCTTTATTTCGCCTTGTCCTAACCTAATTTTGAACAAGTTTCTATTTTTGACTGAATAAGAAACATCCTTTCGGTTGGGGCAAAATCGGTATTTAACGAGCAAGAATAAAGTGCTTCATGGGTTTTTCTGAATATAATTCCACCTTTTTCTGTCCAGGTTTTTAGGTTTACTCCTTTATTTTTTCATACCTGGCGAATAAATACGTTCTGCCTGTGCCATTACCTTTTGCTTGTCAAGCGTCATCGGCTTGGTTTTCTGCGCTAAAAAGAGAGGAATCTGGTCGGCGAAATGAGGATTATCGGGATGAGAAGAAGCGCCGTAGGTATTTACCGTTTCGATAACAGGCAATTCATTTTTGGGAAATTTAACCATCATTACGTAGGCATCGCCCCCTACAATTTTTCTTTTTCCCCCTTCGTAGGGGCGACTCCATTGCGGAGCAAGCAAGTCAGGTAATCCACCCACAGGAAATTCCTGATTCCCGCGTACCAATTTTTGAATATCACCTAAGGCGAGATCTATTTTTCCAAAATTATCCAGCAGGTATTTTTTTGCGTAGGCTAAAGCCTTCAGTCCCTCGTCTTTAGTAATCGCCCTTGCCTCTTGACCTCTTAGTGCCCTAGCCAAATATTCATAAACGAGCATAAAAACTGCGGCACCTTTACTTTCGGCGGTCCCCTGGAAATCCCAGGTTTTCAAGGTATTCAACAGCTTATTATCTTGCTCATCCCCTGCATTTTCCAAAAGGAAAAGGGAATCGAGCTGATACATAAAAGTGAGTTTTTCAGGATATTGTCTATCGAATTTAATATCTCTGAAGGTTTGAAAATCAATTTTAGGGGTAGATTCAAATCTTTGTCTGAAACGGACACTTCTATTATTTTCCATGGTTTCCCACCCATCGGCAGATGAAAACTGAGATACTTTTAAATTATCGGCGCTTGCTGTAGCTGAGAAAGGTGAATGATTGGTATTGAACAGAAAGCCGGAGGCCGGATTAATATATTGGGGAAGATCCTTCAGTGGTCTAAACGTTGTCCATAAAGTAGTTGAGGTATTTCCAGGCAAAGTTTCGAGCCAATTTAGCTTGGGATCTTCCTTCCTGATCGGCATAAGGGCATTATTTATATAGAAAATGGTATCATACCGATCGGCATAAACGATATTAAACATAGATAAACCTTGCACGTTTAATGCGTTATAAAAATCAGTGAAATTCTTTCCCTTATTCATTTGGTACCATTGATCGAGCGCTCTAATTTCCTGATTGGCACCTAATCTTACAGAAAAAGCACCTTGTTCATTAATTAAAGTTGGACCATATTTGCTGGAAAAAGCTTTTTTGGAAATGGGAAAAGGTACCCCCTTCACACGTAAGCTGACTTTTTTAATCTGTAATTTTTCCCATTGACCATCATATTTATAGTAATACTTCTTTTTAGGATGCCTTTCAAGTTGAAAAATGTCCATTCTATCGCATAAATTTACAGTATGCGCCCAACCGTAATGTTCATTTACCCCGTGTAATATACATGGACCGCCGGCGAGCAATCCTCCCAAAGCATTCCAACCTTCCTCGCTTTGGACATGGGCTTCATAGAAAGCTTCAGGCCCTTCATTGGGCTGATGAGCATTTATGGCCAGATAAGCGACCCCTTCGGTTGTCCTGTCAGGATGCACCGCAATGCCATTTGACCCCATTTTGTCATAGTCAATGAGCCATTTCACCTGATTATTAAAAATTTGCTGTAACGCCTGGTCACCCCCATTGAATTTAGTCAATGCCAAAACCGATGAAGCAATATATTCTTTAACTGTGATGGGAAAAACTTTTTTAACGAGCACTTCTTCAGGATGCGCAGCGGCGTAATCATTTACCCCCTGGACATAACCAGTTATAAGTTTTATAAATTCAGGAGAAAGGGAATTCCATTTTTCCTCTGTCACCTCCCTGCATTGAAACCAATCAAACGCAAAATCTGCTGCCACCGCATTTTTACCAAAAGCACGTCCCATGGCTTTTTTTGCCGGCAATGCAACCATCTGTAAACTAGCAAACTGATCTTCACAATAGGCCCAGGCCAAACCATAAGAAACTTCAGGATCCGTTTTAGCAAAAATATGGGGAATGCCAAAACTATCGCGAACGATGGTTATTTTACTTGGATCTATCTGTCCGTTTACAACATTTAAAAATAAAATTAGCCCAATGACCAAAGGAAACAGCTTCATAAATAAGAATATTTTTCCCAATATAGGAAAGTTATCACAAGTGTACTGATTTATGACAGCGATTTTAATATTTTAAAATTGCATCATTTACAAATCAACTAATTGTATAAAGTAAATGTTTACAAATAACTTCTAAAAAAAACACCCTGGAAAAGCCATACTTATGAAACCTAAAAAAGAAAGTACTGTCAGTTTGAAATTTGTTTATCAAACCTTTATTCATCCCCGTTTAAATAAATTATCTGTTGGTCTTCTTCTCATCATTATCAGTAGATTAGCTAGTCTGATATTACCCGGAGCGAGCAAATATCTCATTGATGATGTCATTCCCGATAAAAATTTACAAGGCTTAGGCTGGTTATTGGCCGCAGTAGTCATTGCGTTGATCATTCAGTCGGTTACCTCTTATTTTTTGACTCAACTTCTCAGCGTTGAAGGACAATATTTAATCTCTCAGTTGAGGGTAAAGGTTCAAAAACACATCATACAACTCCCTGTCAGATACTTCGATAACGTTAAAACAGGAGAACTCGTTTCACGCATCATGAACGATGTGGAAGGAGTGAGAAATATTGTGGGTACTGGTTTAGCCCAGATGATCGGTGGTGTCATTACCGCCGTCATTTGTTTGTTTTTACTTGTCGCCATTAGCCCACTTTTGACCCTATATGTCTTAGTCCCTGTCATTATATTTGGACTTATATCTCTAAAAGCTTTTGGAAAAATCAGACCTATTTTCAGGGCAAGAGGCGTTATTAATGCCGAAGTTACTGGTCGATTGACTGAAACATTAGGCGGTGTAAGGGTCATCAAAGGATTTAATGCTGAGCAACAGGAAATCGATACTTTTGCCAGAGGAGTCGAAAAATTATATCAGAATGTTAAATCCAGCCTAACGGCCACTAGTTTTGTAACCAGTGCCGCTACGCTATTGCTCGGATTGGCATCGGCGGGAATTATGGGATTAGGCGGTTATCTGATTATGACCAATAAACTGACTTTTGGCGATTTCCTTGCATTCACCCTTTATCTGGGATTTCTAATTGCCCCTATTGTGCAAATGAGTAATATTGGGAGTCAATTGACAGAAGCTATTGCTGGTCTGGACAGAACAGAAGAAATCATGCGTTTGCCACTGGAAGCCAATGAGGAAGTGCGCAACGTTACTTTAGACAGGATAAACGGCGATATTCACTTCAACGATGTCAGTTTTGCGTATGATCAAGGAAAGGAAGTAGTGAAAAATATCACTTTTCAAGCTCCTCCAGGGTCGGTTACCGCATTGGTGGGAACATCTGGTTCCGGAAAATCAACGATTGCTGGCTTAGCAGCCACTTTTTTAAATCCCGATGCTGGTAATATTACGGTAGACGGTATTGATTTGAGCACCATAAGCTTGAAAAGTTTCAGAAGCCAATTGGGGGTTGTTTTACAAGACGATTTTCTTTTTGAAGGCAGTATAAAGGACAATATTCTTTTCTCAAGACCTAATGCCTTAGCTGAGGAACTAAATAATGCCGTTCATGCTGCTCACGTTCATGAATTTACTGACCGATTTGAAGATGGTTTAGATACTTTAATTGGAGAAAGAGGCGTAAAATTATCCGGCGGACAAAGGCAAAGAATTGCCATTGCCAGAGCTATTTTGGCTAATCCACGGGTCTTGATTTTAGATGAGGCAACCTCAAATCTGGATACAGAAAGCGAATCGCTCATTCAGGAAAGTTTGAAAAGACTTATGGAAGGCAGAACCACCTTTGTTATTGCACACAGATTAAGTACTATCAGACAAGCTACTCAAATATTGGTGGTGGAACAAGGGAATATTGTGGAAAGAGGTACGCACGATGATTTAATCAAGCTGGAAGGCCGTTATTATTCTTTATACACTTATCAGGCTAGAATTTAACGTCTTTTTTATACTGTTTCGGACTTATTCCTTTTTTTTTCTTAAAAATACGATTGAAGTAAGGAATATCATAAAATCCACTCTGAAAGGCTATTTCTCTAATGGCCATATCAGTGTTTAGCAGTAAATGGCAGGCTTGTTTAATCCTGAATTCGAGGAGAACTTCTACGAAAGATTGTTGCGTAATACTTTTGAAATACCTACAAAAGGAGGTTGGCGAAAGATCCGCTATCCCTGCTATTTCTGCTAATGAAATATCTTCTTTGTAGTGCGTTATGAGGTAGGAAAACACCTTTTGAAAACGGTTGGTTTCTGACACCTTAAAGTCATTTTCTGCAAACGAAAGATCTATTGGTTTCAGCTGGACTTCCCTACTTAATATATCTAATATATCCAATAAGATCAATATTTGTTGTGTTGGTGAGGCAACCTTCATTTCGAATAATCTGGCGGTAATCTTCTTTTTATCGTTTCCCTGAATGTCAAAACCTGCTTTTGATTTGTCAAGAAACATTTTGATGGCTACAAATTCATAAAGATTAAAAAAATCCTCTCCTAAAAAATGCTGATTAAATTGAACCACGATGGCCTCAGATAACTCCGTTTGATTTTCCCTTTGGTGATTTATCCAACAGTGAGGTAAATGGGAACCTAAGAAAACCAAATCTCCATCTGAAAAATCATCTACTTGTTTACCAACAAAGCGCTGCCCCTCCCCTTTTACAATCAAGGTAAGTTCATATTCCGGATGAAAATGAAAGGGGGCATCAAATTGTGGTAACCTAAAATGACGCACGAGCAAGACTTTGGAGGGATCTGATTTTACCTGTTCAAAAACAGCTTTCATAGGATTAAATTTTCTATTTCTAAGTAAAATAGCATAATAAATGATAAAATAAAACAATTATTTGCCAAAAAAGTCAAAGCCCAGGAAGAAAATCGAGTGTAATTTTGAGAACAAACTAAACGAATTCATCCAAATGAAAACAACAATCATAGACCAGCCCTTTCAGGTGAGTGAGGAAGCCATCGCATTTTTCCAAAAAAACAGATTTATCAAACTGAAAAATGTATTAGACGCGGAATCATTAGCTTATTATGGAGAAGCAATCAGTAGAAAAGTAGCCGAAATAAATACGCAGGACAAGCCAATGGAACAAAGAGATACTTATGGAAAAGCATTTTTACAAATTTTTAATCTTTGGAGAGAGGACGAAACCTGTAAAGAATTTGTGTTAAGTAAAAGGCTTGGTCACATTGCTACGCAATTACTTCAAACCAATGGTGTCCGATTATATCACGATCAGGCATTGTTTAAAGAGGCTCGGGGTGGAATCACCCCCTGGCATGCCGATCAATATTATTGGCCATTGGCTTCCGATAAAACCGTTACAGTCTGGATTCCGCTACAGGAAGTACCGTTAGAAATGGGCCCCTTAGAATTCAGTGCTGGAAGTCAGGCGATTGTAGAGGGCAGAGAATTGGCGATCGGGGATGAAAGTGAACAAAAGATAGCGCAAAGACTGAGGGTAACTGACTTTGAACACGTTATTGAGCCCTTTGAACTAGGTGAAGTAAGCTTCCATTCTGGCTGGGTTTTTCATAGAGCAGGTGCAAATGATACCGATCAAACAAGAAAGGTAATGACCATGATATACATGGACAGCGAGATGAAATTGAAGGAACCGGAGAACGAGAATCAGGTGAATGACTGGAATACCTGGTGTCCGGGAGCTAGCATCGGGGAAATTATCGCCTCGCCTATTAACCCTCTCATTTATTCTAAATGATTCATTGTAAGGCTGCGGTTACCGATGGTAATGGACAATTTTCTATAAAAGAAATTTCCGTTGCTGATCCGACGGGAGATGAAATTATGGTTAAAATAATGGCTGCAGGCATCTGCCATACCGATTGGGATGCCCAATTTTGGGGCAAACCACTTATTCTTGGGCATGAAGGAGCCGGCATCGTTGTAAAAACAGGTGAAAAAGTGACGGCACTGGCCATCGGCGATAAAGTCATGTTAAATTGGGCGATACCTTGTTATCAATGTTTTCAATGTCAATTAGGAAACCAGCATTTGTGTGAACCCAATTCAGCCGTTACTGCGGGAAACAAACGAAGTGGCGGCCACGCAACCGTCGAAAGCACTACCTGTGAGGGAAAGCCGATAGAACGTGCGTTTAGTTTAGGCACCATGGCTGAATACACCTTAGTCAGGGAGGCAGCTTGCGTTAAAATACACGTAAAAATGCCCTATCCTTCTGCGGCCATTGTAGGTTGTGGCGTTATGACCGGTTATGGTTCAGTAGTTCATGCCGCCCAGGTTAAAACGGGTAGTAGTGTGGTAGTTTTGGGAACGGGTGGCGTAGGTCTAAATGTTATACAAGCAGCCCGAATTGCTGGTGCTCAGAAGATTATAGCCATAGATGTGAATCCTGGAAGATTGGAAATGGCGGCAACTTATGGTGCCACACATTTCCTTTTAGCCGATAAAAACGATACCGGATTACTTCTTATAGCTCAAAAAGTAAGGGAATTAACTCAAGGCAGAGGGGCAGATTATGCTTTTGAATGCACTGCTATTCCAGCTTTAGGTGCAGCACCACTGTCCATGATACGTCATGGAGGCATGGCGGTGCAGGTAAGCGGTATTGAGCAGGAAATAACCATAGATATGAATCTTTTTGAATGGGATAAAGTGTATATCAATCCCTTGTATGGTAAAACAAAACCACAAATTGATTTTCCCATCCTTCAGGATTTATATGCAGCCGGCACATTGAAATTGGATGAAATGATCACCTCAACTTATCCTCTGCAAAAACTTGGGGAGGCATTTCATGATATGCATACGGGGAAAAATGCGAAGGGAGTGATTGAATTTGCGGATTGACTACTACTACAGAAAGGTAACAGACAAGCGATTAAAACATTTTATTAAAAAAACACTAATTAACGGTCAAATTGTGGTACATTCATAAAAATTGATTTCATGAAAGCAGTAACAATTTCCACTTTAAGAAAAGAAATGAAAGAATATTTTGATTATGTTTCAAAATCGATGGGAGTAATCATTGTTCCCAGAAATAAAGAAAATGAAGCTATTGTAATCATATCAATTCAAGAATATAATTCTCTTTTGGAAACAGAACATCTTTTATCAACGAATTTACAGCTCATGGCTGGGAAGATTTCAATTATTGGCTTGAAAATGATAAAGAAGTTGTCAAGAAAATAAAAGAATTAATAAAAGCAATAATACGGGAGCCATTTAAAGGAATTGGCACCCCAGAACCATTAAAATTTGGTCTTAAAGGTTTTTGGTCAAAAAGAATTAATGGAGAACATCGTTTGGTATATTCAATGTAGATTTCATTATGATTAAAAATACTTAAACTTTTATGTGGCAAATGCTTCATTTGCATTTCCCCAAAACATGAATGGGAATATTGGACCAAAAATATTGAGCAATCTTTGTTATTTTTTGATGGCTTGAACAAGTAACTCCCATTAACCCGGGAGTATATCCTCTGTGAAAGTTTTAAAATACAACATAATTTGGTATATTTGAGATAAATAAATTCTCATGGCAAAAAACACATCTATTTTACTTGAAGATAATTTTGAAACTTTTATAAATGGTCAACTACAAACCGGGAAGTTCTCTTCTGCGGGCGAAGTAGTTCATGCAGCGTTGAGATTATTTGAACAAGAAGAAACAAAAAAAGCTGAGCTTATCAATGAACTCATTAAGGGAGAAAAATCTGGGTTTGTCAAAGATTTTAATCGTGATACCTTTTTGCAAAATCTTAAGGAAAATCACTTAAAAAATGAATTTTAAGCTAAGTAAAGAAGCGGAAAAAGATGCAGAAAATATATGGTTATATACACATGAAAATTGGTCCATTGAGCAAGCTGAGAGATATCTAAATTTGATTTTTGACGAGATTGATTATCTCTGCTTAAAGCCAAAATCAGGGTTTGAACTTGGAAACATAAGAGATGGATATTGGCGATCAAAAGTTAAATCACATTATATCTATTATAAAATCAACCTTAAGGAAAACGAATTAGAAATTATAAGGATTTTGCATGAAATGATGCATGTTGAAAATAAACTTGGTAGAAGCTAGCGGCTAAAATTTCGTTGCGTTATGAGTACGCTTACCATTGGTTATACCCAACCGTTCGTTATGCAGAGATTCACCAGCTCCATAGAATTTTTTACCCCACATTTAGCCAGCATATTCCTTCTATGTGTATTAACTGTTTCCTTTGAAATAAATAATTCTTTGCCGATTTCTTCACTGGTTCTACCTTGAATCAGTTTATTTAATATTTCTTTTTCCCTGGTTGAAAACCGCTCTTCTGGTTTTAGAAAGGAAAATTTACTTTCAACCTGAACATTTTCAAAAGTGGGTTCTCCGTCCAGACCAATAAAAGAAAGAACAGGTGGCCCTTCATTTTTTAAATCTGTAATATCTGAATGAATACCCATTGTTTTTACAATGGCGCCTTTATCGTCTGTTTCGATAGTTATTACTTGTTGCAACAACCTGATATAATGTCCATCTTTATGCTTTACCCTATAATCATATCTTACTTTATATTTAAACATTTTTTCAATGGGCAATCCATTAAAAAATTCCATAACCTTTGATTCAAAAGATATGACCACAGGTAAATCAGCAGGATGCACCAACGAAATCAATTTACCCAGGGACATTTCATTCGGTTCATAACCTAATACTTCCCTGGTGCCCGAACTAAAATTATTCAGCTCTGCATCCTTCATATCCAGAAAATAAAAATAAGACTTTCCTACAATGAAAAGGGCTAACTTATTTTCCTGAAGGAAATCAATAACAGCTAAATTTTGTTGGATGGAATCACCATATTTCTGATTGTTCCAGATATTATCGACTAATTTTTCGATGGGTAGATGATTTCTATTCATTAGAACAATAGATTTAATACCAATTTCGAACATAATTTTTTTTTCTCCTAACAAATGTCGTGAAATGCTTGAAATTGTCGTGAAATGCAAATTGCCGAGAAGAGTGAGTTCGATAAACACGTACAATATTACATTCCCCATGATTATTCTATGCAGATTAATATTGGAAAAAGAGACTTACGAGCAACTGCTAACAGGTATTCCGTTTGACTTTATACAATTGCACAAATTTAATCTTGGTATAGATGAATTAGTTAACCCTATTGACAAGTGAACCTATTTTATTAAAAACAACATTTTTAAAGGCTGTAAGGAGATATTTTCACTTCGAAAAAATGATTTGGTTTACAATACAGTTTTTCGAATAATCCATTAAACTGAAAATAATTAACAAAATTTATTTTTATTTTGTATTTTCAAATATCTAATACTTAAGATAGTGTAAAATGAGGATAATACTGTTTTTTATTCTTGTGTTAGCTAATTTAGAAACAGCTTACACTCAGTCGAAAATTAGCTTTTGGCGTGTCGAAGTGGAGGGTAACTGTCATCTTACCTGGGATTGGAATTACAAGGAAGTAAATCCTGATTATTATAATAAGGGTTACCAAAATCAAGTTTTTCAGGGCAATTATTCCTTTTTTTGCCCAAAATGGGCTGCAATAACGGACAATGGTGTGTTTTTAATTAGGTCTGGTACGCTCGAAGACCGGTTTCCTGATGATATTACCAGTAACATAAAAGAGGGATCATGGACGGTCACAGGTAGCAGTGCCATGAACATGAAAGTTTATGATTCAACGGAGGATTTACGAAAGGATTATAAGAGTTTTTCAGAATCAACTAATATATCTCAGAGTTCTGCTCGGGTTTTAAATGAAAATCCAGGTTTTGTATTGAAAATATGGATTAAAGAAGGATTTGTTGAAGGAGGTGTCTCTGTATCAACCCAAACAGATGATGTTTCAGCTAAAGGTGAGGGAATTATTTCGATTACAGATTGGGAAGGGAGAAAAACAAATCGATTTCCTTTAGATGAGCTCGATATGAAAAGTAGTCATGAGGAGTTTGCTTTAAAGTTAATGCAAAATTCATTTAGTGATCGTGAGCAAAGTTCAAATCTGGATGGATTTGATCCTGAAAGCGCTAAATTTTTGGAAGGAATGAATCTGCTTTCAGGCGATATTACATGTACATGGAAATCGAGCGTTAGTAAGCTTCCAGATCAAAATGGTTTCATTATACAAACCATTTCAGGAACCAAAAACTTTTCTCTTCCTTACAACGAATTTTTTATTGATGAAAAGGAGAGATCTGGTCAGGTAAGTATAATTCTCAGACAAAATGTTAAAATTACCTTAAAACCCTATACCTCCCAGGAGGAGGAAAAATATGAAGCCTTTATTGAGCCTATTAATAATGAACTGGCTTCTTATGATCAATTTGTTCCCCAGGGAAGAATTCTTAACCATTCACAAAATGAAATCGTCCCTGGCATATATTCCAACACTAGCGAAAGGGGAAATTCCATAGCATTTAAGGTCACTGTTTATGAAACAAAAACTAAGAAGCAAATACCTTCTGACCAATACCAGACTTATTTTCAGCTAAGTAATACAAGCAGATATCGGGGAATTTGCAATAATTTTCCAATTTTGAAGAATGCACCAAATGCAGAACCTGATTTCCTCTTTCTTTCTGAAATGAATGATGCGTCAGATTTTGAATATTTGAATGCAGATAAAGCTAAAACACTAAGGCAAAAGGGGGATGCAAAAATTACATTAACTAGCATGGATTTTGCGGCATTTACCAATTTGGAGGCGCAGGTTTATTTGCATCTTGAAGGTGGGAAAACACTAATTGCCAAATTTAAACCTGATAATAGAAATGTAGTACGTATTCCTAAAGATGATAATTTTAACCTTATTTCTGATGCCTGGGAGAATAAAACAGGTGTTTCAAACTTAACGGCAAGCTGGGACGAAGATGCTTATCCATTAAACCAGCGCCGAAATGGGGATGGTTATACCCTTTTTGAGGAATATAGGGGTTTTCATGTGATTAATAACAGTCAATTTAATCCTAAAAATACGGTTTGGGAAAAAGGGCATATTCGCACAGATCCAAATCATAAAGATGTTTTTATTTATGACCAGGATCAACTTTTTAAAAATCATTATTCAACATTAAATCCAGCACAATTGAATTGGCATTATATTTTGGAGAACCAATTTAATTTTAATCGCACCTCCCCTATGGATCCTGAACATCGATGGATTAATTTTAATACGCCAGGGGAATACTTTTATGCAAAACAATATGGTATGCATTTAGCCATTCAGGGAATCGAAGGAAGCGAAGAATTTAATCTTGGCATTGCGAGGGCTGGTTCTCCCAACCTAAAAGATTTTCAAAACCAGCAGGATGAGAAGAGTAGTTTGAAGGAAATTAGGAAAATATTTGGGGAAATTTTCGATATCATGGAATCACCTATGTTTACCAAGATGCTCTGTAACATACCTCTCAATTTCGATCAACCCCTTAAATGTCATTATGTGGTAGCCGTAAATAAACCTCTTATAGACTACTTATGTTTAAAAAGTGTTTCACCAAATTATAGACAGTTCGTTTCCGAAAAACTACTCACAACGACGGTAATTCATGAAATTGGACACAGTATAGGTATTCAACATCATGGGAATGATAGGGTTACAAATACCTATGGCGTAAGAGACTGTGCCATAAGATATACTTCAGATGGTGAAGATTTACATCCAAATTTCTACGTGGATATGCATCGTTATTGTCGTTCCACGGAAACTTACCTTCAATATGTGCCTCCAGACCGCCCTTTGTCACCTAATGAACAAATCCCTCTGGATTTTGTAAAAAAAACAGCGCATGGTTGTTGGGAACAAATAACTGTTAAAAGTGATAATTATTAAGCTGCCGGAAGGATATCCTTTTTCTTGTCTTCTAAGCTAAAAATCTTAGTTAGATAGTAAATGTAATTATTTCCCGGTTTCCCTGGGTTTTTCTATTAAGTAAATATATGGATTGCCTTTGAAGGGTTGGTCTATAAAAAAATTAAAATTCTTCAACCTTTCTTAATTTAACAGTATAGTCATTTATATTAATAAAAATTTAATGAATGAATATGCTCAGGCCATTTTTAAAATATTGAAGGGAAAATTCTTATTTTTATAGAAATCAAACATTGATTTAACCCTACGTTGTATTCTGACCGGGAATACAGCAAAAAATATTCAAAAATGCGCCTGAAATCCATAAAACATTTATTCTTACCAGTCCTTATCGTTTTCGTTTTTACTTCTTTTCAAACGAAAAAGCAAATAGCAAATCAACAGCTTAATATCGTACTCATTTTTATGGACGATATGGGTTATGCCGATTTGAGTTGTTATGGATCGGAGACCATTTCTACGCCAAATATTGATAAACTAGCAGCTAATGGCATGAAGTTTACTGATTTTCATGTAGCTGCCTCCGTTTGCACCCCATCTCGTTCTGCCTTGTTGACTGGCTGTTACCCTCACCGTCTTGGTTTGCCAAAAGTGCTATTTCCCGAGGGAAAAAACAATCCGGGAAATACCGGATTACATCCTGACGAACAAACGATTGCCGAGCTACTTAAAGGAAACGGCTATGCTACGTCGATGGCTGGTAAATGGCATTTAGGGGATAAAAAAATGTTTTTACCAATCCAACATGGTTTTGATCAATATTTTGGCGTGCCATACAGCAATGATATGACCATTGCGCCTGACATGGTTTTAGCGGAAAATATCCTGTTGCGAAATGGCGTGACCAGAGAAATGATTCAACATTTTGACGCTGTGAAAATGGATAATAAAAATCATCAGACGCCGCTTATGAAAAATAATGAGGTGGTCGAATTTCCTGCCGACCAAACCACTTTAACCAAACGATACACCGAATATTCCGTCGATTTTATCAATGAACAGGCGGGAAAATCACCCTTTTTCCTGTATTTAGCCCATACCATGCCCCATATTCCCATATTTGCTTCAAAAGACTTTTTAGGCAAATCTAAAGGTGGATTGTATGGTGATGTCATAGAAGAGGTGGACTGGTCTGTTGGAGAAATAATGAAGGCGTTAGAGGAAAAAGGGGTCTTGAATAACACACTGATTATTTTCACTTCTGATAACGGTCCCTGGCTTTCCTACGGAAATCATGGTGGCAGTGCCGGCAAACTGAGAGGTGGTAAATTTGATGTTTTTGAAGGTGGCTTCCGGGTTCCCTGCATCATGTCTTTCCCAAAAGTTATCCCAAAAGGGAAAATAAATCATGATTTAATAAACAGCATGGATATTGTTCCTACCCTTTGTCAAATGACTGGAACGCCCTTGCCCACAAAAAAGATTGACGGAATCAATGTTTTGCCTTCGCTTAAAGGTAAAAAGATGACTAAGACGCTGGATAACCGATATTTTTATTATTTCTCTGATGAAAAATTATCGGCTATCCGTAAAGGACATTGGAAATATATGATTCCTATTAAATATAAGTCCCTTTCAATCGCCGGTAAAGATGGTAAAAATGGTAAATCGGAAGCTTATCAGCAATCAGAAGCCCTCTACCATTTAGAAAGGGATATTTCAGAAAGCACAAATGTTATCAATGATTACCCTGAAATAGCCAACGAGCTAAGACAAGCACTGGAAGCATTTGATCAAACCATTAAAAAAGAAGCTCGACCTGTTGGCGTCACCTCAAAATAACATTACTATGAACAAGCTACACAAAATGAAAATTTCCTTACCCTTACACCGACTTTTCTACGTGCTATTTTGTGTGTTATATTTTTTATCTGGTCAGTCCTCTAAGAAACTCGATCCTGGTCCATTAAAATTTACTTTAAAACAAAATGGTGATCAGATTGAAGTTTGGCAATCGGGTGTTTTAAAACCCGTGGTAGTGCAAAACGCAAAGGCTGATTTCAGACCTTATATTCATCCTATTTTAGCGCCTAATACCAACGTTTCTTTGACGCAGTATAGTCCTGAGCATCATAAACACCAGACCGGTTTGTTTTGGGGCTTTACCAGAGTAAATGGGTCAGGTTTAGAAAAAGATAGCTTAAATAAATGGTTTTATCGGAAAGATAAACCCGCTGAAATCCAAGCACAAATAGGCCGCGATTTTTTTCATAATCCTACAGGCGATTACTGGCAAAAAGTGGAGGCAACTATCCTTAAAGCCAGTGGCGATAATTTGCAATGGCAAACCGTTTACAATCTGCTAGATGGGAATAAAAAGCCCATTTTAAAGGAAACGCAGACCTGGACATTCTCTCATAAAGACAATAAACATGTATTGTCATTAGAATGGGAAGGTGAAGCTATTGAAGATATTACCATAAATGAATTTGATTATGGTGGTTTGTTTTTAAGAATGCCGTGGAAAGCGGGTGTTCAGGGGGAAGCTGTGAATACTGCCCGTCAAATAAACCAAAAAGCAGATGCTCAACGTGCTCAGTGGGTTGATGTCGGTATGGCTATTGATGGCTTAAACGATTGGGGGCATATTGCCCTTTTTGATCATCCCGATAATGATGGATTTCCAACTACCTGGCGGGTAGATGGTCAACTAGGGATTGGGCCTGTGAAGGCAAAACAAGGAGATTGGTATATTAAAAAGGGTCAGATAGCTACTTTTCAGCATCAGGTTATCGCCTATTCGGGTACCCTGAATAATATGGAAATGGATAATCTTTGGGGAGATTTTTCCGGAGATAAAGGCATGTACAATACCGCCTCTCTTTGGGGGATTGCTCAACAGGAGGGCAGAGATGCTAAATTTTTAAGCCCCGAAGAGGCCGCAGCAAATATGACCATGAAAGAAGGATTCAACGTCAATGTTTGGGCTGCTGAACCCATGATTACCCAACCTATGGCTTTCTGTTGGGACGATAAAGGGCGCCTGTGGATTGCAGAAAACCGTGATTATGAGTCGCGGGGCCACGGTTTTTCAAACGCAGGAAATAGCCGTATTTTAATCATTGAAGATACCAATCACGATGGTGTAGCGGATTCAAAAAAGGTGTTTTTAGAAGGTATCGCCTTCCCCGCAGCTATGGCCGTTGGTTTTGATGGCTTGTATTTGGGCGCACCGCCTAATTTACTATTTGTACCCGATAAAAACCACGATGATAAAGCGGACGAAAATGATATTGAAGTCCGTCTGACTGGTTGGGGTATTCGCGACAGACATGAAACGTTAAACAGCCTGCATTGGGGACCCGATGGCTGGTTGTACGGCTGTCAAGGCTTTGCAACCCCTTCAAAAGTGCGCAAACCCGAAGGGAAAGGACGGCTTTACAGACATAAAGACCCTTTTCCGGAAGATATTTTAGAAGGAGATGGCGTGGATATCAACGGAGGTGTATGGCGGTATCATCCCTTAAAAGATAAATTTGAAGTGGTGGCTCATGGTTTTAGTAATCCCTGGGGCATTGATTTTGATGCCAAAGGACAATTATTTATAAGTGCTTGCGTCATTCCGCATTTATGGCACGTGATTCCGGGTGGTATTTATCACAGGCAGGGAGGACAACATTTTAATCCTTATTTTTATAGCGATATTCGAACCATTGCCGACCATAGCCATCGGTCCGCACATGGAGGTGCCAGGGTGTATCAATCAGACGCATTTCCAGCAGAACACAAAGGCCGTATTTTTATGGCAAATATCCACGAACATGCCGTCTTATCAGATATTTTACAGCCAAAGGGCTCTGGTTTTATCGCCAAACATGGCGATGAATTACTTCTGGCGAATAATGCACAATGGGTAGGTTTTAGTATGGAAGTTGGTCCTGACGGCGGACTTTATGTATTAGACTGGCATGACGCTGATATTTGTGGAAAGGAGGTATTGAATGGTGAAACAGGCCGTATTTTTAGAATAATGCCTGATAAGTCACTGGCACAAAATTTTGAAAACAGATTTGCCGATTTGAATACTTTTACGGATAAACAATTGGTGGAATTACAAAAAAGTCAGAGTGATTGGCATGCAAGACGCGCCAGAGTAATCCTGCAACATAGAGCACACAAAGGCAAAATAGATAAAAATGCCGTTGATGCTTTACAGGCCATTTACAAGCAAAATACTACTGCAGATTATAGACTTCGGGCGATGTGGACCTTGCATATTACAAATCAATTTACTTCAAATGAGCTCCTCGCAGCCTTGTCCGATAAAGATGCACACATACGTGCCTGGGGCATTCAATTTCTCTGTGAAGACAAAAAACCCTCAAATGAAGCGATTTTAGCCTTTATTCGCTTGGCAAAAGAAGATCCTTCACCTGTTGTACGCTTATATCTGGCTTCCGCGATGCAACGAATCAACAAAGAAGCTGCCTGGAATCTGGCAGAAAAACTCGCTTTACACAGCGAAGACGCATCGGATCATAACCTACCTAAAATGCTTTGGTTTGGCTTGGAACCATTGGTGAAAAATAATCCTGACAGAGCGATTACCCTGGCTAATAATGCAAATATTCCTTTGATTTCACAATACATTTCACGACGACTGATAGATGCCAATATGCCTGAAATGGTGCTTGCTACCCTCAGTAAAAAGTCTAAAAATCAAATCCTTATTTTGGAAGGAATGCGGGATGGTCTGGAGGGTCGGTTTGATCTGAAAGCACCCAAAAACTGGCCAGCAGTTTATGCGAAATTGAAACGAAATAAAGGAAAAACGGAACAATTAGCTAACCAGATTGCCCAAAGATTTGGTGATACGGAAGTGCTTGAAAAATCAATGGCTACGCTTAAAAATAAAAATGCGACAAATGTTACCAGAATTCAAGCTATTCGGGATATTTCGGTTCGAAAAGGAGACGCTTTACTGGCTGAGATACCAAATTTAATCAATGAACCAGCTTTAAGAATGGAGGTTATTCAGGCTATCGCAAATTACGATGCTGAAATATTGGGAAAACTACTTTTGTCAAAATACAAAGATTTTAATGCGGCAGAAAAGCAGCAAGCTATACTAACTCTTTCCTCCCGGCCTCTATATGGCTGGCTTTTGACGCAAGCTTTAAAGGAGCAAAAAGTGCCCAAAAAGGACATACCCGCTTATACTGCCAGGCAGTTATTGCGCGTAGTTGGCAGCGGATTTATTGAAGTTTGGGGACCTATCGAGCAAGAACCTTCTCTCGCCAAAGCTTATTCCAAATACCAGAAAATGATAACTGCTAATACCCTGGCAACAGCTAATGCAAAAAGGGGGGAAGTGCTTTATCAGGTAGCTTGCGGCAGTTGCCACAAAATGTATGGCAAAGGTGGTGACATTGGTCCTGATTTGACAGGATCAAATCGGGGGAATCTGGACTATCTTTTGTTTAATGTCCTGAATCCAAGTGGTGAAATACAAGAAGATTATAAATTAGTTGTCGTGACAACGCGCGATGGACGCACCTATTCAGGTAATGTAATAGGTGAAAATGAGCGCCAACTCACTATGCGCATGGTGGGACAGGAAGCGGCTATCATTAATAAATCTGATATTCAATCGCGGGAAGTACAGCCAACTTCGTTGATGCCTATTGGTTTATTTGACCCTTTGGATGAATCCGAGGTATTAGATTTGGTGAAATATATGCAAACTTTTAAGTCAAAATAAGGGAATTAATGGGGTTGTTAAGCCAAAAATATGGATTATATCCTGAGAAAAACAATTATTTTTAAAGGAAAAAACATAGTATTTGGTCTATTTCTTGTTTTATTCTTTAATGAAAATAGTTTAAATGCTCAAAAAGTCTGTATTGAAAACAATAAAGATCAGATTGTTGGCTTGAAAGACGGTTTTCGCTATGAATTATGGATTCATTTCCCATTTGCCTACAAGGCGTTGAAAATATTTAATGTATTTATGCCAAAATATAAAAGCAAAATAAATATGGTTGAACGGATTAAAGAAGCTAAAAGGTTAAAATCTATTTTGTTTATTTATGCTGAAACTGATAATTGGGCAACATCGGTTATGGGCAAAAGATTTCATGAAAATTCTGCCGTTTTATCTGAACTATGGACTGTTCCCTTGGCAAAGCACGCCATGATCATAAAATCAGATTTCAGCGAGCAGTACAAGCAAAAAATAGTAGCTTATTTTGATCCTTCAATCAATAAATAAAGATTGAATCAATTTACAAGCTATCAGAAAAAAAATTATATTTCTAAAGGTTCTCAATTTCTTCCTTCGTCAAACCTGTTGAAGCAATAATAGTCGCTGTTAAGACGCCCATATCTTTTAGTGATTTTGCTATTTCCAATTTCCCTTCCAATTTCCCTTCCAATTTTCCTTCCAATTTCCCATCACCAAAGGCCGTGTCAAAGGCACCATTCAAATCTCTAAATATTTTCAGACTTTTCTCATAGTTATCCATTTCTATAGAACCCAAATTGGCAAGTTCTGCCTTCTCAAACGCCTGATTAAACACTTCGTCTTTGATACTTAGCGGGATAGTCTGGAAATCCTCCAAATGTTTGATAAAATAGAGCCACTTATCTAATCTTGTTTCCAACTCAGTTTCCCCCTTATGGAAATTTGGCATCTCAAAATAAATAAATGTCAATTTCTCGTAAAATGTCTTTCCATTTTGATTCTTAAGCTTTATCGTATGTTTAAATTCGTTGGATTCAGGGTCTAATTTTTGGTTGTCAAAGGTAAAGTCTAAAATACCTATGCAATAAACCGCTTTCATATTAAAATCCCAAAATCCTTTTTCCGCTTGTTCCCTAATAGGAAAAGTAGCGTAATAAAGGGTTCTTTCTCTGAAATAATTTTGTTT